>PMST01000370.1:0-2233 GCA_003168295.1 Actinomycetota bacterium
GATCACGTCCCGGTAGGTCCAGCGGGTGGTCCAGTCGTTCACCCGCACCACGCGGATCTTGCCGCCCCAGTCACCGGTGTTCAGCGCGTCGACGATGGCACCCCGGGCGCTCTCCTTGACCAGCGGCGCGCAGGCATCCTCCAGGTCCAGGAACACCTGATCCGCGGGCAGCCCCTGAGCCTTCTCCAGGAACCGGGGGCTGCTGCCCGGCACGGCCAGGCAGGAACGGCGCGGGCGCAGCCGGCCGGCCGCGACGGCGGGCGTGGTCGTTGCGGAAGTCATCTCAGTTGCTATTACCCTTCGATTGTCGCGGCACTGGCCGTCTGGGCCGGCCGCGGTTTGAGCTTGTGAGCCTGCCGTATCACCTCGACGATACGGCCGATGATGGCGGTGATGCCGAAGTCGGCCGGGGTGAAGACGGCAGCCACTCCCTGGGAGCGCAGGCTGGCGGCGTCGGCCGGGGGGATGATCCCGCCGACCACCACCGGGATGTCTCCCGCGCCGGCGGCACGCAAGCGGCGGAGCACGTCGGGCACCAGCTCGGCGTGCCCGCCGGACAGGATCGACAGCCCCACGCAGTGCACGTCCTCGGCCACCGCGGCGGCCACGATCTGCGCGGGGGTGAGCCGGATGCCCTGGTAGATCACCTCGAACCCGGCGTCGCGGGCCCGGACCGCGATCTGCTCGATACCGTTGGAGTGCCCGTCCAGGCCAGGCTTGCCCAGCAGCAGACGCAGCCTGCCCGCCCCGATCTCCGCGGCGGTGGCGTGCGCCGCCTCGCGGACCGCGGCCAGCTCCCCACCCGGTCCGGCGGCCGCCACCGGGGCGCCGCCGATACCGGTGGGGGCCCGGTACTCACCGAACACCTCCCGCAGCGCGAAGGCCCACTCGCCGGTGGTCGCCCCGGCCCGGGCGCAGGCCAGGGTCGCGTCCATCAGGTTGACNNCAGGTCGGCCAGTACCGCCAGCTCGTAGGCCGGATCCACATGGTAGACGGCCGCGTCGGTGTCCGCGGTGAGCGGGCTGGGCTCGGTGGCCTGGAAGCAGTTGACCCCCACGACCTTCTCCTCGCCGGACTCGATGCGAGCGCGCCGGGCCGCGTGCGAGGCGACGAGCTGGGACTTGAGGTACCCGGACTCCACCGCCGCCACCATCCCGCCCAGCTCCGCCACCACGGCCATCTCCGCCTCGGCGCCGGCCACCAGCTCCGCGGTCTTGGCCGCCACCACGGGGGAACCATCGAACAGGTCACCGTACTCCAGCAGGTCCGACTCGTACGCGAGCACCTGCTGGATGCGCAGGCCCCACTGCTGATCCGCCGGCCGCGGCAGGCCCAGCGCCTCGTTCCAGGCCGGCAGCTGCACAGCCCGCGCCCGGGCGCCGCGGGACAAGGTGACCGCCAGCATCTCCAGGACGATCCGCTGGACGTTGTTCTCCGGCTGCGCCTCGGTCAGGCCGAGCGAGTTGACCTGCACGCCGTAGCGGAACCGGCGGCGGGCGGCGTCGGTGACCTGGTACCGCTCCCGGGCGATCGTGTCCCACAGCCAGGTGAACGCCCGTACCTTGCACATCTCCTCGACGAAACGGACGCCCGCGTTGACGAAGAAGGACATCCGCCCGACGACCTCGCCCATCCGCTCCGCAGGGACCTGCCCGCCGTCGCGCACGGCGTCCAGCACGGTCATCGCGGTGCACAGCGCGTACGCGATCTCCTGCACCGGGGTGGCCCCGGCCTCCTGCAGGTGGTAACTGCAGACGTTGACCGGGTTCCACTTGGGCATCCGGGCCACCGTGTAGGCGATCACGTCGGTGGTCAGGCGCACCGACGGGCCCGGCGGGAAAACGTACGTGCCGCGAGACAGGTACTCCTTGATGATGTCGTTCTGCGTGGTGCCGGTCAGCCTGGCGATGTCGGCGCCCTGCTCCTCGGCGGCGACCTGGTACAGCGCCAGCAGCCACATGGCCGTGGCGTTGATCGTCATCGAGGTGTTCGTCCGCTCCAGCGGGATGCCGTCGAACAGGGCCCGCATGTCGCCCAGGTGCCCGACCGGGACGCCGACCCGGCCGACCTCACCGCGGGCCAGCACATGGTCCGCGTCGTACCCCATCTGGGTGGGCAGGTCGAACGCCACCGACAGCCCGGTCTGCCCCTTGGCCAGGTTCCGGCGGTACAGCGCGTTGGACTCCTTCGCGGACGAATGCCCGGCATAGGTCCGCATCAGCCAGGGACGCTC
>PMST01000370.1:2331-11313 GCA_003168295.1 Actinomycetota bacterium
CCGACATGGTCGGGTGGATCATGCCCTTGGCGATCAGGCGGTTGGCCTGCCACGCCTCGCGGTAATTGGCGAAGTGCGAGCCGATGATGCGCTTGAGGCTCATCCACAGGTAGCGGTTGTCGTACTCGTGCATGAACCCCGAGGTCGAGGCGCAGGTCACGATGGTGCCACCGCGGCGGGTCACGTACACCGAGGCGCCGAACGTCTCCCGGCCGGGATGCTCGAAGACGATATCGGGGTCCTCACCGCCGGTGAGCTCGCGGATCCTGGCGCCGAAACGCTTCCACTCCTTCGGGTCCTGGGTTTTCTCGTCCTTCCAGAACTGGTAGCCCTCGGCGCTGCGGTTGATGATCAGCTCAGCGCCCATCGACCGGCACAGGTCTGCCTTGCGCTCGCTGGACACGACGCAGACCGGNNCCCCAGATCAGGACGTTGTGGCCCTGCTTCATCGCCGCGCCGTTGTCCGAGACCAGCTGCCGGAAGGCGGTCGAGTTCACCAGGCCCGGCGTGGCGGCCTCTTCCCAGCTCAGGTGCTTCGGCTTGGGCATCAGCTGGTTGGTCTTGACCAGCGCCAGTTCGGCCAGGCCGCCAAAATTGGTCTCATACCCCCAGATGCGCTGCTCCGGGTCGAGCATCGTGTCGTTGTGGCCATCGGAGCTTTCCAGCTCGACCGACAGGCAGTGCGCGACGACCTCATCGCCCGGCTTCCACGCGGTGACCCCGGGGGCGGTGCGCAGCACCACGCCCGCCAGGTCCGAGCCGACCACGTGATACGGCAGGTCGTGCCGGGCGGTGGGCCCCGACAGCTTCCCGTAACGCCGCAGGAAGGCGAAGGAGGAAACCGGCGAGAAGATGGAGCTCCAGACGGTGTTGTAGTTGACCGCGCTCGCCATCACGGCGACAAGCGCCTCACCCAGGCCAAGCTCGGGGACCGGCACCTCTTCTACGTGCAGGGATTTGCGCGGGTCCCGGTCCCGGGTGTGGATCCCGTCGAACATGTGCTCTTCGTCCCGGTGCAGGGTGACGGCCCGGTAGGCCTCCGGCAGCGGCAGGGCCGCGAAATCAGCAGGCTGGCTGCCGGGGGCCAGGATCGTGTCAAGGACTTCCTTCAAGGCTGCCTCCTACCAGGCAGCACCTGCGTTGAGGGCGCAGGAGGCCTGGGCGACGCTGGGAATTCGAGCGTGCACCAGGGTTGGGGCAAGTACCACGCCCCGTTCGGCATAAAAAAGCAAAGATACGACCTAATTGATAAAAAAGTGCATTTTTATTGTCTGAACGGACCGCGGTTATACGGAAATCGTGATGTTTTAGCCGCCCGGCTGATCCTCGATCGTGGTGACGAGCACCTCGGAATGCAGCGTGCGGTGAACCGGGCAGCGTTCGGCAATGCCCAGCAGCCGGGCCCGCTGGTCATCGGTGAGCTCACCCTCGAACTGCAGCTCGCGGTCGATCTGGTCCAGCTGGCCGGTCCTGGTTTCGCAGTAGGCGCAGTCCGTGGCGTGGATGCGCCGATGGCGCAGCCGTACCGTGGTCTGGCGCAGCGGCCAGCCCTTGCGGTCGGCGTACATGCGTACCGTGATGGCGGTGCAGGCGCCAAGACCGGCTAGGAGCAGGTCGTAGGGGGTTGGGCCGCTGTCGGCGCCGCCGATGGCGGCCGGCTCGTCGGCGACCAGCTGGTGGCCGCCGGCGATAATGCGCTGGCCGTACGGGCCGGCACCGGACTCGGTCACGACCACAACATCATCGCGGGCGGGTCCGGGGGTCGATGTGCCGCGGTCCGGGCCTTCAGCGGCGGGCAGGTAGCGCGCCGCCCACGCGGCCATGACGCCGGCCGCAAAGGCGGCATCGGCGGGGCGGGTCAGCCCATGATCCGCGCCATCGAGGCTGATGAAGGACTTGGGGTGGCGCGCCGCCTCGAAGATGACCTCGGCATCGCCGAAGCCCACCACCTCGTCGTCCGGCGCGTGGATGACCAGCAGCGGGCGGCCCAACGCGGCGATGCGCTGGTGCTGTGCCTGCTGTGCCTGCTGTGTCTGGCCGCCGATCTGGTCCGGGGCGGCCAGCTGAGCGGCATCGGCCGACGTAGCCAGGGCCACCACGGCGCGCGTCTCGGGCACCTGGCCGGCGATCGCGAAGACCGCGGCCCCGCCGAGTGAATGGCCGACGAGGATGCTCGGCGCGGCCATGGTGGAGCGGAGCTGAGCGGCGGCCATGGCCAGGTCATCGGCACCCAAGCGGGCCGGTTTTTCATCGGCGGGAGCGAAGTCCAGGCTGAGCACGGCCATGCTTTGCTCGTTGAAGCTGCGCGCGATCTGGGCCGCGGCGGGACCCGCGTTACCGCCGCTGAAGCAGTGGGCGACCAGCACCACGGCCCGTGGCTTCCCGTCCGGCAGGTCCAGCCGCCCGGCCAGCCGGCCGGCGCGCGCACCGGCAAACGTGAGCGTTCGGGTCTCGGTCACGGTGACACCTTTCTGATGCGAAACGCTATGACAGTCCGGCAGGCCGGCGCAGCACCGTTCCGTCCTGTGGATGGAACGGTAGTGCCGCGGGCCAGCGGCCGTGGTAAGCATTAACTTCGGGCGATGGGGAATGTTCGCGTCGGGCAGCGTTTTGCGGACTCCGCGGAAGGATGACGTCGATGGCCGACGAAGAGCAGAGCACATTCGGTGTGATTCCCGGCTTGGTCCAGGAATACATCGGTCAATTTTGGGCGGCCACCGAGAAGCTGCAGGACCTCGGCCGATCCGGCGGGAGTCCCCCGCCGACCCCCAGCGCGATGCCGCTGCCTGGCGCCTTTTCCGCGGCGCAGATGACCGCGATCGCCGACAGCATCGCCGAGCAGCGACAAAGCATAGCGGCGCTGAAGGCCCAGCTGTCCGTGTACGACGAGCAGCTTGCGGTGCTGGAGCAGGCCCTCGGCCCGTTCACGGAGTGGAGCAAGACATGGGCCGACTTCGAACAGCAGCTGCTGAACATGGGCCGCAAGCCGGAGACCGGAAAGTAGGCCAGCGGGCAGGTACCTGATGGCTTGCGGCCCACGAGGGGGTGCTGTTTCCCGTCACTTGTCTGCCGTTGGGTCGAGGTCGACCGCCCGGCGTAGGTCGGCCGCGCTCGCCTGGGTGAGCAAGCCGAGGAACGCGAGGTAGCTCTCGGTGCTGAGCGCATGGTCATCGATCAGCTCGCCGACATGGTCGGCGGCAGCAATTGAGCCAGAAACGTCGTCCGGTCCTCGGTCCGCCAGGATGTTCAGCGCGGCGGCAAGGTCACCGATTGCCTCTCGTAGCGGGCTCGGCACCGCCACGTCTGCTTGGGCCGCCGCGTTAGCAACGCGTAGCAGGCTCAGCACGGTGCCTGCGAGCAGGTTGAGCTCCCCCCAGTGCGCCTCGGCGCGTCGCACCGGCATGCGGTCACGCCAGCGGCGCGGCGCCAGCCCGACGATTCGCACCGCCGTACTATGGGCGTCGGTAAGCGTGGCCAGTCGACGATGAATGTGCCGGCTGGTGGAGAGCGTCCAGGCTGCGTCGGGGCGGGATCGGCCCGCGAGGACCTCGCCGAGGTGATCAACCGCCTCACCGAGCGTGGCGAATAGGGCCTGGGTAGCGTCACGGATCAGTGGCAGTGGTGCGGCGGGGAACAGGATGACCGCCATCGTGAGCGCCACGCCGCCGCCGATCAGTGCGTCGAGCAACCGCTCCGGTCCGGTGCCGCTGTGGTGCAGGGCGATGACCAGGACCGCCGAGGAGGCCGTCTGGTTGGTGAACATCGCTCCCGCCCCGACGAAGTCGCGGCCGATCACCGTGGCCAGACACATCGACATCAGCACGGCCACCCCCAGGGCGACCGGGCCTATCCCCGCGACGGCCTGCACACCGATACCGATGACGATCCCCAGCGCGACCCCCATGATCAGCTGCAGCGCGCGTTGACCACGCATGATCCCGCTGGCGCCCAGCGAGACCGCCGCGGAAACCGGGGCGAAAAACGGCTGCGAGTGACCCAGCAGGTCGTGCGCGATGTACCAGGCGACGCCGGCCGCGACCGCGGCCTGCGTAACCGGCCATACGACACGACGCAGCCGCCGGTAAGCCACCTCCGCCATCCCGGACAGCCGGGAGTGAACCATACCGAACCAGCGAAGGTCGAACATTCCACTACCAATTCCTCGTCGCGGCTGCCGCCAGCATGCTCCCTTACGTTCCGGAAACAAGTTTCGGTTCTACCGAGTGGAACAGCATTGCCAACGCGCACCGGTGACTCTGGTTAAGCGCAGAACGGCGGACCCCACGCTGCCGCGGGCGTCCCGTCTGCTGTCAGAAGGCAAAGAATTCGGCTAGTGCTTGGGCGACCGCACTCGGGGACTCGGCGGGCGGCAGATGGCCGCACCCCGCGAATACCTGCAGCCGGCTTCCGGTGATGGCGTCGGCGTCCTGCTGAGCGCGAGCCGGCGGCACGACGCCGTCGTGCTCGCCCGGTCCGAGCAGGAACGGAACCGTGATCCGGTCAAGGTCCGGGCGGCGGTCGAACTCCGCGAGAGCCTCGCAGGCCAGCGAGTAGGACTCGGCGTCGGTATCGGCCAGGGTTTGCAGCAGCCGCCCGGCGGTGTCGCCGTCGCGCTCCAGAAAACCCGGGGCGAACCACCGCTGGGAGGAACCGGCCACCATAACCTGCGTGCCGGCCTTGCGGACAAGCGCGGCGCGTTCCGTCCACGAGGACGTCTCGCCGAAACGCGACGCAGCCGCGACGGCCGCGACGGCCCGGAATGGGCCGGGGTCCAGGCCGAGCTCGAACGCCACGGCACCACCGAGGGATACTCCCGCGTAGTACGCGGGTCGGCCGGCCGCGGCCGCGTCGGCGAGGGCCCGCACCGACGCGGCCAGGTCCTTGACCGTGAATCCTTCGGTAGCAGGCCGGCTGAGCCCATGCCCAGGCAGGTCCCATCCGACCACCTCGAAGCCGGCTAGCTGCGCCGCGCACGGCCCCCAGAGCGTCCCGACAGCAGTTCCGAGCGACGGCCCGACGACGAGGAGCGCGCTCTCGGCGGCGGTCCCCGCCAGCCGGGTCGCTGCGAGCTCGGGGTGTTTGATGGTAGTGCTCATCGGTCTTGCCCTCCGGTGGGTACAGCTCGGAGGCCTGCTCCCCTCCGCTTACAACATATGGCGCGCCGGGGGGCTTGCGGCAAGACTTGGGTCATGCCGCACAATCACGGGCTGAGGCCATAACCGGCGGAACGGGAGTACCGAAACATGCTGTTGTCGACGACCGGGACGACTGGGACGACTGGGACCAGCACGAGCATGACGAAAGGCCGGGTGGGGAGCGGCGAGTAATGGACACCGACGTG
The DNA here is from genome assembly GCA_003168295.1 of Actinomycetota bacterium. Next base: position 7,673 of record PMST01000370.1, read on the forward strand.
ATCATCGTGGGCGCCGGGCCGGCCGGCCTGATGCTGGCCGGCGAGCTGCGCCTGGCTGGAGTGCGGCCGCTGGTCCTGGAGCGGCAGCCAGAGATTCTTCAGACCCCGAAGGCCGGCGGCCTCGGCGGGCAGATCCTGCAGCTGCTGCGCTACCGGGGCCTGCTTGACCGGTTCGAAGCGGCCAGCACCAACCCCCACCCGGCTCTCAGATTCCCGTTCGGCGGAATGCATCTGGACTTCACCCATCTGGCCGACCCCCCGCTGCGGGCCCTGTCGCTCCCGCAAGTTCGACTCGAGCGACTGCTCGATGAACGCGCCCGCGAACTCGGCGCCGAGGTGCGCCGCGGACACGAGGTGGTGGCCGGGGTCGGCCAGAACGACGTCACGGTGACCGCCGGCGTGCACGGCCCGGACGGGCGGTACCAGGCGACCGCCCGGTACCTGGTGGGCTGCGACGGCCCGCGCAGCAGGGTCCGCGAGCTGGCCAGGATCCCGTTCCCCGGCACTACCTATCTAGAGGTCAACCGGCTGGGCCAGGTCACCGTGCCCGATTCGGTGACCCAGCTGGGCGACGGCGACCTCGACGTTCCCGGGCTGGGCCGGATCCGTCAAGGCTTCACCCGGACAGACCGCGGTGTGTTCGCGTTCGGGTCGCTCACCTCCGGGGGTTTGCTCGTCCAGACCACCGAAGACGAGTCCGCCGAAGCCGAGTTCGACGATGACGCGCCGATGTCCCTGACCGAGCTCCAGGACAGCATCCGCCGCGTGCTCGGCGCGGATCTCCCCCTGGAAGAAGCGACCCGGCTCTCCCGCTACCAGTTTCAGGCCCGGCAGGCCGAACGGTACCGCGACAGGCGGATCCTGCTGGCCGGCGATGCGGCTCACCTGTTTCCCGCCACCGGCATAGGCCTCAACGTCGGCATGCTCGACGCGGTCAACCTCGCCTGGAAGCTGGCCGCCGCCATCGGTGGCTGGGCGCCGGCCGGGTTGCTGGACACCTATCACGGTGAACGCCACTTCGCCGGAGCCCGCGGGCTGCTCCAGACCCGGGCTCAGGTGGCGCTGCGGCGCGGACACGACCCAGCCGCCGAGGCGCTCCGGGACCTCTTCGGCGAACTGCTGACCGACGAGCAGCCATTGCGCCGCATCGGAGCCCTCATCGCCGGCACCGACATCCGCTACCCGCTCCCCAGCTCCAGCCAGCACCCCCTGACCGGTACCTTCGCACCGGACCTCACCCTGCATACCGGCCGGGGCACCACCAGCGTCGCGGAACTCATGCACACCGGACGGCCGGTTTTCCTCGACCTCGCCGACCGCCCGGACCTCCGCGAGATCGCCCGGGACTGGCAGCATCGCATCGACATCCACACCGCAGAAACCGGTCACCGGCCAGCCGACGCCCTGCTGATCCGCCCGGACGCCTACATCGCCTGGGCCGCGGCCACCGGCGAACCCGCCGGCACCGCCGCGCCCGCGCTGCGAGATGCGCTCTCCTACTGGTTCGGCACACCTCTGGAAGCGCATTGATCTGCAGGACAACAGGCCCTAGACGCTCTCAGGACCAGCCTTCCCATTGCACGACGGCCGCCGTGGGTGAGGCGATGGATGCCCGGGTGAGCGCCCCGGCACTGCCCTGGATATTGGTGACTACGCCATCTGTGAGATTGAAGGCGTGGTGCTGAGTCCCGGCGGAGCAGTCGCTGAACGTTACCGGGACGAAGTCCGGCAGGTCGGCGGAGATCCCCTCGATGATCCACTCGGCGGAGGCACCGGCTGAGGTAACGCCGGGCCGCGCGTTGATACCCACGCTCGTCACCTGGCCGGTCCCCAGGTTCTGCATCGAGACGAAGCCATGGTCGGGCTCGGGTGCGCACACCAGGAAGGACACGGTGTTGCCGGTGGCGACCGGGAAATTCGTCACTTGTACGGCCGGATCCTGGTACTGCGTGGTGTACCACTCGGTCCACGCCCACCAGTTCACGCTGGCGGGACCGGGAAAGAGCCAGAAGTCAGGTGTGAGCGTGGCCGCGATGCCCGCCTGCAGGACCTGACCGTTGTTGAAACCGTCCAGGCCAACCCAGAAACCGACGGTAATCGGTTCCGCAGGCGCGGGATCCCAGGGAATTATCTCCGGGACGACCCACTCGGCGAATACCGTGGTGGCCGGCTCGGGCGGCGAGTATCCGAGCGATGACGTCACGACCGCGACCCCGCCCCAGCCGCTAGGCCCGAAGTCAGGATCTTGACCGCCGAGCGGATCGCGGCGGCTCATGACCGGGTCGATCGCGAGTTCCGCCTTGACGTACCGGGCGGGCCGGACGAAGGCGCGCTTGAACAGCCGCGCGAGCTCAGGCTCGGTCTCAGGGTCAGGCCGCCGCGGGAGCCCGTGCCGCCGGAGCAGCCCGGGCGCTGCGGTATGCGGATCGAAGCCCTCGGGCGGCGGGTCGTACGTGCGCATCAGCGTGAGCACATCGGTTTGCGTAATTTCGGTGTCAGTCAACGGAACCCCCTGGTTGCCTTGCTGCACGGCCGGATCCACGGCAAGCCAGCCGACCGCCGCAGCCTGGATGCTGTCAGTGCTTACAGAGCGAGCAGGAGGAACTCCGATACATATATCTTCAGGTGGCGTTCAGCGCAGGTTGGCGCCCGCATCGACGCGGATCGCGCTCCCTGTCATGTAGCGGCCCTCTTCCGAGCACAGCCAGAGCATCGCGTTCGAGATGTCGATAGGTTCCACCACGCGCACGGGCAGCGCGTTGACCAAAGCGAGGCCGTCCTGCTCCGTCTGCGTCGCCCAGTGCTCTTCCATCATCCGGTTGTTAATCATCGGCGTGTTGACGCCCGTCGGCTGGATAACATTCACCCGGATTCCGTGCACGGCCAGGATACTCGCGTAATTGCGCATCAGGTTGACGAGTGCGGCCTTGGCCGCCGCGTAGCCGAGCAGGCCGAGGGTCTTGCCGTGCTCAGTCCGCATCATGGGCTCGACCGCCGCCATCGAGCCGGTGATGACGATCGCTCCCCCGTGCCCCTGGGCGATCAGGCGCGGGTAGGTTAGCTCGACGGTGTGCATGACGCCGGTCAGCACGACCCCGAGCGTGTCGTGCCAGGCGCGGAGTTCATTGGCGTGATCGCCGCGGGTCGGCATGATGCCCGCGTTAGCCAGCACGAAGTCCAGGTGGCCCAGTTCGGCTAGGCCCTCGTCGAGCACCTTTCGCAGTGACTCGCGGTCCCGGACGTCCCCGACCCCGGCGACCATCCGCCGGTCGAGCGTCTCGACCATGGCGACCGTATCGTCAAGATCTGCGCGCGTCGCCAGCGGATAGCCGACATCGGGAATGTCGGCGCAGATGTCGACGCCGATGATGTCGGCGCCCTCCGCCGCGAACCGCACCGCGTGCGAGCGCCCCTGCCCGCGTGCCGCCCCGGTGATGAACGCAACCTTTCCCTCAAGTCGTCCTGCCATGGCCATCGCCTCCTGCACCATTGCGACCAACAACCCCAACCTGTCCACGTTTCGGGACGAGGGCGGGACGATCCTCATCTGGCCCGGGCTGGCCGACAAGATCATCTTCCCCCAGGGCACGATCAACTACTCCCAGCGCTGCCGGCCTGCTCCGCGATGCTAGATCTGCCCG
>PMST01000048.1 GCA_003168295.1 Actinomycetota bacterium
GAGATCAGCGCGGTCTGCACCGACGAGGCCTGGCGCGGCCACGGGCTCGCGACCCGGCTGATCCGGGCGGTGGGCGCGGGCATCCGGGCGCGGGGCGACATCCCGTTTCTCCATGCGGTGGCCACCAACCCCGCGATCGGGCTGTACGAGCAGCTGGGCTTCCGGCTCCGCAAGACAACCGCGTTCGCGGCGGCCCGGGTTCCGGAAGCCCCCCTGCCCGGCGGGGCGCGGCTGGCGCGCTAGCCGGTCACGGCTCGGCCGAACCGCCGGCCGGGCCGGCCGGCGGTTCGGCGGGCGGGACATCCCCCGTCGCGGCGGCTGTCTCCGCATCGGCTGTCCCCGCATCAGCCGGACCGCCCACAGGTAGATGCCGACCGACACCACCGCGACGGCGATCGAGTCCCACGGCTGCCCGATCCAGCCCTGGCCGCCGTAGCTGCCGATCCCGGAGAACAGGACGAGCACCAGCAGGTAGGCGATGAGCCAGGCGCCCGCCTTGACCTCGTCGACGAGCGGCCGGTCCCCGGCGCGGAATGAGCGCAGGACGTAGGACCGCACTGCGCCGAGCCGGGAGCCGGGCTTGACGTCGCCGACGGGCGGCTGGTCGTTCGCGCGGAGGAGGAAGAAGAGCACCGCGCCGATCAGGGTCACGGGGAACGCGATCCGCAGGTTGCTCCAGCCCGACCAGTAGGCGATCTCGGTCGACAGGATGAAGCTAATCGGGGCGATCCACTTGATGCCGGGGATCCAGCCCGACAGCCGTAGGGGGCGAAGCCGCCCGCGCTGGTGAGGTTGCTGCCGTGGAAGCCGGAAGCGAACAGGGCGATCACGGTGATGGCCGGCACGATGAACTTGACCCAGGTGACCACCAGGTTGACCTGGGCGAACAGCCGGATGCCGAACCAGTTCAGCACCACCAGCACCGCCTCGAGGCCGGCCGCGACGCCGATACCGCCCGCCGACAGCGAGCTGCCGTGATAGAGCCAGGGCCAGTAATGGCTTAGGTACTGGGTGACGGCCAGCACCTCGGTGTCGGTGAACAGGCCGAGGACCACGGTCCAGCCGAACGTGGTGCCGACGAGCCGGCCGTTGGCGTACAGCGGCCAGCGGACGCTGCCGCCGACCTCGGGACGCGCCGAGCTCGACGAGGACCAGGCTGACGAGGGCGATGGCGGCGGCCGCGATCACCCAGGAGATGAGCACGGCCGGTCCGGCCCCGGCCGCGCCGTAGAAGGCGCTGAACAGCCAGCCCGATCCGATGATGCCGCCGAAGGAGGTCGCGGTGAGCGACCAGAACCCGAGCGAGTGATGGAAATGTTTCTCCTGGACGATGATGTCGGATACGCCGACGGGGACCGAAGTTACTTCAGATACCGACTGCGACATTGGGGGCTCCACAGAGGGATGGGGATTAGCGCGGGCTCTGGGAGGAGGTGCCCGCTGTGGATGTTCAGCCCAAGACAAACATGAGCAAAACACAAAGTCAATTAAATCGATCGGAAATAACTTGTTTGCATCACGGTTACAGAAATGGCGGGAACCGGTGCGCGTGGGTTGCGGAGCTCTCGCGCCTTGGACGGGGCCGGCTTGTCAGCAACGCAGTGGCCTGATCCAACGCTCTGGGTGGTCACTTTAGAAACTCGGATCACAGAAATTAATTTCAGTGACATTGCCATCAAGTACACCCGTCCGGCCTCACTTATGCCATAAAAATGACTTTTAGTCACAAAACTAGTTTTTCGGTTACCCATCGCTAATATTGCGGCAAACCGCTCGTAATCGAAGGCGGCTGGCAGGACTGAGGTGTCGTGTACCGCGAGGGCACGCCCTCGAGCCCGGGGGGGACAAAAAGTTGCGTATCTGTAAATTCAGCGCGTCACGGTGGATCACGCTGGCCGTCGCTGCGTCCGCTGCCCTAGCAGTGGGATGCTCCTCGAATAACGGCGCGGCGGATGATTCCGCCCTCACTCAGCAGAACATCACGGTCGCCGCCTCGCCGGCGGTTGACCTCGCCGGCCTGTACATCGCGCAGGACGACGGGCTTTTCGCCAGGCAAGGGCTTCATGTGACGATCGAGCAGATCCCCAGCAGCCAGGTGGTCGGCGCTCAGCTCAAGGGCCAGGTCGACATCAGCGCCNNCGAGGCGCAGGCAGCCGGCGCCAGGTTCCGCATCCTGGCCGAGGCATCGACCCTCACGCCCGGCACGCGGGCGCTAGTCGTCAGGGCCGCCTCGCACATCACCTCGATCGCGGGCCTCGCGAGGCAGAAGATCGGGGTCAACGGGACCAACAGCATTGGCACCCTGCTGACCAGCGCGGTTCTTCAGGAAAACGGGATATCGCCTGAGCAGGTGCAATTCATCACGGACCCGAAGGGTTACCCCGCGATGCCCGGCCAGCTCCAGACCGGCAGCTGGGCGGCAGCGCTCCTCGCCGAGCCCTACGTCACCATCGCCGAACAGCACTATGGCGATCAGGAACTGGCCGACATGGACCAGGGCGCCACGGAGAACTTCCCCATGGACGGGTACGTGGCCACNNACCCGAAGACGGCCGCCGCCTTCGTGCGCGCGATCCAGGAAGGCCAGGCGATCGCCGCTACCAGGCCTCCGGTCGTTCAGGCGGCCATAGCGAAGGCAGACGACTTGCCGAGCCTGGTGACCGTCGTCATGGCGCTGCCCGGATTCCCGACCGGCCCGGTGAATGCGCAGAATATCGAGCGGGTCGCCGAGGTCATGCTCGAGTTCGGCGCGCTCGGCAAGCAATACACCGCCGAGGTCGAGGACGGCGCCCTGATCCGGTCGATGATCAGCTGAGAAGCCGGGCGCGGAGGGGGGCAGCTAGCCGCACCCGCATTACTTCCTATTAGTCCTATCGACAATAAAGGAAATTGCCTAGGCTAGGAGCATGACCGAGCACCATGCCCGCCAAGGTCCGCTCCGTCGGCCGGACTGCTCCGCGGCG
>PMST01000565.1 GCA_003168295.1 Actinomycetota bacterium
ACGACCCTGGCTCCCAACGACGGCGTCTCGGGCGACCTTTTCGGAGAGTCGACCGCGACCTCGACCACCGGCGGCGTCACCGTCGTGGGCTCACCCGAACACAACAGCTCGGGCGCCGCGTACGTCTTCACCGGGAGCGGCACCACGTTCTCCCAGACCGCGGAGCTAACCCCGAGCAACCCGCAGGCGGATGAGCAGTTCGGCCAGACGGTGGCGATATCCGGTAATGGCCAGACCCTGGTCGCGGCGGCCCCGGGCGCCGCGGGCACCAGCGGCAGCGACCAGGGCGCCGCGTACGTCTTCACCGACAAGTCCGGCACCTGGACCCAGATCGCAGAGCTCACCGTATCCGGAACGGCGGAACTCGGCACGTCGCTGGCGATCTCGACCGATGGCTCGACTATCGTGCTGGGCTCCCCGACCAGCAACAACGATAACGGGGAAGCGTTCGTGTTCACCAAGTCCGGCAGCACCTACGTGAAAGCGCAGAAGCTGACCGAGCCCGCGTCGGCGTCCCTCGCCTTTCTCGGGGATAACACCGCGATCTCCTCTAACGGCTCCACGATCGCGTTCGGCGAACCCCAGGACGGCGTGACGGACGTGTTCACCAAGGCCGCCGGCGCCAGCGCCTGGAAGCAGACGGCGCAGCTGCACGGCGGCGGCGACTCGGTCGCGGTCTCCGGCAACGGGGAAATCGTGGCCGCCGGCCAGGCCGGCATCAACGACCTCAATGGCGCCGCGTTCGTGTTCACCGAATCGGGCGGCACCTTCACCCAGGCTAGCGAGGTGCTCCCGCCCAAGAACAAGACAAAGGCGGCCTTCGCAGCCGGCACAAACATCGGCATGTCCGCCAGCGGCTCCATCATCGCCTTCGGCGCACCCACCGCAACCGCGGGCTCGGCCTTCGAGTCGGGCGAGGTCTTCGTCGCCACCGAGACCAAGACCGGCACCTGGAAGCTGACCGCCAAGAACGCCGAACCCAACCCGGTCTCCGACGATGACCTGGGCGGCGGCGACCAATCGGTCTCCGTCGCGGGCAACGGCACGGCGATCGTGGCCGGCGCCCGCGCAGCCAACGGCCAAACCGGCCAGGCGATCATATTCCCCGTGAGCTGACCCGTCAGCACTCTACGGGCGGGGCCGCCACATGCGGCGGCCCCGCCCAGGCACGCCAAGATCCTCGCGCCACCCAACGATGGCCGACTGGCGGCCCCGCCCGAGCAAGGCCGCGCGGGTCCTCGGAACTGGAGGAGGAGGGCCCCGGTTAGCGAAGGCCGCGCGGGTAAAGTGTGTCCATGTGGCCGATGGGCCGGCCCCCGCGGTGGGTGGGCCGCGCAGGAGAACTCGCCACCGTAGGTGCTGCCATCGAGGGTCTCCGTCAGGGAACCGGATCGGTGGTCTGGGTCGAGGGTGAGCCTGGTATCGGAAAGTCGTCCCTGGTGGCGGAGGCCCTTGCGGACAGCGATCCTAAGTGGGACATCGGCTGGGGGATGGCTGATCCGCTGGCCGAGCGGGTGCCGCTGCAGGTGATACTCGAATGTCTGCAGGTGCGGTTGGGTTCGCCGGACCCGGCGCGGGCGCGCGCGGCGCAACTGATGCGCGATCGTCAGCTCGCGGGCGGTGACGCGTCGGCTCCAGGCTCCGAGATCCTGGCGATGCTGGTCGATGAGGTCTGCGCGGCCGCTCCCGCGGTGCTCGTCATCGACGACCTGCAATGGGCGGATGAGGCGTCGCTGGTGTTCTGGCACCAGTTGGCCATTTCGACCCGCCAATTGCCGCTGTTGCTAATCGGGACGTGCCGGCCGACGCCGCGTCGGCCGCTGGTGCAGCAGGTGCGCACGGCGCTCGCCCGGCGCGGCGGCGCGGTGATCACGCTTGCGCCGCTGCCAGAGACGGACGTGGCCTCCCTGGTGACGGCGATGGTCGGGGCCCCGCCCGGGGATGCGCTTCGCCAGCTGACGGCGCGGGCCGCCGGCAACCCGCTGTATGTCCGGGAGCTGGTCGACGCCCTCGTGCGCGAGCATGCCGTGCAGGTCAGTCCCACAGCTGGGGCGGCCCTCCGGGGCGGGCAGCAGCTTCCGGCCTCGCTGGCCGGGGTGCTGACCGGCCGGCTCAGCTCGGTGTCGGCCGAGACGGCGCGGCTGCTGCGCGCAGCGGTGCTGTTCGGCGGCAGGTTCGGGGCCTCGGACCTGGCCGTCGTGCTCCGCCAGCCGGCGTCCGACCTGGCGGCGAGCCTGCAGGAGGCGATCGAAGCGGGCATCCTGGCCGGCTCGGGCACGGATCTGATATTCCGGCATCCGCTGATCGGGAAGGCGCTGTACGAGAGCATGCCGATGGCGCTGAGGACGGCCCTGCACGCCGAGTCGGCGAGGGAACTCGCGACGGCCGGCGCGGACGCCGCCAGCGTCGCGCAACAGCTGTCCGCGTCGGGACGGCGAGGCGATGGCTGGACCCTGGAGTGGCTGCTGCAGGCCGCGCCCGCGCTGTGCGCCAGCGCGCCGCAGCTCGCGGTTGAGTTGCTGCAGCGGGAAGCGGACGCCATGCCCGTCGGCGGCGCGACGTGGGACACCCTCATGGTCGCCCTGGTGGGGGCTCAGCTCGCCGCCGGGGCCCGCCAGGAAGCCGCCAGGCAGGCCAGCTGGGCGCTGACGGTCATGACCGACCCCACCCGGCGGGCCGAGGCGTACTGGGCGCTAGCGCACACGATGGACAACGCCGGCAGTCCGGCTGACTCGGTCGCCATCATCCGCGAGGCCCTGGCAGCGGGAGATATGCCCGTCATGTGGCGAGCCCGGATGCTAACGCTGCTGGCCCTGGGCCTGATGCGCGCCAGCGGCCTCGACGCGGCCGACCTGATCGCCCGGCAGGCGCTGACCGCCGGCGAGGAGGCAGCCGACCCCTACGCGATGGGGCAGGCCCTCATCGACCTGTGGATGACCTGCTCCATCAGACGCGACCACGCCGGGGCGCTCGCCTACATCGACCGGGCGCTGCGCGCGCTGGGCGACGATCCCGGTAACGTGGGCATGGTCTCGAACGCGTTCGGCGCCCGCATTTTCACGTTGCAGAACCTCGACCAGTGGCCGCAGGCCGAGCTGGCCCTCCAGGACGCCCGCGAATTCGCCCGGCGAACGGACAGCCCCGATCGCCAAACCTGGGCGGCCGCCGCGGTGCTGCGATACTGGCTCGGCCAGTGGGATGACGCCCTCGCCGAACTCGGCCCCGACACCACCGACGCTTTCGGGGTGCTGTTCTTCGTCGGCGGCCGGCCGTCGGCCTTGCTGACGCACGGCGTAGCCGCGCTGATCGCCGGTCGCCGGGACCAGCGCGCCGAAGCGGGCGAGCAGCTGCGGCAGGGCCTCGCGGTGCCGATCGAGAGTATGAGAGACCGGGAGGGCCGGGACTTCCTGGTCGCGGCGCACGCGCTGTCGCTTGAGCAGCGGGGAGAAACCGCTGAGGCGGCGGCGAGCCTGGCGGCGATGCTGCCGCGGGGCGACGCCGAGATGACCCTGACGCACCAGTGGATGCCGGACCTAGTGCGGCTCGCGCTCGCAATCGGGGACCAGGACACGGCGCTGGTGGCGGCGCGGGCGTGTGAGGCTGAGGCCATGGCAGAGACCCGGCCGGCCCGGGCGGCCGCGGCC
>PMST01000475.1:0-545 GCA_003168295.1 Actinomycetota bacterium
CGTCTACGAGCGACGCTTCGGCCCCCGGACCATGATCCCGCTCGGCTCGGTGGTGTTCGCGGTGGGCGCGATGTTCTTCGCCTTGGAACACTCGGCCCTGTGGGAGGCATTCGTCACTGTTGCCGTGTGCGGCCTGGGCGTCGGCTTCACCACCGGGGCAATGCCCGGTTTCATCACCCGGGCCGTGGCCCAGAGCGAGACCGGGAGCGCTACGGGCTTCTACCAGGTGGTGCGGAGCATCGGCTTGACGGTGGGAAGCGCGCTGAGCGCCGCCGTGCTGATGGCCCACACCCGGCACGGTCAGGCCCTGCCGGACGTGGACGGCTTCAAGGCGGCCCTGATCATCGCGGCCGCCCTGTGCCTGGCCACTGGGGTGGCCAGCTTCGTGCTGCCCGGACGGGCGCCGTCGCCCCCCCGCGCACTCACCGTCGGTGAGGAGGGGGCCGAGCTGGGCGGCGCAGGCCTGGCCTCGGGCGAAGAGCCGCTACCGGCGGGACCGGAGGAGGATCGGCCGTGAGCATGAGCGACGCGACGACGGGGAGCCC
>PMST01000475.1:616-12409 GCA_003168295.1 Actinomycetota bacterium
CAGCGAGTACGAGGGGCTGGCAGAGATAGCCGACGCCGTGGTGACCCGGGCCGACCAGCGCGGCCCCGGCCCGATCCTTCAGGCAGTCGTCCGTTCCGACACCTCCGCCGAGATCCGCGACGCCGCCCTGAACCGCCTGGCCCGGCGCCTGGTCGGCCCCCCGGTCGCCAACATGAAAGCGCAGGGCGTCGACCGCCCCGAGCTGCGGGCGCAGGTCGCGGTCTCCGCGCTGATCGGCATCAGCCTCGGGCGCTCACTGGGATGGTTCGAGGAGATCCGATCGGTGCCCCGCGACGAGCTCGTCGCCCTCATCGTCGACGCCCTCGGTGCGATCACCGGGAACGGTCTCGAGCGCTAACCGGGGGCGGATCCTGTCCAAGCTCGGCCTGCGCCACCAGGTCCAGGTCGTCACGCTCGGCTACGAGGCTGGCCCCATCCAGCCCGGCGCGCGCTAGACGTCCCGCCGGTCAGTCCTGGTTCCTGCTCACGTTGAACCGGGCGACTAGCTCGGCGAAGGTGGCGATGTCCTGGTCCTTCCAGTCGCTCAGCCATTCGGCCAGGCGACTTCGGATGGCCTGCGCCGCGGTGGCCAGGTGCTGCTCACCGGCGGGGGTAAGAGCGAGCGTGTTGCCCCGGCGCCCCGGCCGCTCTCCCTCACGGCGCAGCAGCCCGGCCGAGATGAGCTGCTCGAGTTGCCGGGACAGGGTGGACTTGTCCAGGCCGAAGTGCGTGCACAGGTCGGCGGCGCGTATCCCCGGTGTGAGGTAAATCTCTGTCAGCAGCGTGTAGGCGACCAGGGACAAGCGGGGGTGGAGGTCGTCGCCCACGCCACGGGACCGCCGGACCATCGTGGCGAGGCCCTTGTACAGGTCCTGGAGGGCAGCCTCGCGAGTCACTTTCCACCTTCATCTAGGTTGCAAAGTACAACCCTAAGCCTTAGAGTTGTATTTGCCAACTCTACATGGGCACATCAGGTGAAGGAGCCAGTCATGATTACGCTCACCGCCAACCCAGACCAGACCGCGGGTACCCTTATCGGGCCACCGGGCACGCAGGTGTACGCGGTCGTCGGCTTCGACGGGTCAGCCCCGGCGCTGCGCGCCCTCGACGCGGCGTCCCGGCTCCTGAACGATCGGCCCGGCGGCATGGAGATCGTGTACGTGGCGCACCTCTCGGCCCTCGCCGCCGGCGCCGACGTGGGCGGCCGTGCCTCGGCCGAGGTGCTGCAGAGCTTGGACGATGCGACCCGCGAGCTGTCCGAGGAGGTCCACGCCCACCTGCAGACCCCACACCTGAGGGGCGCAGCGCAGCACTGGCACTTCCAGCGCCGTGACGGCGCGATCGCGGACCAGTTGATCGCGGTGGCGGACGACCTGTGCTACCAGCACGGGCCCGACGCCTCGGTGGTCATCGTCGTCGGGCGATCCGAGCATGGATACCACCACGTCCTCGGCTCGGTGCCGCGGGCCCTGGAACGGCACAATCACTACCCGGTGATCGTGATCCCTTGACATCGTCCCCGGCGCGGGTTAGCTGCGGCTGGTGACCCAGGCCGCGATCAGGTCGGCGGCCTGGGTCCGCGCGCCGGCCGGCTCGGCCAGGTAGTGATCGGCCTTGAGGAATTCCAGGGTCTTGTCCGGCGCGGCGAGCGCATCATGCAGCGCGCGGGCGTCGCTGTCGTAGACGCACGCGTCCGCCGTCGCGTGCACCACGAGCGCCGGCCGCGTGATCCGGGCCAGGTGCGGTGCCGCGGTGCACTGGGAGGTGCGCAGGCTCCACATCGAGAGCCAGCTGCGCAGCGTGCTGACCGTGCCCACGCCGAAGACCCCGTAGTTGGCCCGCATCGGGTCGCCGAGGTAGCACCAGTTCGGCCGCCGGTCCGACGGCTCGATCGAGGGGTCGATCATGCGCAGGTCGGCCCAGCTGCGGTAGACGGTGAACAGCCGGTCCCGGGCCCGCGTGCCGGCCAGGCGATCCAGCTCCGCCAGCGCCCAGGTGGTGATCCGCTCGTTGCGCTCGCGCTGCGCCGCCCGGTAGCGGAGCTGGAAGTCGGCGCGGTAAGGCGGGCCGTTCCGACGGTTGAAAGGGTCAAGGTCCGGGTCGGCTGACAGCGGATCACGCTCGTCGGTCACGGACGGATCCAGCCACGCCGTCAGGACCTCCGGGCGGCCCGAATGCGCGGCCAGCGCGACATACAGGTCGCCTTCGGGCAGGTCGCCCGCGGCCGGCAGCGGCCGCATCCCGGCGACCGGCCTGACGTTGGGCTCGGTGGCCTGCGATTGGTAGGCCGCCATCAGCGAGCCGCCACCGGAGTTGCCTAGCAGCACGATCCGTTCGGCGCCGGCCTGCTCACGCAGCCAGCGGACCCCGACGCCGATCTCGGCCAGCGCATGGTCGAGCAGGAAGTGCGCCTCGTTGCCGCGGAACCTGGTGTTCCAGCCGAGGAACCCGAAGCCCCGTTCGGCCATGAAGCTGGCCAGGTAGTGCTCGGAGAAGTCCACGTTGTAGTGGGTGGCGATGAACGCCACCCGCGGCGGTACGCCCGCCGGGCGGTGGTACAGGCCCTGGCACGGGTGACCGCCCGCGCCGGCCCTTCCGACCGCCGGTGACGGCAGACCGACGAACTCCGTGACGATCCCGGTCACCGGCCGCTCCCCTCTGGCGCTGAACTGAAACTGAGTTTAGATTTAGATTTGGCCGGCAGGCCATACTCTGCGGCCAGGTTCTGCATCGAGGAGGATGTCATGGAGTGGCGGAACGGGGAGTTCGATCTCGGCGGCGTCAATCATCTGGCCCTGGTCTGCTCGGACATGAAGCGGACCGTGGCGTTTTACACCGAGGTGCTCGGCATGCGCCTGATCAAGACGCTCGACCTGCCCGATGGCATGGGCCAGCACTTCTTCTTCGACATGGGCGGCGGCAACGCGCTGGCGTTCTTCTGGTTCCCTGACGCCCCCGACCCGGTCCCGGGCATCTCCGCCCCGGTGACCGTGCCCGGCCGGGGCGAGTGGACCAGCGCGGTCGGCTCGATGAACCACATCGCGTTCAACGTGCCCGAGGAGCATTTCCTGGAGTACCGCGCCAAGCTGAAGGCCAAGGGCGTGCTGGTGAGCCCGATCCTCGATCACGACGACAGCGAGTTCGGCGTGGCCATCCACATGCACCCGGGCGTCTTCGTCCGCTCCTTCTACTTCCAGGACCCGGACGGCATCCTGCTCGAGTTCGCCTGCTGGCGGCGGGCCATGGGCCAGCCGGGCGACGTCCGGCACGAGCCCAAGACCGCCGCCGACCGGACCGGCGTAGCCGTCTAGGCAGTTCGGGTCCCATGACGGTCCGTCCCATCACGGCGGTTCGCGGTGAGGAGGAGCGGCTGGCCGCGGATGGCACCGGCTTGGCCGCCATGCGGCCGGAAAAGGCGACGCGGAAGGGCCGGGAGACCGATGAGGCTTTCCGTCAGGCCGCGCGGCTGGTGTTCGCCCGCGACGGTTACCTCAACGCCAAGATCAGCGACATCGCGGCGGCGGCCGGGCGGTCGGTAGCGTCCTTCTACAACTACTACGACACCAAGGCCGACCTGCTCATCGCCCTGGCGGAGGAGTTCCACGCCGAGGCCACGCAGCTGGCCGCTCGGCCGTACCGGGCCGGCCGGCCCGACGAGGAGGCGCTACGCGAGGCGGTGGCCGGCTTCTGGCGGACGTACGGCAGGCGGCGCGGCGAGCTTATCGGCATCTTCCAGGCGGCCATGGTCGAGGACCGATTCCGGAACCGGTGGCTGGAGCTACGGGGCGAGGCCATCACCCGGATCGCCGCTACCATCCGGGCGGCGCAGTCAGATGGCTACTGCCCCGGCGTCGATCCGGTTCTGACCGCGTCAGCGCTGTCGGCCATGCTGGAGCACTTCTGCTACATCTGGCTCGGGCAAGGCGGCGAGAAGGACGTGCCGTTCGATGACGAGCGGGCGCTGGACGCCGTGGCCACCATCTGGGTCAAGGCCGTCTACTGGCGCTGAACCGTCGGCCCCAGTCGTGGACCTGGTCCAGCAGTTCGGGCGGGGAGACCACGCGGAAATCCGCGCCGATCGCGCCCAGCGCCATGGTGGGCCAGTCCAGCGAGTCGGCGGTCATGCGCACCCGGCAGCGGGTGGCGTCGATGTCCTCGACCGCGGCCCACCGGCCGATCCGCTGGCGGACGGCCGCGGCCGGAGCCAGGACGAGAACCTCAACGTCGTATGCGGCGGTGACATTGTCGATGCCGGCCCGGACGAAGGCGGCAGCGTCGGTGGCGGGCAGCTGGCGGGGCCGGAATCGGGCCCCGGTACCGCGTGGCGCGGTGAGGCGGTCGAGGCGGAAGCTGCGCCAGTCGTGCCGGGTGAGATCGTAGCCGACCAGGTACCAGCGGCGGCCGAGCAGGACCAGGCGGTGCGGTTCGACGTGCCGGCCGGTGTGCTGGCCGTCGGCCGCGGTATAGGAGAAGCGAAGCCGCTCGCTGTCCCGGCAGGCGAGGGCGACGGTGGTGAGGATGCCCGGATCCACGCCCGGCTGGCCCGCGCTCCCCCAGCTCGCGGGCACCGTCATCGCGCTCAGCGCCTCGACCCGGCGCCGCAGCCGGGCCGGCATGATCTGTACGACCTTGGCCAGCGCGCGCACCGAGGACTCCGCGATGCCCTCGACGGCGCCCTGCGCGGCCGCCTGCAGGCCGATAGCCAGGGCGACGGCCTCCTCGTCATCGACCATCAGCGGGGGCAGGGCGGCGCCCGCCGCCAGCTGGTAGCCGCCGTCCACGCCGCGCTGGGCCTCGATGGGATAACCCAGCTCGCGCAGCCGGTCGATGTCCCGGCGCAAGGTACGCGGCGAAACCTGCAGGCGTCCGGCCAGCTCGGCACCCGGCCAGTACCGGCGTGACTGCAGCAGTGACAGCAGCCGCAGCGTCCGCGTGCTGGTGTTCGCCATAATGTCCATCCTCGCCGAATTCAGGTCAGAAAGTGGCCGCTATGGCTCGTAGTGTGAGCTTAGAGCGGGAACGAGGCCCCGCCCGGAATCCACGGAAGGACCAGACCATGACGACGAGCACCCCGATCACCGGCGACCCAGCTGTTAGCGACCTGGCGGTTGGCGCCCAGGGCGCCCCGTCCGCCGCCGGCGGCGAGCGCGCCGACCTGCTGGCGACGCTGGCTAAGCACCGGCACTTCCTGGCCTTCACCACCCGGGGCCTCACCGACGAGCAGGCCAGGCAGCGCACCACCGTGAGCGAGCTGTCCCTGGGCGGCCTGATCAAGCACGTCACTTCGGCCGAGCGGGGCTGGGTGGACTTCATCGTGGACGGCCCGTCGGCGATCGGCGATTCCAGCGCTATGACCGAGGACGACTGGGCGCGGCGAGCGGAGGAGTTCCGGCTGCTGCCCGGCGAGACGCTGGCCGGCGTGCTGGCTACCTACGCTGAGGTGGCCCGCCGGACCGACGCGCTGGTCAGTCAGCTGCCCGACCTGAACGCCGGGCACCCGCTGCCGAAGGCTCCCTGGTTCACGCCCGGCGAACGGTGGTCGGCCCGCCGGGTGTTCCTGCACATCATCTCAGAAACCGCGCAGCACGCCGGCCACGCCNNGCCAAGTCCATGGGCTGACGCCCGGCGGCCGGCCCCAGCCCGGTCCCTGGGTCACTGGCCGCTGCGGATGAAGGCGATGGCGGCGGTGACGCCCTTGCTCTTGGCCTGGGACGCGCGCGTTCCGGTTCCTGTGCCATCCTGATCGTCATGCCCATCGACTCGACGCCGCGAGGAGGGCTGGCCGGACGAGATCGCGGTGGCCCGGAGATCGTCGAGCTGGGCTCGGTGCCCGGGTTCGTGGTGTTCGATCTGCCTGGCGTGCCGGTGTCCGCTGGGGGGACGCGGCTGGCGCCGGATGTCAGCGTGGCTGAGGTGGCATTGCTGGCACGCGCGATGACCTACAAGTTCGCCGCGATTGGTCAGCAGATCGGCGGGGCCAAGGCGGGAGTACGCGGGGATGCGGCCGACCGCGCGGGCAGGGACGCCCTCATGGCCCGGTTCTGCGCGGCGATCGGTCCGCTGGCCGATGCGGGCCGGTTCCTGACCGGGCCGGACATGGGCACGGCCGAGGAGGATTTCGCGGCGTTGCGCGAGCGCCGGGCCGTGCCGGCGGCCATCCGTGCCGTCGTGGACGGCGTGCCGTTCGAGGATGTGCTGACCGGGTACGGCGTCGCCGCGGCCGCGGAGGCGGCACTGCGGGCCGGGTGGGGTATGGGGGTCGGGGGCTGGGATGGCCGCTCCGTGGCCATCGAGGGGTTCGGCAAGGTAGGCGCCGGGGTAGCGCGCGAGGTCATCCGCCGCGGCGGCCGGGTGGTCGCCGTCTCTACCGTCGCCGGATGCGTCGCTGACCCATCGGGACTGGACGTCGAGCTGCTGCTCGAGCTGCGCCGCGGGCACGGCGATGCGTGCGTCCTCCGCTACGGCCGGCCGGCTGGGCCGCCTGGCCTGCTGTTCACGGCGGTGAGTGCCGACGTCGTGGTGCCCGGAACCCGGCCCGGAATGATCAGCGGCCGGACCGCCGGATTGCTGCCGCCGGGTGTCCGGGTCATCGCGCCCGCCGCGAACGTGCCTTACACCGCCGAAGGCGCCGAGGTGCTACGCCGGCGTGGCATCGTGGCGCTGCCCGACTTCGTGTGCAACGCGGGCGCGGTGATCGGCTACCGGTCGGCTGCCGACGCCACCCCGGACCAGGTACTGGCCGTCGTCGAAACAACGATCACCGAGCTCATCGGTGAGGCGCTGCGCCATCCCGGCGGCCCGTTCGCGGGAGCCTGCGAGCGCGCCGGGACGTTCCTGCGCGGTTGGTGGGGCGAGCCGCCCGACCCGCCGTTCGCACCCCCGGACTGACGTCGCCTGACCGGGCAGCGCGGCGAGCTCAGGCTTCGCGTTCAATCGGGCAGCTCATGCAGCGGGGGCCGCCTCGGCCCCGGCCGAGTTCTCCGCCCGGCACCGCGATCACCTCGATGCCGTGGTCCTGGAGGTAGGTGTTGGTGGTCACGTTCCGCTCGTAGGCTACGACCACCCCGGGCTCGACCGCCAGCACGTTGCAGCCGTCGTCCCACTGCTCTCGCAGCGCGGAATGGACGTCCTGCACGGCGGTCAGCACCGTGATGGACGGCAGGTCGAGCGCGGCGGCGATGGCGCGATGCATGTCTGCCGGCGGGTGATCGATGACCTTGAGCTCGCTGGCTGTCGCGCCGGGCTCCACGGTGTACGACGGCAGCATGCCCATCCCTGCGTACTTGCTGAACACCCCGTAGTTCGCCATGGTCAGCAGCGTGTCCAGGTGCATGAACGCGCGGGTCTTCGGCATGTCGATCGCCACCAGGCAGCGGGCCGCCCCGGCGGCGAACAGGCGGTGAGCGAGCACCTCCACCGCTTGCGGCGTGGTCCGCTCGCTCATCCCGACCAGGACGGCCCCGTTGCCGATGACCAGGATGTCACCGCCCTCGATGGTGGCAGGCGCGGCATCGGCGCCGTGATACCAGACATCGAAACCTGCCTGCGCGAACATCGGGTGCCAGCGGTAGATGGCCTCGCCGGTGATGGTCTCCCGGATCCGGGCCGGCCGGCGCATCGCGTTGATGGACACGCCGCCGTAGATCCAGCTTGACGTGTCGCGCTGGTAGAGCAGGTTCGGCAGCGGGGCGAGCACGAAGCCGTCGGGATCAAGTGAATGGAAGGCGATGCTCTTGGGCTCCGGGCCGAGTTCGGCGATCTCGCGCTTGGTGATTCCGCCGGCCAGGAATTCCGCCAGGCGGGCCGAGTCGAGCCCGTCCATCGCGGCGCGCAGGGTGGCGGCGGCGAGCGGCCCGTGCCAGCGCGGGTCAAACACCCCGTCCAGGATGTAGTCACGCGCCTGCGGGACCTCCAGGGTCCGGGTCAGCAGATCGCTGTAGTAGTGAACTACGACACCGCGCGAGCGCAGGACAGCTGCGAACGCGTCGTGCTCGGCCTGCGCCCGGCTCACCCAGAGCACGTCGTCGAAGAGCAGGTCAGCGGCGTTGTCGGGGGTCAGGCGCTTGAGTTCCAGGTCAGGCCGGTGCAATATCACCTGCCGCAGGCGGCCGACTTCGGAATCCACGTGCAGCATGGCATCCCCGTTCTGGGTAGGTTTTGCCCAGATTACCGGCCCGGATGCCGAAGGCCGTGGCGCAGGCGCATGGGCCGGCTACGCGGGCGCAACGGTGGTGACCGTGCCGGAGCTGCCGATGAATTTCAGGGCGCCGTCGGCGGAGTCCACGTACAGGACACCACCGGTTGCGGGTACTGCCGGCTCAGCCTGAGGCGTGAGGGCCAGTAGACCGTCGAGGTTCAGCTGGCCATGATTGTCGGGCGATGGCACGACCGTCTCGACGCCGGTCAGGTCGTTGTTTTCCAAGTCCAGCGTGGCGCCGCCGTTGGCCTCGGGCGCAATCGAGATAATGGGATTATCTGTCCCGGTCGCCACGGCCACGCCGGTGCGCTCGGTCCCGCTGCCATCGAGGTAGTTCAGTTTCACGTAGGTGCCGGCGCCCCCCTGGCCAAGCAGTTCGAGGTTCCCGCTTGCGATGGATGTGATAAAGGCGAGGTTAGCAATCGACTGGCCATTGCCGGCTAGCTGATCGACCAGATATGCGTCGTTGATGCCGCCATCCGCCTGAAAATGGCCGGTCAGCGGCCGGGTCTGGTCAGAGGTCGCCGCCCCGTTCCCGCTGCCCTGCGGCTGGGCCGGCGTTGTTACCGCCGCCTCCGCTCGCGACTGGCCGATTCCGTCCAGGCCGGCCGCCGCAAAGGCCACGCCGCCGCCCAGAATAAAACGTCGGCGCGGAAACCTGGTTTTCCTGGCTCCCATCCTGTTTACCTCCGTGAGCATATGACCGCTGGCACTATGTCCCGCTTTAGTACCCGTGAACTGCGCGGGTCATGCTATGACCGACTAAACGAATATGATCAGCTTACTCCGGCCGCAGCGTCCAACGGAATCGCTGTCGTACCGGCAATGCTTTCCGGATCGACGAGCCGCTGATTCGCTGGACTCGCGACTAATACATAACGATAGGAACCGCAATAATTGGGTTAGTAACTCCTTATCGGCCGGCCGGCGCAGGCGATTCCGATGTGCTCTGCAGCTCCTTGACCCGGGCCCGGTACAGCGCGACATTGGCAAGCTTGATGTTCTCGTAGCCGCGAACCAGGTCGGGCAGCCGGGCGATCTCGACGGCGCGCTGGTAGGTCTCGGCGCTCAGCCGACGCAGGAGATCATCGATGGTGGCGGTGTATTCGCTGATCAGCTCTCGCTCCACCCGGCGCACCTGGGTATGGCCGAACGGATCAAGCCTCGTGCCGCGCACGATCTTGCCCGCCCGCAAGAGCCGGAAGCCCGGCTGGGACCACGGCCCGAGCTTGAGTTTCCGCTTCATCCCCAGGGCCCGCAGTACCGGCGGGTGGAGCTGGTAGGAAACGCGGGCGCCCTCGCCGAACTCGGCGCGCACCGCCGCCTCNNTCGTCCTTGTACGCCATCAGCTTGTAACCGAACTCCGCGACCGCCTCCGACAGCTCGGTCTTTTCAGGAACGAAACGGATCTCGGCTTCGCGCACCCGGGCAACTAGATCGGCGTACCGGCGGGCGTAGTCCACGTTCTGGTACTCGACCAGGTCAGGTATCCGGACCGCGACGATCCGGTGCAGCTGGGAGCCCGGCTCGGCGCCGACGGAGGAGATCAGCCGTTGCTCCGGTTCGGTCGGCACCCGAACCGGAGCCGGCGCCCTGGCGGCCGCGACCGCTTCCGCGAACGCGGCCGGGTCGGCCACGCGCTGCCGCCCGCGGCGGAACGCCTGCAGGTTCGGCTCCACCTGAACGCCGTTCAACTCGATGGCCTGCTCGATCGCCTGGGACGGCAGCGGCAGGGCCCCGGTCTGGAACGCCACCCCGGCCAGCAGCATGTTCGCGAACTGGTCGGAGCCGAGCAGGGTGACCGACAATCCCCGGGCATCGACGAAGACGGACTCTGCGCCCCGGGTGGCGCTCCGGATCCGGTCCGCGGTGACCTCGATGTCAGGAAACGGCACCGTTTTGTCCACGACCATCCGGCCGGTCGGCACCTTCGTGGTGGACACCACGGCAATCGTGGTCGCGGAGTCGGCCACGGCCAGGTTCTTGGCGTCCGCGGCCACCAGCAGGTCACAGCCGAGGTAGAGGTCGCACTCGCCGGCCACGGCCTTGTTGCTCTGCTCGATCTCCCCGGCGCTGATTTTGACATCGGAGATGACCGCGCCGCCCTTCTGGGCGAGTCCGGTCTGATCGAGCGAACGAACCTGGCAACCCGCGATCCGGCCCGCGGCGCTCAAGACCTGCGACAAGGTCACGACTCCGGTACCGCCCACGCCGGTGATGCGGGTGGTGTGCGGCGCTCTCGCGACATCGAACCTGAACCGGGGGTCCGCGATGGCGTCTGGCGCCAGGGCGGGCGCCGTCGCCCGGCGCGGGCGCGGGCTGGACCCAGGTACCCCGGGAACCACGGTCAGGAACGACGGGCAGTCGCCCTTCAGGCAGGAATAGTCCTTGTTGCAGGACGACTGATCGATCGCCGTCTTGCGGCCGAAGTCGGTGTCGACGGGCTGCACCGACAGGCAGTTGGACTTCTCGCCGCAGTCGCCGCATCCTTCGCAGACCCGCTGATTGATCATGATCCGTTCGGCCGGATCGGCCGCGAGCCCGCGCTTGCGCTTGCGGCGGAGCTCGGTCGCGCACTCCTGGTCGTGAATGAGAACGGTGACGCCCTCGACCTGGCTGAGAACTTCCTGGGCCTCGACGACCCGGTCGCGATGCCAGACCTCGGCGATCGGCGCGAGGTCGGCTCGCCGGTAACCGCTGGGCTCGGCGGTCGTGATGACGATACGGCGCACCCCTTCGGCGGTCAGCATCTTGGTCAGCGCGGGGATCGACATCGCACCAACAGCCTGCTGACCACCGGTCATGGCCACCGCCGAGTTGTACAGCAGCTTGTACGTAACGTTCACGCCACTGGCGATAGCCGCCCGTACCGCGAGGCTGCCGGAATGATGGAAGGTGCCATCGCCGATGTTCTGCAGCAGGTGCCGCCGGGTGCGCATGAACGGCGCCATGCCGATCCACTGGGCTCCCTCGCCGCCCATCTGGGTCAGCCCGACGACATCGCCGACCGCCTCGGGCTCCATCATCAGGACCAGGGCATGGCAGCCGATCCCGCCCCCCACCAGCGAGCCCTCCGGAACCTTTGTCGAGCTGTTGTGCGGGCACCCAGAACAGAAGTACGGCGTCCGAGCGACCAGCGGCAGCTGCGTGACCGGCCGGCGCAGAGCCTGCCTGGCCTGCCAGGCCGTGACCGTCGTGAACTCCGGCCGCGTGCCCAGCCTGGCGGCCAGTCCGGCCGCGATCAGGTCGGCATCCAGTTCACCGTAAGCCGCGAACAGCGTCGCACCCGCCGGATCGGTCTTACCCGTGACGGCGGGGGCGTTCTTCACCCGGTAAAGGATCTCTTTGACGGCCGACTCGATGAAGGGCCGCTTCTCCTCGACGACGATGATCTCGGTCAAGCCGTCCGCGAACTCCTCGATTTCCGAGGCGATCAGCGGATGGATCATCGCGAGCCGCAGGAGCCGAACCCCGCGGGCAGCCAGTTCGGCCTCGTCCAGGCCAAGAGTGCGCAGTGCCTGCCGCATGTCGAGGTAGGTCTTCCCCGCCGCGACGATGCCGATGCTGGCCCCGCCGCTGCTACCGGCCGCGCTGCT
>PMST01000501.1 GCA_003168295.1 Actinomycetota bacterium
GAGCCGACCTCCATGTCGCCGCCGTGCTGGCGCTCGTACATGTTGGTGTCCACGTCGCGGACGATCGGGTAGGAGATCTCCCCGGGCGTGTCGGCGAACAGCGCGATCGGCCCGACGCTGATCATCTGGTGCACGGTCGGGGTGAGCGCCAGCCGGGCCCCGGCCATCCGGGCGATCCGCGGCGACCAGACCCCGCAGCAGATCACGATGTTGTCGGTCAGAATCTCGCCCGCGCTGGTGGCGACCGCGCGCACCCGGACCCCAGAACCGCCGGACACCGAAATGCCGTAGACCTCGGTGCCGGCCAGCACGGTGAGCGCGCCGGAGGCCTGGGCCTGCTCCCGCATCAGCGTGCCGGCCCGGAGCGAGTCGACCACGCCCACGGTGGGGAAGTGCGCGCCGCCCAGGATGACCGATTCGTCCAGGTAGGGCACCAGCTTGTTCACCTCGCCCGGCGTGATCAGCTCGGCCGGGATGCCCCACGCCTTGGCCTGGGTGCAGCGCCTGCGCAGCTCGGTCATCCGCGCCGGGGTGCGGGCCACCTCGATCCCGCCGCTCTCGGTGAACACCCCGAGGTCTTTGTACTGCGCGGTGCTGTCCGTGGTCAGCTCGAACATCATCTTGGAGTACTCGATCGGGAAGATGAAGTTGGAGGCGTGGCCGGTGGAACCGCCCGGGTTCGGCATCGGCCCCTTGTCCACCAGGACGAGGTCCCGCCAGCCGAGCCGCGCCAGGTGGTGCACGAGGCTGTTGCCGACGATGCCCGCGCCGATGATGACAGCGCTGGCCCGGCCCGGTATATCAGTCATGGATCATCCCGCCAGTAGTCGTTTGCTGGTTCCGGTGCGCTCCAGGGCCGCCCGACGCCACTGCTCGGCCTGCTGGAGCTGGTTAAAGGTGAACAGGTGCAAGCCGGCCACGCCTGCGGCCGGAGCGGTCAGCGCGGCGGCGGCGCGGTCGCAGAACCGGTCCGGGCTGTATCCGCCGGGCGCCCAGAACCGCAGGATCCAGTTCGGGTGCCTGCCGATGAACCGGGCCGACTCCGCCGCGCCCGCCACCGCCGCCATCTTGAGCAGCCGGGTGCGCTCGGCCGGCCCGGCCAGCCCCACGTACAACGGCAGCGTGACGCCGCGGGCCCGGATCCGCTGGATCCAGCGGGCCAGCCCGGCCGGGTCGAAGCACACGTTGCTGACGATGTAGTCCGCGTGCCTGCGCTTGTCCCACATCGCCTGGATGATGACGTCGTCGTGGATCTTGGGATGGCTCTCCGGGTACCCGGTGATCCCGACCCGGCCGAACGGGCGGCCCAGCTCGCCCAGCCGCTCGAGCAGCGGCAGCGCGCCGTCAAACGGCCCGGTCGGCGCCGTGGCGTCCCCGCCAGGCACGAACACGTCGTCCACCCCGCAGGCCGTCAGCCGGCCGATGATCTCGGTCAGGTGCGTCTCGCTGGCCACCGAACGGGCCGCCAGGTGCGGCACGACCCGGTAGCCCCGGGCCACCAGCCGCTCGGTCAGCTCGATGGTGGCGTCAAGACCCTTGACCGGCGACGCGGTGACCGTGACGGTCATCCCGGCCGGCACCCAGTCCGCGACCGCCTGCTCGGTGCCCCGCCCCGGAAACACCTCATACCGGGGGCTGGCCAGCAGCCCGTCCATACCGGTCACGAGGGCACCTCCTCGACCAGCACCGCGAGGGCCGCCTCCAGGCGGCTCACCCCGGTCTCGATCCGGGTCAGCGGCAGGCCGAACATCGCCGCCACCCGCTCCGCCTGCGCCGCCAGCGCTGCCGACCCGGCGGGCTCCTGGGCCAGCCAGATCAGCCGGCGGTAGTGCCCGAAGTAGTCATCCCACAGCTCCGGGTACCGGTCCAGGCCGAGCTCGGCCAGCACCGAGCGGTCGAAGCTGGCCAGCAGGAAGTCGGTGAGCACATAGGTGCCGGGCTCCGCCTCGAACATCGCCGTCAGCTCGGGCGCGCCCGCGAACACGTCGTAGCAGTGCAGTCCGGGCAGCCGGCGCACCCCGTACCGGGCGCACAGCTCGTCCAGCGCGCCGTAGGTGCCGCAGTCGGCGTAGGCCAGGGCCACGGTGTGGCCTGTGGCCAGGGCTGATAGCAGGGCCCGTTCCGCTTCTAGGGGTATTTTTTGCGGCCGGTTGTGCAGCACGGCGGGCAGGGACCGGACGGCGACCGGCCAGCCTCGCCGGGCCGCGATGTCCCTGACCGGCCCGGCCAGCGCCCCGCAGGCGATGATCTCAACCTGGCGGGAAGGGCAGCTGCTCGATGAAACGGTCGTTGAAGTCGGCGCGGTCGGAGAGCTCGACATACTTCACCTCCTCGAGCAGCGCTAGGCCGCCGGCCCGCTCCCGCAGGCTGAGCAGCGCCATCTTCGCCCCCTCGCCCGCCACGTTGCCTGCCGAGACCACCCGGGGCACGGGCACCTTCGGCACCAGGCCGATCCTGATCGCGCTGGCCGCCGACAGGTAGCTGCCGAACGACCCGGCCAGCAGCACCTGCTTGACGTCGGCCGCGGTCAGGCCGGCCTCCTCGAGCAGGATCTGCCAGCCGGTCGCGATCGCCGCCTTGGCGAACTGCAGCTCGCGGACGTCGCGCTGGGACAGGTAGATACTGTCTTCCGCGCCCGAACCCCGCCAGTGCAGCACGAACACCCGTTCCTTGCCGATCGTGGTGAGCCGGTCCGCGATCCCCGGCGCCGTGGCCCGGGCTTGTTCCTCCGGGATGAACCGGCCCGAGGCGTCGAGCAGCCCGGTCCTGACCAGTCCGGTGACCGCGTCGACCAGGCCGGACCCGCACAGCCCCTGCGGTTCGACGTCGCCGATCACCTTGAGGCTGAGCGCGTCGGCGGTGATGGTGACGACCTCGATGGCGCCGTCGGCGGCGCGCATCCCGCACCTGATCGCGGCGCCCTCGAACGCCGGGCCGGCCGGCGCGGCCGTGGCCAGCAGCCAGTCCCGGTTGCCCAGCACGATCTCGCAGTTGGTGCCGATGTCGATGAACAGCCGCACCCGGGCGTCCCGGTCCATCCCGCTGGCCAGCAGGCCGGCCGTGATGTCGCCGCCCACGTAGGCGCCGAACGAGGGGAAGACCACCGCCCGGGCCCGGGGGTGCACGACGCCGGCCAGGCCCAGGTCGGCCGCGAGCACCTCGGGGAACAGCCGGGCGGCCATGATGAACGGGGCCATGCCGAGCGGCTCGGGGTCGATGCCGAGCACGATGTGGGTCATGGTGGCGTTGCCGGCCACCGCGACCTCGTACACCTCGTCCGGCCGGACGCCGCCCCGCTCGCAGACGGCCCGGGCCAGCTCGCCGAGGGTCTCGGTGGCGAGCTGCTGCAGCTTGTCCAGCGCGCCCGGGTCCATCATGGTGGCGCTGATCCTGGTGATCACGTCGGCGCCGAACGGCTGCTGCTTGTTCAGCGCGGACTCCACCGCCACCGGGGTGCCGGTGGACAGGTCGAGCAGGGTGGCCACCACGGTGGTGGTGCCGAGGTCGAAGGCGATGCCGAACCGGCGGCCGGTGGTGTCGCCGGGCTCGACCGCGATGAGCACGTCGTCGACGACCACCGCGGTGACCTTGTAGTCGGCCGCGCGCAGCGTCCGGCCCAGGGTCCGCAGCACGGCCAGCTCGGCCCGCGGCTCCAGGTCCTCGAGCTGGGCCAGCACCCGTTCCACGTCGCTGGCCTGGTCGGCCAGGTCCGGCTCGGCCAGCTCCAGGTACCGTTTCTGCACCGCGGGCCGCAAGATGACCTGCCGGCCGACGCCGACGGTGGCGGCCTTCGGCCGGGTGGTCAGCGGCGGCACCTCGACCTGGGTGTCGCGGGTGGCGATGGTCCGGCAGGCCAGCCGCCAGCCGTCCTTGATCTCGGCCGCGGTGTAGGCCCGGATGTCCAGGTGAGACGGCGTCGGCGGATCCGCCTCGATCCGGACCCGGCACTTCTTGCAGGTGCCGTGCCCGCCGCAGGTCGAGTCGATCGCGATCCCGTTCCAGCTGGCCGCGTCGAACAACGTGACCCCGGCAGGAACCCGCACCGGCCGGTCATTAAACACCAAATTGACCCGAACGGGGCCGCCTGTCAGCTCATCGGCCACGCTCACGTGGCCCCCGGCTGCGCCTGCGCGGCTGCTTCTGCGTTTTCCCTGGCTGCTGCCTTTTCCCTGGCCTGCTGGGCCCGGTGGGCCGCGATCCAGGCCGCGCCCCACTCGTCCCGGTTCAGCACCAGGTCGGCCGCCTTGACCGCGCGGACGATCTGCGGCGAGCGTGCGTCCATGATGGCGCTGGTCAGCCCGTGGCTGGCCGCGATGGGCAGGAACGCGGCGGCGATCGAGTGCCGGTCCGGCATGCCGAAGCTCACGTTCGAGGCGCCCAGCGTCATGTTCACCCCGAACTCGGCCTTGAGCAGGGCAATCGTTTCCAGCGTCCGCTCGGGGTGCAGGGTGTCCGCGCCGACCGGCATGGCCAGCGGGTCGATGACGATGTCCTCGATCGGAATGCGGTACTTCTCGGTGGCGATGCGGATCAGCTTGCGGGCCAGCTCGACCCGGCGGGCCGGCTCCTCGGGGATTTCCTCCTCGTCGTTCGGCAGCCCGATCACGGCGGCGCCGTACTTCTTGACCAGCGGCAGGATCGCGTCTAGCCGTTCGTCCTCGGCGGTCACCGAGTTGACCAGCGCCTTGCCCTGATAGGCGGCCAGCCCGGCGTCGAGCACCTCGATGATGGAGGAGTCGATGACCAGCGGCAGGTCCGTCAGACTCTGGATCAGCGTGACGGCCTGCCGCATCAGGGCGGCCTCGTCGGCCAGCGGAGCGCCCATGTTGACATCGAGCAGCATGGCCCCGCCGGCCACCTGTTCCTTGACGTCGATCTCCACCCGGGACAGGTCGCCGCTGCGCAGCTGCAGCTGGAAGATCTTCCGGCCGGTCGGGTTGATCCGCTCGCCGATGATCGCGAACGGCTGGTCGGCACCGATCCGGACCGTCTTGGTCGCCGAGGACAGGACAGTGTGCACGGGCTCTTCCCTCTCCCCTCGGGCCTTTCCCCTCAGGCCTTCGGGATCCTCAGTGTTCTGTTGCTTAGGCGTTGACCATCGCGCGGCGCTGGGCGAGCAGTTCCTTGGCCTTGACCACGGCGGCGGACGCATCGGACGCGTACCCGTCCGCGCCCACCACGTCGGCGTACTCCTGGGTGACGGGGGCACCGCCGACCATGACGATGACCTGATCGCGCAGCCCGGACTTCTGCAGCGCGTTGATGTTCGCCTTGAACATCGGCATCGTCGTGGTCAAGAACGCGGAGAAGCCGACGATGTCGGGCTTGTGCTCGACGATGGCCGCGATGAACTTCTCCGGCGCGACCTGCACGCCGAGGTCGATGACCTCGAATCCGGCGCCCTCGAACATGATGTTGACCAGGTTCTTGCCGATGTCNNCTTGACCGTGCCCATCACGATCTTGCCGATGGTCTGGGCGCCCGTCTCGGCCAGCAGCGGGCGGAGGATCTCCAGCGCGCCGGCCATCGCCTTGCCGGCGATGAGCATCTCGGGCACGAAGAAGTCGCCGCGCTCGAACCGGGCACCCACCTCTTCCAGCGACGGGATCAGGGCCTCGTACAGCAGCATCTCCGGGCCGAGCCCGGCCGCCAGCCCGGCGTTGGTCAGCTCGAGCACCGCGGGCTTGTTGCCGACCAGCGTCTGGTCATAAAGCTGCGCGAGCAGTTCCTCAGTGGTCATGGTCAGCCTGCCTTCCGGTTCTGCCTGGCTGCTCGCTGCCGGTAGCCGAGCACCGCGGACAGGCCCGCGGCCTCCTCGGTGCACTGGCTGGCCGCGGCGGCCAGGCCGTCTCTGGCCATCCTGCTGGCCGGGCCCGACACCGACAGCGCCGCGACCACGCTGCCGTCGTAGCCGTAGATCGGCGCCGCCACCGCGACCAGGCCCGGTTCGAGTTCCTCGTCGGTCACCGCGTAGCCGCGGGCCCGCACCCCGGCCAGCTCGGCCCGCAGCGCCGCCTCGGTCACGATCGTCTTGGCGGTGCGCCGTTCCAGCTTGTCCAGCTGGGCCGTCCCGTAGGCCAGCAGCACCTTGCCCAGCGCGGAGCAGTGCAGCGGTACGGACATGCCGACCCAGTTGGTGCCGCCGATCAGGTAGGTGCTGTCAACCTGGGCGATCTGCTCGACCATCCCGTTGCTCGACACGCCGAGGTTGATCGTCTCTCCGGTCGCCTTGCCGAGCCGGTCGAGAAAGGGCTGGGCCACCGCGACCAGGCCGGCTTCGGCGCCGCCCCGCCAGGCGAAGCTGACGAACATCTCGCCGGGCAGGAACCGGCCGTGGTCATCGCGCCGGACCAGCCCGTTGCGCTCGAGCGCGAGCAGCAGCCGTGAGGTGGTCGATTTGGCCAGGCCGGTGATCGCGCTCAGCTCGGTGAACGTCATCGGGTCAGCCGAGTGCACGACCTCGGCGAGCAGCCGGGCGGCCCGGTCGACGGCCTGGGTGCCGTTCTGGTTGCTCATCTGCGCTTACCCATCCCCGGGTTCCGTTTCGCCATCCGCAGGTTCCGTTTCCTGGTCCGGTCCCGCGTGCTTAGGTTCCACTTTGTGGGACCAAGTTCTACTATGTGATCGTAAGGGCCGGTCTAATATTCGGTCAAGTGAGTGTTTCGCTCCCGCTGGACACACCCGAGGGCACGGTGAGAATCGATGTTCGTCAACACGATGCCGAGGTACGAGATCCTCTCCGCCGACTCGGTCGCGGTGCTTGACCGCGGCTGGCGCCGGATCGTCTCCGAGATCGGCATCCAGTTCGCCAAGCCCGAGGCCGTCGAGCTGTTCGCCAAGGCGGGCCAGCAGGTGGAGGGGGACGTGGTCAAGCTCGACCCCGAGTTCGTGCTGGAGCAGGTGGCCAAGGCGCCGCGCGAGTTCGACGTGCAGGCCCGCAACCCGGCGCACAACGTGCACATCGGCGGCGACCACATGGTGTTCAGCTCGGTGTACGGCTGCCCGTTCGTGCGCGAGGGCGACGTGCGCCGGGACGCCACCATGAACGACTTCCGCCAGCTGGCCATGCTGTCCCAGGCCTACGACGAGCTGGACTCGGCCGGCGGGGTGATCTGCGAGCCGAACGACGCCCCGCTCGACTCCAGGCACCTGGACATGATCTACGCGCTGCAGACCCTGACCGACAAGATCTACATGGGCAACGTGGTCTCCGGTCCGAACGCCGCCGACACGATCCGGATGACCGAGATCCTGTTCGGCGGGCGGGAAGCCATCGAGCGTGTTCCCGCGACGATTTCGTTGATCAACTGCAACTCCCCGCTGCGCTGGGACGACCGGATGCTGGACGCCCAGTTCGAGTACTGTGCCGCCGCCCAGCCCGTCGTGCTGACGCCGTTCCTGCTGATGGGGGCGATGTCGCCGGTGACGATCCCGGCCGCGCTGGCGCAGCAGCTGGCCGAGGCGCTGTCCGGCATCGCGCTGGCCCAGCTGATCCGGCCGGGTTGCCCGGTGATCTTCGGCTCGTTCCTGTCCAACATTGACATGCAGTCCGGCTCGCCCTCGTTCGGGACTCCGGAATCGGCCATCGGCCTGCTGTGCACCGGCCAGCTGGCCCGGCACTACGGGTTGCCGTTCCGTACCGGCGGCGGGCTGAACTCCAGCCAGACCCCGGACGCGCAGTCCGCGTACGAGGCGCTGATGACGCTGCTGCCCACCTTCCTGGCCGGCACCAACTTCGTCATGCACGCGGCCGGCTGGCTGGAAGGCGGCCTGGTCAGCTGCTACGAGAAGTTCATCATCGACATCGAGCT
>PMST01000014.1 GCA_003168295.1 Actinomycetota bacterium
CCTCGTCGTAGTCGCCGCGGTGGTAGGCGATGTCGGCGATCTTGCTCCAGGTGATGGCGGCGGAGCGGGTGTCGCCGAGGCGCTCGAAGGCGGGCAGCTCGATTTCGCGGCGGATCTGCAGGGCTTCGTCGTAGTCGCCGCGCTGGTAGGCGATGTCGGCGATCGATCCCATCGCAACCGCCGCCTCCCGCTCAGATCCGGCGCCGGTGAACAGCTGGCAGGCGTGCGAGAGCAGCGTTTCGGCCTGGTCGAGCTCGCCGCGGGTGATCAGGCGGACGGCCCGTTCGAAGATCACCTCGGCCTGGTCCAGCGGGTCGGCTTGTTCCTGACCCGCCGTTTCGGCCTGGCGCATAGCCCGGTCCAGCAGCGCCTCGCCGCCCTGTCCGTCTCCGCTGGTCAACGCAGCATTAGCAGCCTGTCGCAGCAGGAGGAGCGGCACGACCTGGCCGTGCCGCTCCAGCAGCCCGATCGCCTCCTGGGCGAGCCGGGCCGCCTCGGCGGCCGGGCCGCTGCGCAAAGCCGATACCCCCCCGGCGGCGCGCGCCGCCGTCACCACCGGGTCATCGGCGAGCAGGCCGAGCCGGGTGAGCTGCAGGTCCATCGCCGGATCCCGGCCCTGCGGCGGGGCCGGGCCGCCCCAGGCCGCCAGGAGCGGTCTGGCGCTGACGGCAGCCAGGGCGGCCTGCTCGGCCGCGCTGAGCGGGTCGATTCGCCCGGCGGCCAGCGGGTTGGCGGCCAGCGCCGGGCCCGCCGGATCATGCAGGTCCGGGTAGGGGTCCAGCAGCCCCAGGCCCCGCAGCCGGGCCGCAGATCCTCCCACCGCGCCGGCGAGCACCCCGATCACCGGGTCCGGCACCGGCACGGTGAACAGCGTGACCGCCCGCAACAACGCCAGGTTGGACGGCCCGGCCTCATCCAGCAACGTGTCCAGCGCCAGGTTCTCCAAGAACGCCCGCACCTCGGCGTCGGCGGGCAGGTCACCCCGGCTCAAGTAAGCCTCCATCCCGGCCACCGCGGCCTCGGCCCGGTCCATGGCGACGTGCTCGCCGTAGACCAGCCGCAGCCCGATCAGGTCCTGCAGGCCCGGGTTCCCGCGGCTGACCGCCACCGCCCGGGCCGCCAGCCCCGCCCGCTCACCTTGCCGGGAAGCCGGGATCAGCGCCTGCTGGCGGCGCTGCAGCTTACGCTGGGCCACCGGCGACAACGGCCGCAGCTGCACCCGCTCTAGCCGGTCCTGCAGGCCGTCCAGGGTGAAAGTGAACCGGCTGGTGACCAGCACACGGCTGTCGGTCAGCGCCGGGTCGAACGCCCGCAGCACCCCGGCCAGCACCCCCGCATGAGCGGCCGCGACCCGGTGCGGGCCGGCCGGGTCCGGCACCAGGATCTGCTCCAGGTCATCAATGATCAGCAGCAGCGGCCGCTGCCCGCCCTCCCCATCCTGAGCACACGGCCCGGCCAGCACGTCGACCATGGCCGATTCGATTGCCTCCGGCCGCTGCCGCAGCTCCGGCAACCGAGACTCCAGTAGCTGCCGGGCGGCCGGGTTCGTCCGGACCGCGGCGGCGACCGCATCCGCGATGGCTATGGCCTCGTAGTCGCCGAACACCACCGCGATGGCGTGGCTGGGGAGCCGGTCGGCGATCCGGGCGGCCAGGCTGGATTTGCCCAGCCGGCCCTGCCCGTGCAGCAGCACCCCGACCCTGTCCCCGGACCGCAGCGCCCACAGCGCCTGCTGCAGCTCCGGGCGGCGCCCGACGAACATCTGCGCCGTGGCCACCGGGACCTGCTGCTTGCGGTCCAGGAACGTCTTAGTCCCGCGGGTGGCGGTCACCAGCGACCGCTTGCGGGTGCCGGCCACCAGCGGGCCGCCGCCGGCCGGGCCCAGCCACAACCGGGCCAGATGCCAGTCCGCCCGCACCACCGGATCCGCCGAGTCCAGCAGCACCCGGCGGGCATCGCCCACCGCCACCGTCAGGTCCGCCTGGTCGGCCAGCCCCCGGTACAGCCGCTCGGCGAACACCGTCGCCGACTGGTCGATGACCGACCCGTCCCAGCCGAGCACCGCCGGGAACCCGGCCGTCACCAGCGCGGTCGCCAGCGAATGCGCGACCAGCCCGCCCCCGCTCCCGTCGCCGGACCCGCCCTTACGGTCATGACCCGGCGGCAGGTGATCGCCCGCGTCGGCGCCGGTCGCGGTCAGGCACGCGGACACGAACAACAACCGCGGCACCGCCGCCAGCACGCTGGCCAGGTCCCCGGCCGTCGTGGGCCGCCCCTCACCGGTGTCGTCCTCCATCATCAGCACCGGCACCCCCGGGGCGCCGGGCCGGACCGGGTAATTGTTCACCCCATGGCACGACAGGTGCACTGCCGGCATCCCGCCCGCGGCTGCCAGGCGGCGGGCGAGCTGCTCCGGGTCACCGGTGTCTTCGACCAGCAGGTCCACATTCGTCTCACCGACCGCGGCGAGAATGGCAGCTTCCTCCGCCTCGAAATCCAGCTCATGCTGGCCCCGGGGTGAAGACGCCATGAACGCCAGCCCCAGCCGGAACGCATCCAGCCCCGGCCGCTCCACCGCCGGGCCCAGCCGCCGGGCCACGCAGAACCGGTCCAGCTCATCGGCGGCCAGGAAGCCGCCACCAGGCCGGGCCAGCAGCTCAAACGGGGCCCTTAGCACTGCCCAGGCCTGATCCGAGGGCCCCTGGGGCCCGCCGACCTCAAACACTACCGGCCGGGGTGCGCGCTCCAGCAGCACGCTCAGCTGCCCCTGCTCCCCGTCCAGCCAGCCGAACAGCTCCCGGCCCAGCTCCACGAACACGCCGTCATCCCGGCCAGCCTGCACCGCCCGCACATATCGGCGCGCCAGCCCAGCCAAGAACTCGGCATCAGCAGGCCCGATAGGCCGCCGGGACCCGATCCGCTCACCGGCGACCAGCACTTCAAAACCAGCGCTGTCAAGCATCAGGCCAGTTACCACGCCCCCACCTTTCCGCGGCGGAATCCTCTGGCACTATCCAACTTAGCGGGTAACCCGCGCTCAGGTGCTCGCTAAGTCGGCCCACCCAGGTATGACCGTCGAGATTGGCAACGCTCGCGGGTAACGGCCCACATACCCAGCGGAAAACCGCTGGGTGACCGTAGGTCACTCAAGATCAACTGGAAAGGTTTGCCGGGAACCTACATTAGGCCTGATCTTCCCTACGGAGGTTCGGAGCGCGGCACTCTCAATGTCCGAGAGTGCCGCTGATCGTGTTCGCGCTGCCGTGGCCGGGATACTCGAGGTCTTACGGCCGGTACGCAGCAACCAGTTGATCAAGCCAGTGACCATGGTGGAAGGGGCGGGCCGGCCGGTAATCAGGTGCAACACGAGCTGGGCGCAGATCGTGATTGACCTGCCACGCCGCGGAGCGTAGTGGTGCGGCTAAACCGGCAGCTGACTTGAGTTGTTAATTCGTCGGCAGTAGCGGCGAGGCTCTGAGTATCTCGTCGATGCCATATGGTCCATATACGGATATCGGCTCCGAGTTCGATAATGTCACGGCGCACGTAGCTTACGGCCAGGCAGCTCAGCGCGGCTTGATGTCGGCCGCCCGCCAGATCCGTGAGATGGCCGACTGGCTCAAGCCCGTCGCCGCCGCCATCGACCGCGT
>PMST01000369.1:0-13098 GCA_003168295.1 Actinomycetota bacterium
CACCCGGATGGAGAACGTCGGCCAGGCCTGCAACTCCAACAAGCGGATGATCGTCATGGACGACATCTACGACGACTTCGTGGCCGCCCTGGTCAACCGGGCCACCGCGATGTCACCGCGCCAGCCCGGCGATGACTCTGCGGGCTCCTACAGCCCGATGGTCTCCCGTAAGGCAGCGGAGAACCTCCTCGCCCAGGTGCAGGATGCGGTCTCCAAGGGCGCGACGCTGCACGTCGGCGGCACGCTCGACGACGGCAAGGGCGCCTACTTCGCCCCGGCCGTGCTCACCGGCGTGACCCCGGAGATGCGGGCGTACCGCGAGGAACTGTTCGGCCCGGTCGCCGTGGTCTACAAGGTCAGCGCCGACGACGAGGCGGTCCAGCTCGCCAACGTGGTGGACTTCGGCCTCGGCGGTGCGGTCTGGTCGACCGACGAGGAGCGGGCGATCAACGTCGCCGAGCAGCTGGAGGTCGGCATGGCCAACGTCAACACCCCGGCGGGCGAGGGCGCGGACCTGCCGTTCGGCGGCACCAAGCGCTCCGGCTTCGGCCGCGAGCTAGGTCCCCTCGGCATCGACGAATTCGTCAACAAGCGCCTCTTTTACGTCGAGAAGTAGCGCTTGGCGAGTAACACCCCAGTGTCGCCGCGGGGCGGCGTGCTGCGCCTGGTGTCCGCGCTGCCCGGCATCACCGTCACCCATGGCACCGTTGACGGCCAGCCCACGCTCACCCTCACCGCCGACACCGGCATCCCGCTGAAGGCCGCCAGCGGCCCGGCCGGCCAGGTCGCCGGCACCGTCACCTACGCGGTGACCCGGGTCAACCTGGCCAACATCGCCGCCGGCAAGCTCTGACCTGCCGGCTGGGAGTTTCGGGGCCTCAAGGGGTGCCGTGCTGCATCCGGCGGGAGTCGTCCTCCACGGCGACCGGGTCGGCGAAGAACAAGTCGGGATACGTGCGGCGCTTGGGCGGCACCGGGCTGCGCGCTGGACCCAGGCGGCGGGTCATGATGGCAGGCCACCGCGAGCGGGTCACGATGGCGCGGCGCCGCGGCCGGGGCAGCAGCCACCGGAGTGACAGGGCGGTCATAATTGGTCGAACTCCTCCGGATAGCCGATTCACGGTTATTGACGCTAGGCGGGGTCGGCCCGGGGCTACGATCCAATGGCATGGCAGCAAGACAGGCCAATTTGGCCTGGGAGACGCTCCTTGACCTGTCCGCCACCAGGTCCGGCCCGCTGCACATGCGCCTGGCCGCGGCCATCCGGGCGGCGATCCGGGACGGGCGGCTGCCGGTGGGCGTGGCGCTGCCGCCCAGCCGGATGCTCGCGGCCGACCTGAGCGTCTCACGCTGGACGGTCACCGAGGCCTACGGCCAGCTCGTCACCGAGGGCTACCTGACCGGGAAGACCGGTTCGGCGACCCGGGTGACCTGGTCGCCCCGGCCCGGTGACGAGCCCAGGGCCGGTCCCGCCCGCAGGCTCCCGGCGCAGGCCGCCAGGCCGTCCTCAGCGGCGGGCTTCGACCTGTCTTCGTATCACCCTGACCTGCGGGCCTTCCCCCGCCGCCAGTGGGTGGAGGCGATCCGCGCCGCGGCCGAGACCGCGCCGTTCGATCGGCTGTCTTACTCCGAACCGGGCGGTCTGCCCGAGTTGCGCGCGGTCTTGGCCGAGCACC
This sequence comes from Actinomycetota bacterium, assembly GCA_003168295.1. The sequence goes on from PMST01000369.1 coordinate 1,677, forward strand.
TGAACCGGAGCCGGGGTGCTTCGGCCGAGCCGGCCACGATCTGCGTCGTCATGGGAGCCGGGCAGGGCATCTCCCGGCTCTGCCGTGCGCTGCTGGCCGATGGGCATACCGCGATTGGCATGGAGAATCCCGGGTCTCCGCGACTATGGCAGGCCGCGCAGGAGGCGGGCCTGGAACTCGTACCGCTCCCGGTGGACGATGACGGCCTGGTCACCGACGCCCTGGAGCGGCATCCCGGGCTGCGGGCCGTATGCGTGGGCGCGGCCCGGCAGATAGCACTCGGCTGCCCGCTGGGGCCGCATCGCCGCTCAGCCCTGGCGGACTGGGCGCGGCGGGTGGACGGGCTGGTCATTGAGGATGACTACCACTCCGAGTTCAGCTACGACCGGCCGGCGCCGCCGGTGCTGCAGGGAACGGCCAGGGACCGGGTGGCCCTGCTGGGCTCGATGAGCCAGGTGCTCGGGCCTACGGTCGGCATCGGCTGGGTGGTGGCGCCGCGCCGGTGGGTGCAACCGGTCCGGGCCGAGCACGAGATCCAGCTGCTCCCGCCCGCGCTCAACCAGCTGGCGCTGGTGCAGCTCATGCAGTCAGGCGCCTATGGCCGGCACCTGCGCGCCTCGCGGCAGCGGTACCGGGTCCGCCGCAACGCGCTGACCGACGCGCTGCGACGCCACCTGCCCGAGTACCGCGTGCGCGGCGCCGAGGCAGGCGTGCAGCTGCTGCTCGTGCTGCCGCCCGGCACCGACGTGACCGCGATCCTCAGAGCCGCCGCGCGCCGCGGCATAGAGCTCTGCGACCTGTACGAGATGCAGCTCCAGCCCGAGCCATTGGACCCGGGGCTCCTGGTCGGCTACGGCAACATTAAGGACACGGTGATCGACGGGGCCGTTGCCGCGCTGGCCGAAGTCATCCGCGCTTTCGGCTGACCCGGAAGCCAGCGTGACGATGACGCCAGGATGCCACCGTAGAACAGCCACGCCTTCGGGTTCCCGAGGCCGGGTGTTCAGCCGACTCCGGACCGGTTGCCGACCATGATCGCGGGGGTCGTCTCGTGGGCGGGGAACGCCGGCCGTTCGGTCAAAGATTTATACATCCCGAACGGACCGTGGTTTCTCCTCTCGCGCCCCGTCACGCCGCCCAGCGTGACGACAGCCAATCACCAGTATCCGGTGATGACCTCTCACCGGCCCGGCGGAAAGCCTGATCCACACGATTCACCCGACGACCGGAATATTAACCGGGGTAAAGTCCGCTTTAGCTGGCGCACACCCCCGACCCAACGCAGGAGGAACTCCCATGACCCGGATCGGCATCATCCTCGGCAGCACCCGCCCCAACCGCAACGGCGAGCAGGTCGCCAGGTGGGTGCAGGACATCGCCTCGCGCCGCAGCGACGCCGAATACGAGCTCGTCGACCTGCGCGACTACCCGCTGCCGCACCTGGACGAGCCGCTGCCGCCCTCGATGGGCCAGTACCAGAACGAGCACACCAAGGCATGGGCCGCCACGATCGCCTCGTTCGACGGGTACGTCATCGTCACCCCCGAGTACAACCACAGCACCTCCGGAGTGCTGAAGAACGCCATCGACTACCTGTACGCCGAGTGGAACAACAAGGCCGTCGGCTTCGTCTCCTACGGCAGCGTCGGCGGCGCCCGGGCCGCCGAGCACCTGCGCCTGGTCGCCGGCGAACTGCAGATGGCCGACGTCCGCCAGCAGGTCGCGCTGTCACTGCTCACCGAGTTCGAGAACTTCACCGTCTTCCGGCCCGGCGACTACAACGCGGCCGCCCTGCACACCCTCCTGGACCAGGTCGTCGCCTGGAGCAACGCGCTCGCGCCGCTACGCCAGCCGGCCGCCCCCGCCGCCGTCTGACCCGCCGCCACGCCGCGCGTCGGGCCGCCGGTACCGGCCGGCCATGCGCCGGACCAGGTCCGCCGCGTCGGCCGCGGGCATCCCGGCCGCCGTGATGAACAGCGGGCGGCCCGAGGATCCGCGCACGACCGGCACCGCGTGGGTCGCGGTGCGGAACCTGGACTTGGCCACCCCGATCACCGGGATGCCGAACTCGGCGTGCGCACGCGCGCCCAGGCCTGGCCGGCCGCCGGAGTCCAGATCGGCGTAGCCGTCGACCACCAGCAGGCCCAGCCCGCTCAGGCCGTCCAGCACCGCGCGTATCGGCGGCAGTTCGCGCAGTTAGAACTCGCCCGGCCGGTAGGGCGCTACCCGGGGGACCACCGCGGTGCGTTCGGCCAGCACGTGCGCGAAGGCGGCATCGGCGGCCAGCACGGCGGCCGCCCGGGCGCCGCCGGTCTCCATGTCTTCAGGATGCCCGAACCCGCGCCCGGCATCAGGACCGTGCTCCGGCCGCTGCCTGCACGAGTCCGCAGCGAGTGGTCCAGCAGGTCACGAAGCGTAATTGGTCCGCGTCGAGCCGTCGTGGCGCTCACCAGCACGTCGTTATTTGTGGTCGTTGTTGCGATGGGGGGTGGTGGCAAGCTTCTCGATCGCCGTGGCGAAGGGACGGTAGTCGCCGTGTGCGGTGATTCCTTCTGCTTCGTCTTCGGTGAGCGGTCCGACTGCGACCTTCACGACATGGATCCGCACCGCGCCGTCTTCGGTAGTCAGTTGATAGTCGCTGTCGAGGATGGTGCCATTGGCTAGCGGTCCGCGGGTGGCCCACCGGACGGGTGGGTCGTACACGGTGATGTGGCCGTACAGGTGCCCGGCAGAGGCACCCCAGTCCTCGTAATGAGCACCTCCGATTCTCGGCTCGAGCACTATCCGGCGGGTCCGGTCACCGCCGTAGGTGTGCGGACGCCAGTCGTGCATCTGCTGGGTCATCACCTCGAAGGTGCGCTCGACGGAGGCGTTGATCCGCAGGTCGTAGGCGAGCCTGACGGTGCGGATCGGTTCGGTCGCAGCTGACATGTCGTTGGTTCCTTTCTCGATGGTGCGTTTGAGCGCCAGCAGCTCGGCAGCACCGGCGTCAGCCATCGGCCGGACCCACCGCTCGTACCACTCGCGCAGCGGGACGGGGTTGAGGTAGTTGACGCGCTCGCGTCCGCGTCGTTCGGCGAGGACGACGCCAGCCTCGACCAGGACGCTGAGGTGCTGCATGACCGCGAACCGGCTGAGTTCGGGCAGCCCGGCGGCCAGCTCTCCGGTGGTGGCGGGTGCGTTGCGGAGCTGGTCGAGCAGTCGGCGGCGCCACGGGCTGGACAGCGCGCGCCACAGGTCGGGCTCTGTTCCGGTCGCCATGGACTGAGGCGCAGACATGTGATAAAACTATCACATATCCGGGATGAGGAGCAGAGTGATGGGCGCACAAGACCTCGAGGCTGCCTATCCGATCCCGATCCGGGCGTTGCCACCTCGAGGCGATGCGCGACGCCGGCCATCTTCTCGTCGCGGGTCCGCTTTTCGACCAGCCCGACCCGCGACTACGCGGCATCTGCATTTACCGAACCGGGAGCAACGCGAAGACAAGCGAATTAATCATCCCGTCGCATTCCTCGACACAGACGCACACTATTGATTTGTGAGACGCATGGGTCACTCCCTGCCCGTGACAACCGCCGGCTCTGACGGCAGCAGGTGCGACTGGGGATCTAAAGATGCTCACTGCCGTCGGCGAGCCTGGTCAGCAGGTTGTACCGGTACACCATGATCACGTAGCCCTCCACACGGTAGGTGTGCGCTGGGCGGCCGAAGAATTCCTGCCCGGCGCTGACCGCGATCCCGCCCAGCGGCCCGTCCGGGTTCGCCATGGCGACGACAAAGTTTGCCCGGCGGGTGCCGGGGTCGTACCACGCGGCATCAGCCTCCCAGGCATAAACGGCGGTGCCCTGATCGGTGACCGGGGCGACGAGCACCTTGCCGCCGCTGTCCACTGTGGTGCTGCTGGCCTGCCAGTAGGCGGCAAGGCCCTCGGTGTACCCATGCGCGGTGAGCCACCCCGCCAGGGGCATGTTCTCGGCGGCGGCCGGCGCCCCGGCCGCCGCGTAGCAGAGCGCGGCCAGGCCAGCCGCGAGCCATGCCCCTCCCGCTGGCAGCAGTGCCCGGCGGGCGGCGCGGACCCTGTCCGGCAGCAGCCCTGGCAGCACCCGGCCGGCCAGCACCGCGCCGAACGGCAGCAGCACGGCGACCTCGTGTGCCTGGCCGGCCGACGACAGCTCGATGGTGAAGACCGCTGCGGCCATCGTGGCGACCGCGGCGGCGGCAACGACCTGCGTCACCCGGTCCACCCGGGTGAGATACCAGATGAGGGCGGCCAGCAGCGCGAGCCCGGCCAGCGCCAGGCCGATCAGGTGGAACTGCGCGAGGAAGGCCGCCAGGCCGTGGTTCCCCTGGCCGCTGGCGCCGAAGAGCAGCAGCAGCGTCTGTCCCAGCGCCCGGAGGTGACCCGGCAGCTGCGACCTGGCGGCGAGCAGCTGCCGCGGCAGCGGGAGCAGGTCGAAGCCGCCGAGCGCGCGGATCGCCTTCGCTGTACCGGCCGCCAGCAGGACTGAGACCGCGGCGGCCAGCCCCAGCGCGGTGTCGTACCAGAACTCCCGGACCGGGCGGAGCCCGATGGCCAGCACGACCAGCCGGATCACGGCCACCACGCCGACCGGGACGACCACCGCGACCACGGCGAGCTCGTCCGCCACCTGGGCCCAGGCCAGCAGCCCGCACACCACCACCGGCACGTACCAGCGCTCCCGGGCCTGGTCCAGAACCAGCAAGATGAGCAGGACGGGCACGGCCGTGCCGAAGTGGTCGGGATTCTCCAGCAGCGCCGGCGTGCCGGCGACCGATGGCGCGAGCATGACGCCGGCCGCCACCAGGGCGCGGACCACGCCAGCCAGGCCTTTGGCCCGGCCGCGGGCCAGCAGTGCCGCGAGCAGCACAGTCAGCGTGTACGTGACAGCACCGCAGATGTGCACCACATCCGGCCGCAGGCCGCGGACCAGATCGCCGAGCATGTATTCCGGCAGCTCGGTGGGGTAGAACGAGACGTCGCCTGTCCACCACCCGTGAAGCAGCAGGTTGCCGTGCAGCATGTCCTGCGCCTGCAGCACCTGGGCGGCACCGTCGGAGTTGAACGACGCGACCCGTGACTGCCGGAAGTACAAGACGAGCAGGCCGGCAGCGGCGAGCAGCAGGCCGCCCGCCCTCAGCAGCCGGGACCGCCAGGAAGGCTGAGGGGCCTCAGCCGCGACTGACCCCGCCGCAGCGCTGGCACCGATCGCGTTTCCTGCCGGGTGCACCAAGAAGCCGCCCTGCCCTTGACAACCTTGCCGCCGCTAGCTCCGCCCGCTACCCGGTTGCCCACTGTAGCTGACCGATGCCATCCGGACGGCGGATCGCGATAAATCGCCATAGTGCGGGGGCTTGGTCGCCTGGACCTCCTACGATCGCGGGGCCGCCGGACGACTGCATTCCAGCGGATCCGCGTGGGGAAACGCCGCCGCCGCGGTTTTCACGGGTTCCCTGGAACGTGCCGCCACCGGCCGTTCGGATAAAAAGAACGTGATTTTGCCGAACGGCCGCTGATTCTTGTGCTCGCTCATGGACGAGCACTGCGGGCTTCGCGCCGGGTGACTCGCGTCACCCAAAGCTGGTCCGTGTCCCGGCAGAGGTTCACCGCCGCCTTGTCCGCGAAGCCGCCGAACAGCCCGGGCTAGCAGTCGTTTCCCGGTGAGGCTCTCGTGAAGTCACCAAGCCTGCAGCAGGCCTTCTGGGCTGAAGACAGTGTCTACCCGGTTGGTGGCTGCGCCGGAGCGGGAGATGGCAATCAGCGGAAGCGGTTCGGAGGTGATCCGGTCGCGGTGGCGCTGCAATTCGACGAGGTCATGGTCATCGAATGGTGCGGTTTCCAGCCACTTGACCGAGCCGAGGAAGAGCAGCTGGCGGGCGACAGGTTCCCGGTCGGCGCCGACGATGTCGATCTCGACGTCGTTGCTACGCGTCCAGTAGCCGCCAATTACCGGCGCCGCCGGTACTCCCTGAGCGGGCAGCAGACGTGTGAGTGCCTCCCGTATGACAGGTTCGATGGCGCGCCCGCGCCATGAGGTCCAGCTCCTGAAAATGCGATCCAGCGTCAGGTCCGAGCGCATCCGGTCCAGCTCGGTCAGATGGGGGCCGAGAAATGCCAGCCAGAACCGCAGGTAGGTATCCGTGATGCGGTACCGGCGCTCCTTCGACGGTGTCAGGCTGATCGGCAAGTCGCCGACGACCACGCCCTTGCTGATCAGCAAGTCAGTGGCGCGGGTAAGCGTTGAATGGGCAATGCCCCCGGCGGCGCGGGCGATGTTGGTGAAGCTGCGCTCGCCGCTGCCGATCGCGGCCAGGACTGCGCGGGCCTGCGCCTGGTCGGGGAACTCCGCTGACAGTGACAGCTGGGCTGAGACCACGAGCGGGCTTACGGGATTGGCCAGCTCCCTGGACAGGAAGGATCTCGTGTCTTCCCCGTTTTCCCACCTGGCGCAGATGATCGGCAGGCCACCGGTGATAAGGGCCGCGTCGAAGGCATCAGCGGCAGAAAGCCCGGCCATAGCAGCAACATCTGCCGGGTTCAGTGGCCCTATCGTCATCTGGGCACCGCGCTGATGGAAGGGGCGGCCGTAGGAAGTGAGCGCCTCCATCATGGACAGATCGGAGCCGATCAAGATCAGCAGCACCGGCTTACGTGACATCTCGCGATCCCAGGCACGTTGCAGCACGCTTTCGAATACACCGGACAGATCCATGAGATAGGGCAGTTCGTCAATCACGACGACGCTCGCCACCTCGTCAGGGAGTATCCCTGCGAGCTGGCGGAACGCCGCGGCCCAGTTCCCTGGTGCCGCTTCGCCGAACACTTCCGCCTCCGGCAGCGAGCAGGTGCGGACCGTCTCGCTAAACTCGCGCAGCGGCTCCCCGCCGAAGCCGATCTCGGCGGTATAAAAGACACTGGGCACGTGGAGCCGGTCGATGAACTCCTCAACCAGCGCGGACTTGCCGATCCGGCGGCGCCCGCGGATAATGAGGCACTTTCCCGGTCGTGACTCGCCGACGTGTTCCCGGACCTCAGCGAAAATCTGGTCCAGGGCAGCCAATTCTCGGCGTCTCCCCACGAAACCTGACACGACCATCTCCAAGACTATCTGACAAGATACTCCCACCAAAAATAGTATCTTGATTGGAAGTAACCTAGACCGTATGACTCGCGGCCTGATCACCCTGAACGTTGATAGCCCGCTGGCCAGCCTGGCGCTCGCCCTCGCCGCCGCCCTGCGGGTCCTTGACGTCCTCGGCTGACGGGCAGTGGCGGCAATGTTCAACCGGGAGCGGCTCGTCAGGGCAGGCGACGTGACACGCGCGGCTGGCGCATCCTGGCCACAACTCGCAGAAAAGAAGTTCATCAATGTCGGCAACGCTTAGTTTGACCCGGGAAACGCCCTTCGCCTTCGAGCTCCGGCGCGGCGTCTTCGACATCTCGGTCGACGGCAAGACTGTCGGCTCCATCGAAAGCCACGAGACGGTCGAGGTGTCGCTCGAGCCGGGACACCACACCCTTCAGATCCGGCACGGCCGCTACTCGAGCCGAAACGAGTCTTTCGACGTGCCCGACGGCGACGTCGCCAGCTTCCGCTGCCACGGGGCCATGATCTGGCCAACGTACCTCGTGTCCTTCCTCAAGCCAGACCTCGCCATCAGCCTGAGGCCGACGTGAGGAGCGGCGCCGGACGGCCTCCCATGCCGCGACCGCCCTCTACCACGGACTGCGCGCCGCCGACGGCGAGATCGACGCGGTTCACCGCGGCTTCGGCGTGCGATTTCAATTCAGGAAGTCCAAACCAGCAGACCGGTGTCCTAACGCGATGCGCCTCAATCGCTTCACCTCGCGCTTGTCGAAGACGCCCGGCGTGGTCAGCCCTTCCGACGGGGTGCCGGCCTACACGAACGTGATTATCTTCCGGCTCCGCCCTGGAGGCCTCCTCCTCGATCTCGTCCTGGACGCCGTTTCGGGGACCGAGGCGGCGCGCTACCGGAGTCGCGGCGCACCTGCTGGCCTGCGGCCCCCGCGCCGAAGACTACCGGGGTCTCTTGGCCGCCGCCCACCGTAGTCATCGCCTCCGCCGGCCACGTCGTAGGGTGGATCGACGTGCACCCCGACGACAGCACCCGCACCGAACCGGCGTAGATCCTCAGCGCCCTGAACCAGCTCCGCCTCTAACAGCGCCGACCCCCGGCGCGCCCGCGAAAAGGACGGTACGCGATGGCAGTACTACTGGGCGTACTCATGCTGCCCGGCGCCAAAGCCCGCAACGGTGGTACGGAGCACCGGCGGCATCGGTCGGACACCACGCGTCATGCCTGAACTCGATCTGACCATCGCCACAGCAGACGGCCGCGACCTGCTGACGGCCGCCGAAACGGACTGGCTACGGCCCGTTCCGCACTGCCCAGGCTGGGATGCCGCCGACCTCGTCGGCCACATGGGCGCGATCCTGGGCTGGATCGCCAGGATCGTCGCTACCGGCGAACGTGTTGCGCGCCGGGACCGGGAAACCCCGCCGTCCGAGCACGCCGCGTTGGCGTCCTGGTATTCGGCCCATCTGAGCCACACCGTGGACATCCTGACCGCCACTGACGTTGACTCACCGGCCTGGACGTTCTCGAGCCGTGGCGAGCGGCGGGCTGGCTGGTGGCGACGGCGACTGGCCGTGGAACTGGCCATCCACCGGTGGGATGCCCAGCACGCCGCCAGCCTCGGCGGCGCTGCACCGCCCCAGCCGCTGGATGCCGAGGTCGCCGCGGCGGGCATCGAGGAATTCCTGACGGAGTTCCTGCCCGGCCTGCTGGCCCAGCCCGAGGTCGGCGGCTTGACCGGTTCCCTGCACCTGCATGCCACCGACGGGCCCAGCGAGTGGTGGGTCGACCTCGACGCGCGTGCCGATGCCGCCGCTGTCCCGAGGCACGCCAAGGCAGATACCGCCGTAAGAGGCACCGAATCCGACTTGATGCTCTGGCTCACCAACCGGAGTCCTGTCCCTACCGTTGAGATCCTGGGTCAGGATGACGTCGCAGCCAGCTGGACCCAGCTCCGGCGCTGACGAGCGCCGGCTTTAGCCAGACGTGTTCGGATCGTTCGAGCACCTCTTCTTCTGCTGGCGTCTTACCGCGCGTGCGGTGCGGCGATCCGGCGCCATGTTCATCGTCCACGACGCCACGCTGTCCTAGTGGTGCCGGTCGAGAGCTGGCCGCTGGCCGCCATATTGCCTGGTAACAAGGACGCGAATGACTACCCATCCCGGCCTTGATGCTGCAGGGCTTCCGTGGATGCAGGGGAAGGACAAACACCTCGGTTAGCGTGCAGGATGACGATGAATGCTGCCAGTCCAGCTAGGTAGAACACACAGGCGCAGGCACCGGCTATGAGAAAACATGCAGGTTTGTCGCCGATCCACCAAGATGCAGTGCAGGCCGCCGGAACCACAACGGCCGGAAGACTCCGGTGACTGACAGGGAGAACCCCTGCGGGACGACGAGCATATGACTAATACCAGGATCGCAGCGTGCCATGTATCGGGTTCGCGAGAGCTGGTAAGCACGGATCGGGACTCACCCCTGCCTCAGCCCGGGCGGCCCGGTGGCGTCGGCCATGCGGGGCCGGCTAGTAACGGTACTGGTCCGGCTTGTAGGGTATTCGGCGAACGCCGGCTCAGTGCGTACCAGGTCGGCCGCGATCTCGGCTAATGGCCACACTTGTGAATCGGTGCGAAGCACTAATTCGCGCTGCAATTCTTGTGCCGCCACCACAACACCGGCTATTCCGCTGGGCCTGCTCCGGTGCCAGCGGGAGGACAGGCGCCGGGCCGCGCGAGACAGGGAAGCGCCTGCTCGGGAGGGAAATCCGCCAGGATGGGTGCCCTCCGCTCGTAGGCCGGTCAACGGTATACTTGATTCAGACCTCGAGAAAGCGATGACGTGTGCCGATGACTGACGACCGGCGAAGGCTGATAAACGACTCACGTGATGACGCGGAGTACAGCGGCCGTGAGCGGGTAAGCCGAGCTGCGTATGAACTGTTCAGCCGCGAGGGTGTCCGGGCGGTCGGGGTCGACGCGGTCATCGCCCGGGCGGGCACGGCGAAGATGACTCTCTACCGGAATTTCCCGTCCAAAGATGACCTGATTCTCGAATTCCTCCGGCGTCGTGAGCAGCTATGGACCCATGAGTGGCTGGAGGCTGAGAGCCGTCGACGTGGCGAAACTCCCCGCGAGCAGCTACTGGCGATTTTCGACGTGTTCTCTGATTGGTTCAGCCAGCCCGACTTCGAGGGCTGTTCCTTCCTGACGACAATGGTCGAAATTAACGACAAAGAGCATCCCGTCTACCAGGCTGCCATTGGGCATCTGGCCAATATCCGAGACTACATAGCGGAGCTCGCCGCCGCCGCCGGCCTTCGTGATACCGATTCGTTCGCCCGCAAATGGCACATTCTCATGAAAGGCTCGATCATGGCGGCCCATGAGGGCGACATCGCAGCAGCGGCGCGGGCCAAGGAGATCGGCGAGCTCCTGCTCACGGAGCACGCCAGATAGGTACGGCCGAGGCAGCGGTGGGATGCCCGCGCCGACGTGCGGGCACCCCACCGCTTGGACTCCTCAGCTGATGCCGAGCTTCTCAGCGGCGAGCTTGGTCCCCTCTACCCGGTTAGTAATCTTCTGCCAGGCGGTCTGACGGGCGAAGTCCGGTGACCCGTGGCTGGGCTTCTCATCGATGCTGAACGGGGAGAACCCGCAGTCGTCGGTGGAGCCGAGTTGCTCCGCGGGGATGAAGTTCGCGGCCCGGATCAGGGCGTCGCGGACTTCCTCGGGGCTTTCCACCCGCGGGTTGAGCGGGTTGATGACGCCGACGTAGGCCATCTGGGTGACGCCGTTGGCATCGGAGCGCAGGTTGTCCCCGATCAGCTGGTACACCGGATCCTTGTCCCGCTCGCTGGCCAGCTGGATCAGGAAGTACCCGGCGTTGAGGCCGAACATCGACGGCAGCAGGTCACTGTAGGGTACGTCGGCGCTATGCACCGAGTCGCGGTCGCCGCCGGGGCAGGTGTGCACACCGATCTTGGCCCGCTCCTCGGCGGTGAACCGCTCCATGACCCGGTTGTTGAGCTCGATGAAGTGCGGCAGCATGTTCCGGCCGGTCCAGGGATTGCGCGGATCGGCCCGGGTGGCCAGCCGACCCTCGGTGAAATCGACGGAGACCCGGGCCGCGCCGGCGGCGAAGGCCTGCCGGATGTCCTTCTCGCACTCCCCGACCAGGTCCTCCTCGAATTGGGCCTGGGTGTAGCCGGGGAGTTCTTCGTCCAGCGGGTAGAGCAGAGCCAGCATGGACGGGGCGATGACGGCCTGCTTCATCGGCAGGTGCGCCATCGGCAGGGACTTGGCCA
>PMST01000369.1:13196-14196 GCA_003168295.1 Actinomycetota bacterium
CCTCCAGGTGCTCGATCGAGTCCTTGACCGCCTTGTCCTGCTCGGCCTCCAGCTGATCCCGGCTGATCTCTCCCGCGTCGTACTGGCCGTACGCCTGCTGCAGCGAGCTAGGCCGCGGCAGCGACCCCACCGGCTCGGTCGGGATTCCCGTCGCCGTTCTCGGATCGTAGTCAGTCATAGCGCTTTGTTCTCCTTAGGTCGTCTGCGAGCGCGGTACTGCGCTACCCGGGACGCCAACCCGCGAACCCCGGCTGAACCGATGTTCGTTTCAGAGCGGCGCGCACCAAAGCGCCGTGCATTAGAGAGAGAGACCGGCCTGTCTCATACCGTGCCGAGCGCCCCGCGGCGTCCGGCCGGCCGGGTGATCTTGTAACGAATGCTGATCCTGCTGGACTACCTCCAGTCAAGAGGGGTTATTCGGACCGGGATGGAGCACACCTGATGACGAGCACGAGTCCGCGCTATGACGACCTGAACGCGCTGTTCATCAACTGCACGCTGAAGCCGTCGCCTGAGCTCAGCCACACTCAGGGGCTGATAGAAGCCAGCGCTGGGATCATGGGAAGCCAGGGTGCGCGCACCGAGACCATCCGCGCCGTCGATCATGACATCGCGACCGGGGTGTGGCCGGACATGACCGAGCACGGCGCCGCCACCGACGCCTGGCCGCGGCTGTATCCCAAGGTGCTGGCCGCCGACATCCTGGTGATCGCGGGCCCGATCTGGCTCGGCGATAACAGCTCGGTCACCAAGAAGGTGATCGAGCGGCTGTACGGCTGCTCCCACCTGCTCAACGACGCCGGCCAGTACGCCTACTACGGCCGGGTGGGAGGCTGCCTGATCACGGGCAACGAGGACGGCATCAAGCACTGCGCGATGAACGTCCTGTACAGCCTGCAGCACCTGGGGTACACGATCCCGCCGCAGGCCGACGCCGGCTGGATCGGCGAGGCCGGGCCGGGGCCGTCCTACCTCGATCCCGGCTCCGGCGGCCCGGAGA
>PMST01000703.1 GCA_003168295.1 Actinomycetota bacterium
GCTCGTGCAGCCCGTTCGCCTCCTCGGCGCGGCCCGCGTCCTGGTAGGCGTTGGCGAGTTTGTTGCGCGAGGCCAGGGTGTCGGGGTGGTCCGGGCCCAGGACCCGTTCGCGGGCGGCCAGGGCCTGCTCATGCAAGCTGATTGCCTCACCGGTGCGGCCCGCGTCCTGGTAGGCGATGGCGAGGTTGTCACGCGAGCTCAGGGTGCTGGGGTGGTCCGGGTCCAGCACGCGTTCGCGGGCGGCCAGGGTCTGCTCGTTCAAGCTGATCGCCTCATCGAGGCGGCCCGCGTCCTGGTAGGCGACGGCGAGGTTGTTGCGCGCAGCCAGGGTGTCGGGGTGGTCCGGGCCCAGGACGCGTTCCTGGTCAGCTACCAGCCGCTCGCCGATCACGATGGCCTGCGCTGCGCTATCGCCGAGATTGCCCAGGAACAAGGCTGCCCAGAATCTGAGCCCGACCATGCCGCGGTCCAGGTCACTGCCGGGCGGGCACCGGGCCGCGGACTCATCCAGGGCCAGGATCTGCTCCACCAGGTCCCGGGTGACAGCCCGGTCCTCATACCACCGCTCCTCCAGCGATGCCGCCAGTCCGTCGAGCAGCCGCGCGGCCGCCTGGCAGACCGCGGTCAGGGCGCCGTCAGCGGCCAGGTTCTCCCGGATCACCCGCATCACCAGCCGGTGCGCGCTGACCGCGGACCCATCCACGCTGAAGGTCAGCAGCGACGCCCCGGCCAGCCGCGCCAGCACCCGGTCCGCCACCTCCGGCGCCAGCGCAGGCACCGGCCCCTCCCGGCCCGCCAGACCCTGCCTGGCCGCCGCCTGGATCAGCGACCGGCCCACCCCGGCCGCCGACAGCACCGCCGCCAGGTCCATCACCGCCCCGCACGCCCCGCCCTGCTCACCCGCGCGGACAGTATCCAGCGACAGCAGCACCGCCGCTGCCACCCCCCGCGGGTACTGCCCGGCCTCCTCCGTGGCCAGCAGATCCGCGACCGGCAGGCGGCGCAGCCGGTCCAGGTAGGTGCCATAAGGCACGTGCTGGCTGGCGATCACCGCCGCGGCCTGCGCCAGCGCCAGTGGCAGGCACCCCAGCTCCTCGGCCAGCACCCGGGCCCCGGCAGCATCAGCCTGCCCGGTCCGGGCGGCCAGGAATGTCAGCGCCTCGGCCTCGGAGAACACATCCACCGCGACGCCCGCCCCCAGGAACGCCACCGACTGGTAGTTGCTGGTGATGATCACCCGGGCCGCCCCGGCCGCCGGGAGGAACGGCCGCAGCAGCCCCGGGTCGGTGGCGTTATCGAAGACCAGCAGGCACCGCTCCCCGTCGGCCTCCAGCCGGTGCCGCACCGCCCGGCCCGCCGCCACCGCATCCCCGCCACCTTCGGCTAGGCTCAGCGCGGCGGCGGCCTCGGCCAGGCCCGCCAGCACTCCCGCCCGGTCCTCGGCGTTGACCCAGGCCACCAGCCGCCACCCCGCGGCCAGCTTGGCCCGGGCATACGCCGCGGCCAGTGCGTCTTGCCGACCCCCCGCATCCCGGTCAGCGCCTGCACCACCTGTACCCGCGACCCAGGGCCGGGCGCGTCCAGCGCGGCCAGCAGGTCCGCGCGCGGCTGGAACCCCAGCGGCTCTTGCGGAATCTCCCCGGCCACCACCACCGCCGGAACCGGACCGCCCGGCACCCGGCCACCGGCCCGCCGGGCCCTGGCCAGCTCCCGCAGCGACCGCTCCACCAGCTGCCCCAGCGCAGCCGGGCTGCCAAACGAGCCCGTCACCAGGCCGCTCTCGCGGACCCGGCAGCGGAACGCGTCCTGCCGCGCCCCGAACTCCCGGTCGATCAACGCCGACACCGGCAGGCCCACATCGGTAGCGCCCTCATCCAGCACGAACACCAGCCGGTCCAGGCCCGCCTCAGTCGCGGCCTCGAACTCCAGCTCGGTATAGGACACCTCCGGCTTGTCCCGCACCAAGGAGCCGTACCGGGTGCCCAGCACCCCCACATACACCTCACACCCCCGCACCCGGTCCACGCACAGCCCGGCCGCAGGCTGATCGGCGGCGGGGAAATCAGCCATGTCCACGATCACGTGACCGGCCGCGGAGATCGCCCGCTCCACAGCGGCCACATACGAATTCCCCGGCGGGAACTCCCGCAGCTCAGAGGTATGCGACACGAATACCCGCCACCCGGCACCATCGCCGGAGCCATCCGAGCCAGCCACGCCCAACCCCCGTCCACCCACGAGCAGTGCAACCCAGCTGGGCATCCGAACGGCATAGGCAGGGCTGCGCCGTCCAGCAGATGCCATGCCGGGCAGTGACCCAGCGTAGCCCGATGTCGCAGGCCGGGAAAGATATAGGCAAGGACACCCAACCGTGCGCATGGTTGCAATTCGGGTTGCAGTTCAAAGCCGTGCAGCGTCGTCCACGCAGAACCCAATAAGCTCGCCGGTCCAGCCTGAACCGACCCGAACCACTCTGCCCCGAGCTGCTAATGCGGTTGATGCTCGCGGGCCACTGCCAAGGGCGCGAGTCCCTCACAGTTTTCTCACAAACTGACCGGACGGTACCGGACTATGGCATGTATCTCGGACACCGGGCAGGACGCTGACCTGCGGACACGGATGTCGGCGCACTGGCCGGACAGGCTCCATTGATCTACGGATCAGATGCTCCCGTGTCCGCTGCGTGCCCGAGCTGAGGAGCTGCGCGGGTTCGCGCGTCCGCAGAAGCGCAGAAAGCCGCAGGTCAAGAAGTGGTCCTGTAAACCGATTTGTAAACCGGACGCAGCGGGGCAGGCTGAGACGAGAGAGATGCAGAGGGCCGGGGACGACTTCAAGCCGCCGGTCGGCCGAGGTCAACGCGGTGACGAGAGACTGCCCGAGACAGTGGAGACGCACGTCGCACTGCTCATAACCCAGAGGTCGNNCCGCTACTAGTTTCCGCAGGTCGAGGCCCTTTCCCGGCAGGGAGAGGGCCTTTTGCGTGCCGGACGCTGTAGTAAAGAATGTAGTAGCAAGCGGGCTCCGCGCGGCCTGACAGCGCGACAGGGGAGACGGGATGGCACGGGACGAGACAGCCTGGACGTGGTGGACGCTGCCGCCCGCGATCGCTGGGTGCTTCGCCTGGTAGGTACCACAGGTACCTACCAGTCTCTTCCTGTCCGTGCCGGACTCGCCAGAACGCGCGTAGCCGCGGCCGAGTTACCTCGGGGCGCCGGGCACCTGTTCGCCGCATCCGGTTACCAGGAGTGCGAGGACCAGCCCTTACTCGAGTTGATCAACAGCATCGCGGACAGCGCGGGCTCACAATTAACCCGTTCGGCGCAGGAATCGCGGATGAAACCACAGACGAGCTGGTGCGCCCTATGTCAGGAGGGTTCTCACGGGCCGGCCGGGTCGAGTCAGCTGCGTTCGCCGAGTCTGGCTTCCGCGTGCTCAGCTCCGGTAGGCTAGGGCAGTGATCCGGCGACGCGGTGAACACTTATCCGATTGCTTTCTTTGGGTTCTTCTCGCCGGTTCTGGGCTGACGCGCTCCGTGTCTGTTTCCCGAGCCAGTTTATGGCTTCTTGGCGGCTTTGGTAGATGTGCGGGGCCAGTCCCCGGTCGGACAGGTTCTCGCTGAGCTTGAGCCGCATGAAGGAGCTGGTCGTGTATCTGGTCGCGCTGGCGTAGTAGCGCTCGGCCAGCGAGCGGATCAGGGCTTTGTAGTCGTCGGCCAGGGCCGGGTCCAGGTAGAAGTTGTCGTAGTTGATGACCATCTGCACCTTCTTGCCGATGACGGCCAGGCGGTTGCCGACCTCGGTCCCGATCGCCTGAACCTCGCCCTCGCTGACCAGCGACATGCCCTCCATGTTGAGGAAGAACATGTTCCGTTCGGCGTCGTAGGCGAACCGCGCCTCGAGGGGGATAGTCAGCAGGTCGTCTTTCAGTCCCATGGGTCCGGCGGCGAAGATCCGCGCGTCCATCAGCTTCGGCTCGCATCTGATGATGGGCTCGAACCCGATGTGGGCGAGGACGTCTTTCTCGAGGTCCGTCCCGGGGGCGATTTCAGTGAGTTCCAGGCCGTCGGGGGTGAGCTGGAAGACGCATCGTTCGGTCACGTAGAGCACCGGCTGGCCGGCGGCGGCCGCGTACTGGCCGCTGAAGGTCCGCTGCTCGACGTCGGCGAGAAACTTGGGCGCCACGGCGCCGTCGGCGATGACCAGCCGGCCGTCCTGGACGCGGCAGCGGCTGGGTACGGTGAAGGTCCCGGTGAACACCAGCCGCTTGGCGTTCTGGCTGATGTTGATGAACCCTCCCGAGCCGGCCAGCTTCGGCCCGAACCGGCTGACGTTGACGTTGCCCAGGCAGTCCGCCTGAGCCATGCCGAGGACCGCGGCGTCCAGACCGCCCCAGTCGTAGAAGTCGAACTGGGACGGCTGGTCCAAGATGGCCTGCGCGTTCAGCGCCGAACCGAAATCCAGCCCGCCGGCCGGCATGCCGCCCATCGGACCGGGTTCGGCGGTGAGCGTGAGGTAGTCCAGGATGTGCTCCTCGGCCGCCACGTTGGCCACGCCTTCGGGTAGGCCGATGCCGAGATTCACCACGCTGTCGGGCCGGAGCTCCATCGCCGCCCGGCGGGCGATCACCTTCCGCGCGGTCAGCTCCAGCGGCGGGACGGTGTTGCGGACCCGCCGCAGTTCCCCGCTCAACGCCGCCGAGTACGACGTGCCGAAGGTCTGCCAATGGTGCTCGGGCTGCGAGACGACGACGCAGTCGACCAGGACTCCCGGGATCTTGACCTCGCGCGGGCTCAGGCTGCCGCTGTCGGCGACCCGCTCCACCTGCACGATCACCAGGCCGCCGGCGTTGTGTACCGCGGTGGCCACGGCGAGCGCCTCCATGGTCAGCGCCTCGCGTTCCATGGTGATGTTCCCTTCGGGATCCGCGGTGGTGCCGCGCAGGAACGCCACGTCGAGCGGCAGCGCCTTGTAGAACAGGTACTCCGCGCCACCGAGGATCATGAGCTCCACGCGGTCCTCGGTCGTCCGCTCGTTGATCTTCCCGCCACCCTGCCGCGGGTCGACGAAGGTACCCAGTCCCACCCGGGTCAGCAGCCCGGGCTTGCCGGCGGCGGTGTCCCGGAACAGCTGCGACACCACCCCCTGCGCCCCAGCTGGGGCGACAAGCCCCAATGACCGCCCACGGCCCGCTTGAGCAGGCCGTCGTGGCACAGCCGGTCCAGCCCGCGACCCTGCCGGTCCCCCGGCGCGACGGTAAACACCAGCCCGAGGTCGCGGGGGGCGCCGGTCAGCAGGAAACGCTGCTCCAGCGCCAGCGTCAGCTCCTCGGCGAAGCACTGCCCGACAAACCCTTCGACCACGACCCAGTCGCCGTCACGGAAAAGCCGGACCGCCTCGGCGGCGGTGACGACCTTGTCCCTGACCGACGTTCCGGACAAAGATTCCGCGGGGATGCGCATGGTGTTCCTCCTGGAGCGAATCCGGGCGGACCGCCGTTGACGGGGGCGGTCAGCTGAACGCGCCGATGCCGGTGATGTCACGGCCGACGATGAGGGTCTGGATGGTTTCTGTGCCCTCGAAGGTGTGGATGGACTCGATGTCGGCCATATGCCGGATGACGTGGAAGTCCAGCAGGATGCCGTTGCCGCCGAGCAGGTCGCGGGCATCGGCCAGTACCACCCGGGCCTTGCTGGTGTTGTGCAGCTTCGCCAGCCCCGCCAGTGTCGGGGCCAGCTTCCCGGCCGCTTCCAGCTTCGCGATCTGCACGCAGTACAGCTGCATCGCGGTGACGTCGGCGAGCATCTTGACCAGCCGCTGCTGGATGATCTGGAAGCTGGCCAGCGGCTTGCCGAACTGCTCGCGGCGCTTGGCGTAGGTCAGCGCGGTGTCGAAACCCGAGACCGCGTGGCCGAGCGCCATCCACGCGCAGGCGCTGCGGGTCCCGGTCAGGACCCCGGCGCAGTCCTTGAACGAATTCGCGCCCGGCAGCCGGTTCTCCGCGGGGACTCGTACCGCGTCGAGCTCGATCTCCGCCTGCCAGACCGCCCGCAGCGATGCCTTGCCCTCCATCACCCTGGCGTGGTAGCCAGGGGTGCCTTTCTCGACCAGGAACCCCTTCACCGCGCCGTCCGAGGTGTCCCGCGCCCACACGACCACGACGTCGGCGATGCTGCCGTTGCCGATCCACTTCTTGTGCCCGCTGATGACGTAGGACTCCCCGTCGGGGCTGGCCGTGGTCTCCAGCGAGACCGAGTCGGACCCGTGCTCAGGTTCGGTCAGCGCGAACGCGCCGATCTTCTCCAGCCGGGCCATCGGTCCCAGCCAGCGCTCCTTCTGCTCCTCCGACCCGCACTTCGCGATCGCCTTCATCGCCAGCCCGGCCTGCACCGCCAGGAAAGTGCCCAGGCTGCCATCGCCTCGGTTGATCTCCATGTGGATCAGGCCGGCCGCCAGCGGATCCATCGGCGGGCAGCCGTAGCCTTCGATCCCGTCGCCGACGATGCCGAGCCCGGACATCTTCTCGATCAGCGCCCAGGGGAACTCCGCCCGTTCCCAGTAACCGTTGATCACCGGGAGGACCTCGGCATCGACAAACTCACGTGTCCTGACGAGATAGCTCTCCTGCTGCGCGGTGAACGGCTCACGCAGCCCGAAGTAGTCGGTTCCCAGCGCCTCACCGATGCTGTAGTGCAGGTCCATAACCGGGTCTCCCTGGCCTTCGTGTGCCGGTCATCGAGCACGGACGTGCCCGGCGCCTCCAGCAGGGATTCCAGCCCGGCCTGGCCGGGCCCTTTGGTCTCCGGCCCTGGCCACTGCAAACGCTCGGCACAATCCGAGGCATCAGATGCGTCAGGGGGCCGGGCGAAACGGCTCAGGCCGGTCATCCCCGCAACCGGGGTTCGGCGGCATCAGCCTGGAGCTCGCTCTTACCCGAACTCCCGGGCGGTCCGACGCCCCGCCCGAGCCTGCGCCGGGCACGTCAGCGGATGGTAGGGACGAAGGTCCTGATCTGAGGGGACATCGGCTGGTGGCATTTCCCGCCTGCCGGGGGGGATGATGCAGGCGGGGTGCCATCTGACCCGGTGCCTCCTGCTGGAGGACATGATGGCGAACCTGAGTTCCGTGCTCGCCCGAGCGGCGGCAGATCATGGCGGGCGCCCGGCTGTGCTCCTGGACGACCTGGTGCTGAGCTACTCGCAGCTACAGGATGCCGCAGCCCGGGTGGCGGCCCTGCTGTCGTCTCTGGGGGTTGCGCCGGGTGACCGGGTCGGCGTCATGCTGCCGAACGTGCCCGCCTTCCCGATCGCTTTCTACGGTGCGCTCGCCGCCGGGGCCATCGTCGTGCCGATGAACCCGCTGCTGAAGAGCCGCGAGGTCGCCCACTACGTCGGGGACTCCGGCGCGAAAGTCTTGTTCGCCTGGCACCAGGCGGCGGTGGAAGCAGCCAAGGGCGCCGCCGGGACGGGCGCGCAAGTCCTGGAGGTTGACGAGCCCGATCTGCACACGATGCTCGCCGGGCTCGCCCCGGCGCCCCCGATGGCGGACCAGGCCGGCGATGACGACGACGCCGTGATCCTGTATACCTCGGGCACCACCGGCACGCCCAAGGGCGCCGAGCTCACGCACGCGAACCTGACCCGCAACGCCGAGCTCTCGGCTGCCACCATGCTGAACGTCCACCCCGGCGACGTGACCATGGGCTGCCTGCCGCTGTTCCACGTCTTCGGCCTGACCTGCGGGCTGAACGCGACGATCGCCGGCGGGGGCACGCTTACCCTGCTGCCCCGGTTCGATGCCGGCAAGGCCCTGGAGATCATCGGGCGCGACCAGGTGACGATCTTCGAGGGGGTTCCGACGATGTACGCCGCGATGCTGCACCACCAGGCCCAAGCCAGCGCCGATACCTCGTCCCTGCGGACCTGCATCTCCGGCGGCGCCGCGATGCCGCTGGAGATCATGCGAGGATTCGAGCAGGCCTTCGGGTGCATGATCCTGGAAGCCTACGGGCTGTCGGAGACCTCCCCCGTCGCGTCCTTCAACCACCCCGACCGGGTGCGCAAACCCGGGTCGATCGGCACGCCGATGCAGGGAGTCGAGATGCGCGTCGTAGACGGCGAAGGAGCCAGCCTCCCCGTCGGCGAGGTCGGCGAGATCGCCATCCGGGGCCACAACGTCATGAAAGGCTACTGGGGCAAGCCCGAGGCCACGGCCAAGGCGATCCCGGACGGCTGGTTCCGTACCGGTGACCTGGCCCAGGCCGATGCCGACGGATACTTCTACATCGTGGGCCGTGCGAAGGACCTGATCATCCGCGGCGGGTACAACGTGTACCCGCGCGAGATAGAGGAAGTCCTGCACGAGCACCAGGCGGTGGCCGAGGTGGCCGTGATCGGCATCCAGCATCCCGATCTTGGCGAGGAAGTCGGCGCTGCCGTGGTGCTAAAACCCGGAGCGACAGCCACTCCGGCGGAATTGCGCGCGTTCACCAGGGAACGGGTGGCGGCATACAAGTACCCGCGCCATGTCTGGCTCGTGCGCGAACTGCCCAAGGGCCCCACCGGCAAGATCCTCCACCGCGAAGTGCAGCCGCCACAAGACCTCCTCCCGTGACCGCGAACCCCCCGGCGGCACCAGCGAGCCCGGCTGCCGTCGGCGTTCCGCCACGCGGCGGGGGCACCATCCGCGGCGGCCACCGATGCTTTCGGTTCGGCTTCGCCGCCGCCGAGGTTGCCGGCGGGCACCAAGCCGCCGATCAGGCGCCCGGCTGCGCGGATCACCAGCGCCGCAAATATTCGGCAGCGCGGTTAAATGCATGGGCATTGGGCTATGGCGATGGCCCTGGCGAGGGATAGCGCACGGCCCGGCACGCTCATCTCATCCGAGGTCTTTGTGTGGCAGATCGTGGCCTTCCGGATCGACGTCCCCGGCTGGCCGGCTCGTGCTGATGGCGGCTCCGGTGTAGTAGCGCGTGTAGTAGAGACGCCATGGACAGGCAGCGCGACCCCGGACGCGGTGAGACGCCGCGGACCCCGCGCGTCGTTCGCGACGCAGGCGGCGTACGACTCCCGCTGAGCGTGGCGCCTACATCTGCGATAGATTGCAGATGAAGTGCAACTCGCCTACTATGGGACCATGAGCGCACAAACCCTGGGTTTCGCGATCCAGCCGGAGGATCGTCCGGTGCTGGATGAGCTTGTCGCCTACTTCGGCGACGGCAACAGGTCCGCTTACCTGCGGGCCACGCTTAAGGTTATGAAGTCGATCATGATCGCCGACCAGCTTAGGGAAGCGCAGGCCTACGGCCAGCAGCGCACCGCAGAGCTCGGCATCGATCCGTCAGATATCCCCGCGCGGGTCCAGGATTTCCTCAAAACGGACTCCTGACGGCGCGCGAAGGTGAGTAGCCTAGCGTCTGTCCCAGCCGCCGTCGTCTACGACATCAACGTCCTGGTGACAGCGGCGTCCAGCGGTAACAGCCCGTTCCGGTCCTGGCCTTCGCCGCCGCCTGTATCCGGGAACGCGTCAGCCGACTGCCTGGGCGTAATCGTTGATGCCGCCGAGTTCGCGCTCTGGTTGTCCCCGCACATCATCACCAACATCGACCGGATCCTGGGCCAGCTGTTCAAATGGGTCCAGCCGCAGATCGAGGCTTATTTGCACGCCGTAGTGATGGCGGCCGAGCATAGTGGCGGGGGAATTGTGGCTGACGTGCCCCGGACAGTTCATGACTGCCCCGACCACGAGGACAACCTGATCCTCGACCTTGCCGCTGAGGTGGGGGCGCTGCTCATCGTCTCCAACGACACCGATCTACTGTCGATGTCGCCGTGGCGCGGAACACCAATCATCGAGCCAAGCGCGTTTGCTGCAAAGGTGGATGCAATGCGCAGGCACGCACGCCGGCGACGTAGATAGAGCGTGACTTGCCGAGTTTGATGCTAATATGCTTTTATGCGCACCACGATTGATATGCCCGATGTGCTTATGCGGGCGGCCAAGGCTAGGGCGGCTGAGCACGGTGAGAGCCTGAAAGACTTGGTGAACCGGGCGCTGGCGCACGAACTCGGACTCCCGTCTGCGCCGCAGCGGAAGGCGGGGCGTGTCACGCTCCCGCTGATCGCCCGCGCCGCATCACCTGCGGTCCTCGTCACGAACGACGACATAGCCGCTGCGTTTGAAGCTGAAGATGTCGAACGGTACTCGCCATCATGATCTTGGTCGACGTCGGAGTCTGGCTCGCCGCAGTGTGGGGGCGGCACGTGCATTATCCGGTCGCGTCTGAATGGGTCAACGGGCAGGCAGACGACTTGGTCTTCTGCCGTGTCACCCAGATGGGCCTGCTAAGGCTGCTGTCCAACCCCGCCATCATGGGCGGCGACACGGTCGACCGCAGTCAGGCCTGGCGGCTGTTCGACCAGCTGTGGTCGGATGAGCGCGTCTTGTGGGCGGAAGAGCCGGATGGGCTGGACGCCGTCTGGCGGGCGATCTCGGCGCGCGACGATAAGAGTCATAAGCTCTGGCCGGACGACTATCTGGCGGCCTTCGCCCAGGCGAGTGACCTGGCGCTGGCCACTCTTGACCGCAAGCTCCCGGGCCGCTATCCCTCAGTCCGCGTGGAATCGCTATTGCCCTGAGCTGCCCAGCCGTGTAGTTTCCGTGTTGCCCGAATTATCCTAAAGACTTCCAGAACGGCGCCGCCGCGCGGCGCCGTTGGCCCGGCGTCAGCGCCAGGCTCTGCCGTTGAGCGGCCCGCCCGGCGCACGCCGGGCCACTCGCGCTCCTGCTCCGCTGATCGGCTGGCTCATCTGCCATCACGGCCTAGCCCTACCCGTATCCGCCTTCCTCGAGCTCCGGTGTCCCGCGCCCGGACACCGTGTCTAAGTCGCCCTGCTGGCGTCGCATGCGATCGGCTTCGCCGAACTGAGACTTGCGTTCTCGCCAGGGAATCGCGCTTGCAAGCAGGGACGGGGAGAGCCCAGGGCACTCCAACCCCGTCCGGCCGACGCCCCTACGTGCCGATCCGGTCGGGAAAGGCGCGTGTGACGGCGGCGGTGCGGCTGGAGACGTTCAGCCGGCCGTAGAGGTTTTCCAGGTGGGTGCGCACGGTTCCCTCAGATATGCCAAGGCGGCGGGCGATCTGGGCGTTGGTGTGCCCGGCGGCCAGCAGGTGCAGCAGGTCCTTCTGCCGCGGGGTGAGCCGGGGTACCGGATGGCGGCGCCGCTCGGCATCCAAAAAGGCCTGGTGCAGATGCGGGCGCAGTAGCGTGAGCACCGCCCGGTCCCGCTCGGAGAAATCCGGCCCGGGACTGCGGTAGAGGTACAGCCGGACGTTCCGCCCGGGTCCGGCGCTCAGCCCCGCGGAATCGGGCAGGCACAGCTGGAGCTCATGCTCCAGCCCGTGCGGCCGGTGATAGTCGCTGTACATGCTAGTGCTGTGCCATTGCCGCACGGAGTAGAAGTCAGAGGGTTTGACGACACTGCGCAGGTCGCCCAGTTCGGACATCTTCGACTGGCACGTGAGAAGGGAGTCCGGCTCTGGCGGTCCGGCACAAACGGGAGACACATTCACATCCTGGAACGTCAGGCTAGACGGGTCGGTTGCGGACACTCCCGTCCAATCCAGGCTCACAATCCTAGACGAGGACCACGGTATCGGCGTTCTCGAGGGAAACACTTCAGTCTGGGTCTTTTGGAGCAACGTCCGCATCGAGTTTTAACTGATCTCCTGTGACTATCGAGCTAGCCGATTAACCCAACAGATAGTCGGCTAGCTCGCCCGGGTCGATTCCTTGACACTTTCCTAGCGATGACCGCGGCGGCGAGTGCCGCGACCGGCAACATTTGCCCGTTCCTCGGAGACCGATGCGGCTGTGGGCGCCGCTAAACTGACGGATTACCATCACCTCCCGGAGTGGCGCTCCGAGGGGTTTGGGGAGCGGCAGGCATGAGAGTCGGCATTATCGGGGGATCGGTCGCCGGCTGCGCGACCGCGGCGCTCTTGCATCGGGCCGACCATGACGTA
Source organism: Actinomycetota bacterium (assembly GCA_003168295.1). Next base: position 12,022 of record PMST01000703.1, read on the forward strand.
ATCGTCTTCGAGCGGTCCGGGTCCGACCTGGTGAGCCGGGGTGCCGGGATCGGTACGTCGACGACCGTGTGGCAGGAGATGATGGCGCGCGGTCTGATCGATGGTGCCCTTCCCGCCTTCCGGGCCGACTACGCGCGGTATGTCACCCGTGGATCCGGGACCGGCCAGCCGCGATGGCTGGGCGACACCCAGGCCGACATCCAGCTGAGCGTCACGCTGGTCAACTGGGCCCATCTGTACCAGTGGCTGCATCTTCGCCCGGGCGGCTCCTTGGACTTCGACCTGGTCATCTGCGCCGACGGGTATCGCTCGATCGGACGCAGGCTCGTTGACCCCGACGCCGCGCTGCGCTACCGGGGATGGTGACGTGGCGCGGGCTCCTGCCCGAGAGCGACCTCCGCACCGATCCCCTCGACGGCTGCGATCTGCTGCGAGTCGGATACAAGGGGGGCACGGGGTCCTGTATTACATCCCCGGATCCGGGCAGGGCGCCGAACCGGGGAAACGCCTTCTCAAGTGGGGTTACTACCTCCAGGTTCCGGAGGGCGCCCTGTCCTCGGTGCTGGTCGATGATCAAGAGCGCCAGCAGTCCAGCTCGGTACCGTTCGGGAAGGTGCATCCGCAGGTCAGGGCGGGCTTGGAGTCCCGCCTGGCGGACCTGTTGCCCCCGGTGCTCTTCGAGCTGGTGCAACAGAGCGCCAGCTCGGCGATCCACGCCATTTAATCCGTTGCGCCCCGCAGCTACGCCCGCGATCGCCTGTGCCTGGTCGGCGACGCCGGTGCGGTGTTCCCCCCGTTCACCGGTAACGGCGTCCTGAACGCGGTGGCCAATGCCACCTCACTGGCAGACGCCCTCGCCGACGCCCCGGCCGTTGATGATGCCCTCCGCTGGTGGAGTCAGGCCCAGCTCCAGGTCGCTGCTCAGGTCACGCCGATGGCTGAACACGGCGAGCGGAGCCAGGTGTTCGACATGCCAGACCTCGCCACCATGCCAACCGTGTCGACCAACGACTGGATGTCCTCCGCCTATCCCGGGTTCGTCCTCACGCTCCCCGGCGTGTGACTAGCAGACAGTAGACGCAACGCCCTTCACCGATTCATCCCGGCAGACCGGGTGTTGGCGCAGAACGCTCCATCTCGCGCTATACCTCGGATTGACAGCGCTCCGGCGGGCACGCCGGACTCGGCGTTGTGCTAGCCATGGCCAAATCCGCCGTGCCCGTTGCGTGCCCGATCGGCCGGTCAACGCCGGGAACTCACGGTCACTCCCGGACAACCCTATACACCGCCCTACCTGCGTACATGCAGGATGACCCGCTGCGCAAACCGACCTTCCAAGCGGGTGGTGCCGTCCCTCGCTGCACGNNAGCCACGGCCTGCGGGATGGCAGCTATCGAGACTACGGGGAGGAGCAGGGCACGCGATGGCGTGTACGTCGAGAGACTCGAAACCGCGGGTCGCCTACCCGACTTGTGCACGGATTTGTGCACGAGACGCGGCGGGACGGATTGAGACGGGGGAGATGCCGGCGCTCGACACGGACGCTGCCCTACCCGTTGACTGAGGTTAGCGCGACGGCCAGGGACAGGCCGGGAGGCCTGAGACGCACATCGTATGGCTCATAACCCAGAGGTCGNNAAATCCCGCCCCCGCTACTAAGTAAGTGCAGGTCGAAGGCCCGGAGCGCTATATTCCGGGCCTTTTCCATCGGGCCGGGCGCCTGGTTTGAGTAGTTCTGCGGTGCACAGGCGGGTGAACGGTACCAAGAGCATGGCTCACCAGATCGGGCGTAACGCGCGACTTGCCGACCGGAGCGGCCCGCAGAGACGTATCCGCACGGCTGAGACCCCGCACCCGCTGGTTCCCGCGCTCAGCGACCCGCGCTCGCGCGGACTTGGGGAGCTGTCCGGCACCTGGCCAGACGGAAGCCCGGCCGCGATGTCCAGTTCTCGCTCATCGTGAGCTACGGGCTGTCGCCGCTCGTTCCTAGTTCGCGGAGGCGGTGCTTCCCGCCCGCGTATCGGGTGTCAGGCGATGTCGCGCCGCATGGTGGTGCGGGCACCTATAACGGCGACCAGCGCGGCTACCCCGATCAGCAGTCCTACTGCCGCCGCGAAGGGCAGCGGTGAGCCGCCCGCGGCGTTGTGGGCGGGGCCGAAGGCGGCACCGCCGAGTCTGATTCCGGCGAGGCTGGTCGCGGCGGTATAGGGGAGGTAAGGGCGGATCGAAGTGAAGAGCCCGCCGATGAGCGACTCGATCACGAGGGCCCAGATGAAGATTGCGATGATTCCGACCAGCTGGGAGCGGATCAGAGATCCGAGTCCGACTCCGATCATCGCTAGCAGCGCGGCGCCGAACATGGCACCCGCGGCGTGTCCGAGCATCGCGGAGGTCCCGAGCGCTATGGCGTCCCCGCGCCCGGCGATAAAAGCGAGCCCGAGACCAGTCGAGATGGCGGCGGCAACCAGACCGAAGACCGCTCCTATGAGGGCAGCTGCGGGCATTTTGGCGAGCAGGACGCGTTTGCGGTCAGGGGTGGCGAGGTAAGTGAGCGTGGCGCTGGAGTGGCGGAACTCGCCGCTTGCGACGAGGATCCCGAGCACCGCAGCGAGAATCATTGACCAACTGGTGAGGGTGGTGACCGCCCCCTGGCCCGCGACAGTGGCTAGCGAGGCCACGGCGTATGTTCCCGAGGTTTTGCCGGCCACAGACGATTCGATGACGGCGAATAGGGCGGTGAGCGCGGCGACGGTGAGGATCAGGCCGTAGGTGACCCGGACGGTACGCAGCTTAAGGAGCTCTGCACGGATCAGGAGTGTCATTGACGCGCCTCGATGCTGTCGGTGTGGGTGGTGAGGTTGAGGAAGATGTCTTCGAGGTCGGTGGCTTCGGTCACGGACCCGAAGATCGGTATGGAGCGCTTAGCGGCGAGGTTCCCGATCAGCTCGGAGCTGGCGCCGCTGATCTCAAGGCTGTCTGGCGCCACTGGCTGCACGTGGGCGCCTTTGGCTTCGAGGGCGAGGCGCAGTTCGTCGGCTTTGGGGGTACGGATCCGGACGACCTGGGCGGACCCGGCGGTGAGCTCATCGAGCGTGGAATGGGTGACGAGCCGGCCGCAGTCCAAGATGACGACGCTGTCGACCGTGTGGGCGACTTCGCCGAGCACGTGGCTGGAGACGAGCACCGTCCGCCCTTCGGCGGCCAGGTTGCGCAGCAGCTGGCGGAGCCAGTGGACGCCTTCAGGGTCGAGCCCGTTGGCAGGCTCATCGAGGATGAGGATCTCCGGTTCGGTCAGCAGGGCCGTGGCGAGGCCGAGCCGTTGGCGCATTCCGAGGGAGAACTCCCCGACCCGCCGCTCTGCCGCCGAGGTCAGGTCGACGAGGTCGAGCATCTCGTCGATTCTCGACGGGCTGACTTCGCCGAGCATCGCCTGGATGCGGAGATGGTTCTGGGCAGTTCGTCCCGGGTGGGCTTCGGAGGCATCGAGGACGGCGCCTACGGTGCGCAGCGGCTGGTCCAGCTCTTGGTAGAGGCGCCCGTTGATGGTTGCGCTGCCCTCGGTGGGGGTGGCGAGGCCGAGCAACATGCGCAGGGTCGTCGTCTTCCCTGCCCCATTCGGACCGAGGAAGCCGACCACCTGACCTGACTCGACCTCGAAGCTCAAATGGTCGACGGCGACCAGCCCACCGAATCGTTTGGTGAGGTCGTGCAACTCGATTACTGCCACGGCAGTCAGCCTTCCTGTCCGGTCCGGCTACCGCCGGGTGCCAGTCTCCTGGCTTGGTGTGCCGTGCCATAGGACCTTGGTCGCGTCCGACGCCTGGGTGAGCTGCCGTGGTCGGTGTGGGACCACGCCTCGGGCTCCGCCCGATCGGACAATCCACCTGCAGCGCTAGTCTCGGCGTAATTTAGTGTCACTTCAAAATTATAGCAGCTCTAAGTTTGTGGTCTGACCAGCTTTTGCTATGCTGGCGGCGTGAGCACCGTCCCAGGGCTGCGTGAGCGCAGGAAAGCGCAGACTCGTCAGAGGATCGCCGACACGGCCCTACGTTTGTTCACTGAACATGGCTTCGACCAGGTAACCGTGGCCGAGGTGGCACGAGAGGCCGAGGTCTCTGAAGCGACGCTCTTCAATTACTTCCCTACCAAAGAAGATCTCGTCTACAGCCGGATGGGTGACTACGAAGCCCGGCTCGTCGATGCGATCCGAAACCGTGACCCCGGTACGTCAGCCCTGGCGGCGCTTACGGAAATGCTGCTCCGACCGCAGCCTGACCGCCTCCTGGCACAAGACAGCGAGCGTCTCGCCACGATGGCCCACATGGTCACCGCGAGCCCTGCCCTCCTGGCCAGGGAGCGGCAGGTTTTCTCCGCGGCCACCGCAGAACTCGCCGCCCTCCTCGCCGAGCAAACGCAGGCCGATTCTGGCGACATCACGCCATGGGTCGTCGCCAATGCCCTGATAGGCGTGCACCACGCCGTGCTCGACGCCGTCCGCCGCAGAGCCCTGGCTGGCCAACCCAACCCAGGTCTCGCCCGTGACGTGCGCGCCCAGGCCCAGCGGGCCCTGGCACTGCTCGAACAAGGACTCGGCGGCTTCGGTGCGAAAGATCACCCGCCGGGACCCGACGATACGTCGCCTTGCTCGGGTCTCGACCCTCTCTCCTAATGGAGCTCGGGCTCGTTGCCGTGAGCACGCCGTCCACTACCGCTGACCGCCGCGACAGGCGAACTGATGATCTGAGCGCGGGCAAGGCACGGACAGCCGGACAGCCGAAGCATGTGGCACGCTGACGATCAGCGTTGCGACCGGCCGCTGGAGCGGGAGCCGCAGCCGGTGTCTAAGTCGGATATAGCGGCATTACCTCGTGACTGACATATGCACGGATTTGTGCACGAGACGCTGCGGAACGGCCCGCGACGACGGAGACATGCGGCGCTGGGTGACACTGGCGGGTCGCATTTTCCGAGGCAGGAGCGGTGGATAGAGACCGCCCGAGACTTCGGAGACGTGCGTCGTAGGCTCATAACCCAGAGGTCGCGNNCAAATCCCGCCCCCGCTACTAATTTCCGCAGGTTAAGGCCCTTTCCCCGGCACGCTGCGACCCGCAACGATCTGCTCATGCTCAGCCAGCTGGGCCCGCTGCCCGGCATCAAACCGGTCAGCGAGGCATCCTGGCGTACCCAGCTGACCTCCGATTCCCGGCCGTCCGCCTGAGCCAGCATGACCGGCCGGCTACATCGCAGTGCCCGGATGCCGAGGCCCCCGCCGCCGGGTTCGCCGACGCGCGGCACGCCCCCGGCGAGCGTTACCGGCGCGTCCTGCACGACCATCCGCCGCTGCGTCGGCTCCTGCGGGGTGGGGAGATCACCGAGCGCATCCGTGGCTCCGGCGACCTGCCGAACTTCTTCCGGCGATCGGCCGGGCCCGGGTGGGCCCTCGCGGGCGATGCCGGGCACCACAAGGACCCGGCGATCGCACGGGGATCGCGGACGCGTTCCGCGACGCCGCCGTCCTGGCCGAGACCGTCACCCGCCACTGGGACGACGAGCGTGACGCGGCCCTCACCGCATACGAGCGGCTCCGTGACCGCGACGCCCGGCCGCTGGCCGAGATCAACCTCACCATCGCGGCCCTCGACCAGCCCGGACCTGTCCTGGCGGAGCACTGGCGGACCGCCGCCGTCCTGGAACAGCAGCTCGCCTCCTGACCGCATTTTCAAGACGTGTCCTGCCGGGATCTCCCCCTNNCCGGCCCGCGCGCCGGGTTCCGGTTCCGGGTTCACCCTGGCGGCCGACGTGCCCGGCTTCGTGATCACCTCGGTGCGGATGCACTCGCTGATTCCGTTCGCGAGAACTGACTGACCACGATTGTTCGTGAGTTTGACCGCACCGGGGTAGGCGCCAACGGCCATGCCGGCCGCCGGCCCGGTTACGGCGTGACGTCAAGCAGGCGCTGGCGGATTTCGGCGGCGGCTTCGATCTCAGCTTCGGCGCTGGGTCCGTTGATGATCAGGTTGAACACCGAGCAGCCCGCGGCGAGGTAAGGCATCAGGAACTCTGCGAGCTGTTGTGGCGGGCCGGCCGGGCTCCACTTCTCGAATGCGCTGTAGGGGAGCCCGTAGAAGTTCTCCATGGCCTGCGCTACGTGGACCCGCGCGGTGCTGGGGGACTTGTCTACCCCGCACCAGATGTTGAGCGCGTTTGTCCAGCCGGGCACGTCGCGTCTGGCGTCTCGGGCGGCCTGGTGCATCTGGGCGATCGCCTGCCGGTAGCGGCCGGCTGACACCCAGATCCCGAACCAGCCGTCGCCGTACCGCCCGGCGCGTCCGATGGCTGCATCGGACCGCCCGCCGATGATGACAGGGATCCTCTCTGCGGGCGGCGGGATGATCTGGGCCTGAGTGAGCCTGATGAATTGGCCCTCGAAGTCGACGGGCTGACCGGTGAGAAGCTGCCGGATCGCCTGCAGGCACTCGTCCATCCGGTGTCCTCGCGTGGCCGGGTCCACCCCGCAGACCTCGGCCTCGTGCCGGTCCTCGCCGCCGATCCCGACACCGAAGATGAACCGTCCCGGAGCCAGGGTGCTGATGTCGGCAAGCTGCCGCGCGACCAGCACGGGGTGCCGCAGCGGGAGGAGGTAGACGGCCGTGTTGGCGGATAGCCGTTCGGAGACGGCAAGTACGTTGGCGGCCGCCAGCAGGCCGTCGGCGCCGGCCCCGGTATGGAAGCTGATGTGATCGCCCACGGCGAGGTGATCCAGCCCGGCGGCCTCGGCCCGTTTGATGAGCCGCCGCCACTGACCGGCGTTGGCCCCGCCGAGGCGGTTCAGGATGACCCCGGTCGACGGCCCGCTCATTGGGCTGTTCCCTGGTACAGGTCGGCGATCGGGATGGCGCCGCCGAGCACGCCGAAGAGCCGGCGGGCCACGCCGGGGTGCTCTGCGGCGGTCCGGCAGAGCACCTCGAGCCTGGGCGAGAGCGGTGCGAGCCTGGCGGTGCCCAGGGTGAGGTCGAACCCGTTGGCCGTCAGGGCGTCTCGCCGCTGCTGGTAACAGGCGAGGGCCTGGTCCATCGGCCGGTGCCCGGCCAGCCCGTCGTGGATGGCCTCGGCTAGCAGGTCGGCGGCCAGGAAGGCGTCCGAGATACCCATGCCGGTGCAGGGGTCTTTGTGGTGGCCGGCGTCGCCGGCCAGCGCCCACCCCGGACCGGCCGATACCCGGTACAGGTTGGGCAGGTCACCGGTGCCGGTGAAGCGTTGTTCCCGGTGTCCCGATGCCACGGTCTCGCGCAGCCCGGGAACGAGCTCGAGGGCGGCGTGGAAGCTGCCCGCCACGTCCCTGCGGACCTGGGAGAACTCCTCGCGGGGCCAGGCGACGTAGATGCACCTCAGGTTGTCGTTGGTGGGCCAGACCAGGATCAGCCGCCCGGAGCGGGCATGGAACGAGGCACCCAGTTCGCAGATCCCGCTCCAGTAGGAGTAGTAGACGGCCGTCAGCGGCGGATGCTGCCGGTAGGTGCGGGCCGCGGCCCGTCGGGCGATGGTCGAATGCAAGCCGTCCGCGCCCACAACGACCGGGGCCCGCAACGACGACTCCGCGGACCCTCGCCGGTGGCCCCGCACGCCCGCCGCCCGGCCCTCGGACCACAGCACGTCACTGACCACGAACCCCTCGATCAGCTCGGCGCCGGATTCGCCGGCCGCCTCGACGAGCAGCGCGTCGAGCACGGTCCGCCGCGGGCAGTACGTGCCGGACTCCCCGGCCACGTCCGGCCCGATACCGGTCACCTGCACCGGGCCCGGATCGAAGGTGATCTCCCGGATCGGCGCGCAGCCGCGGGCCTGCAGCCGGCCAAGCAGCCCCCATGCCCGCAGCCGGGCCGCGCCGCGCTGCCACACGAAGTGGGTGGACATGGTGTCGGCCGGAAACGACGCCCGGTCGACCAGGGCGACCCGGTGCCCGGCGCGCGCCAGCTGCATGGCCAGCGGCGCCCCGGCGCACCGGGCGCCCACCACGATCACGTCATACATCGCGCCCGCCGGTGGCGAGGGACCGGTGACGGCTAGCCGACGGGCTGGCCGGCGGCCAGGGCCTTGACGTCCGCGGTGCTCAGCGGGTTGCCGGCGATGCCCCAGTCACCGCTCTTGACTTCCTCGACGACGACCCAGGTGACCTGGCGCATGTTCTCGCCCTCGATGTCGACCATGGTGTCGGTCAGCCGGCGCACCATGTCCTGCTTCTGCTCGGGCGAGAAGACTCCCTCGATGACCTTGACATTGACGAATGGCATGACCCATCCCCTTTCCAAGAGACGGCCCTGAGGTGGGCTCCGTCCCGAAAATAGCACGATCGTTCGTGCTATACAATGGGACTCATGCCGAGACAGACCACTAGCCACGGCGACAGGACACGGGACACGATCTTGCGGGCCGCCGCCGACCTGGCCTCCGTCGAGGGCCTGGACGGCCTCAGCATCGGGCGGCTGGCCACCGAGCTGGCCATGAGCAAGAGCGGGCTGTTCGCCCACTTCGGCTCCAAGCAGGACCTGCAACTGGCCACGATCGAGGCGGCCAGGCAGCGATATGCGCAGGAGGTGATCGCACCGGCCCTGGCCACCGCCTCTGGCATCACCCGCCTGCACGGGCTGTGCGAGGCATTCCTGTCCTACGTCGAGCGCGGCGTATTCCCCGGCGGGTGTTTCTTCGCCTCGGCCATGGCCGAGTTCGACTGCAAGGCGCCAGGCCCCGTCCGCAGCCGCATAGCCCAATGCCAGAACCAATGGATGGAAACCCTCGAACGCACAGCCTGGGACGCCCAGGCCAACGGCGAGCTGCCAGCAGGCAGCGACCCGCGGCAGCTCGCCTTCGAGCTGGAGGGCGCCCTGCTGATGGCGAACTGGTACTTCCACCTCTACTCCGATGCCGCCTACCTCAACCGCGCCCGCCACGCCGTCCGAGCCCGCCTGGCCAGCGAAGCCACCCCGGCCGGCTTGCGCGCCCTGCCCGCCGGCCCGGAAGGCCAGTGAGAACCCCGCACATGCCAAACAGAACGCCCAACTCTGAGCGCCCCCTGCATCACACGCGCAAATGAGCACATAAGGCGGATACTTGTGCGCCCACTGCTGGGCCCATCACGTCCTCGGCGGCTCTGCTGCACCCAGTGTCGGCCGGATTGACCGCCGCATTTCGCCGGACAATGGCCTTGGGTGCGTGACCGTGATCCGAATAAGGGTCCGGCCTCTTTCTTGTCTCGTGCTAGCGGAAGACGGGGCGGAGCAGGGCACGGCCCGGCAGGCAACGTGGTGTAGCGTTCGGGACATGGAAGGGCTTTTGGCCTCGGTCGGGCTGATTGCGATCTTGCTCGGCGTCCTGCTCGTGGTGGTCTTCGACGTCTTCTGCCTGCTGCGCCTTGGGACAGCCGACACTGCGCATTTCGTGTCCAGGTTCGTCTGGGCCGTTCTCATTGTGGGTGCCAGCCCCCTCGGGGGCCTCGTTTACCTGCTCGCGCAACGTCTGCGGAAGCGATCGCCGGAGCCGATGACCATGCGGCCAAGGCCGTTGCTGGGAAGCAAAGCATGGTACGGCCCCGCGCGCGCGGGGCACAGCCACTCTCCCGCCTCGCCCGAGGGCCACGCTGTGGCGGTGGTAGCCATCTCCGGTGCCGTGTATCTAGTTCTCGCAGGCAAGGTCCTGGACGCCGCGGCGGTTGCGGCCGCCCTGGCGATCATCGTGTTCCTCAAGAGCACGTCGCCAGGCGGCCTCGGGAGTGGAAGGAATTCCAGGCCCGGAGAGATCAGCGACCCGGAACGCCGGGCCATTAGCGGGCCATTAACCCCCGGTGACACGCGATGCGGGACACGGCGGGTATGCCAGGATGTACCGCGTGCCTACCGACCACGATCCCTCCGGGGAGATCTCGACCAGGCTTACCTCGCTGTCCGCTGTTTCTGCAGATCCGCAGAGGGCCAACGACTATGACGGCATCGCTGAGGCGTACTCGGCCGAAAATGAGGCCAACCTCGTCAATGCCTATTACGAGCGGCCCGCGATGCTGGCCCTGGCCGGGGACGTGGCCGNNATCCTCGACGCCGGCTGCGGCGCGGGCCCGCTGTCCGCGGCGCTGCGCGACCGGGGCGCCATCGTGACCGGCTTCGACAAAAGCGCCGGAATGATCGAGCTCGCCCGGCGGCGGCTCGGTGACGACGCGGATCTGCAGGTGGCCGACCTTGGCCGCCCGCTTCCCTTCCCCGACAACACCTTCGACGACGTCACCGCATCCCTGGTGCTGCACTATCTGGAGGACTGGGGTCCGGCGCTAGCCGAGCTGCGACGCGTGCTCAAGCCCGGCGGCCGGCTGGTCGTGTCCGTCGAGCATCCTTTCGCCATTACCCTCATGCACCGCGAGGCCGGCCGCACGGCCGACTATTTCGCGACCTCCAACCGGATCGAAGAGTGGACCATGGGCGGCCAGACCGCCCGGATGAGTTTCTGGGACCGGCCGCTGCACGCGATGACCGACGCCTTCACCGCGGCCGGATTTCGGATAGCGGTCGTCAGCGAGCCAGCGCCTGCGCCGGCCGCCCGTGAGCTGTTCCCCGACGAGCTCGCGGCCAAGCCGCGCTTCCTGTGCTTCCTATTCTTCGTCCTGCAGGCCTAGCCGTGCCTGGTCAGGTGAGTGCTTCCAGGCGTGCGGAAATTTCCCGGTAGCGGTTGACGGGCACCAGGTGGACGCCGGCGAAGGCGCCGCTGTCGCGGAGCCGGGTGATCTGCTGGCAGGCGGCCTCGACGCCGGCCATCTTGTCGCGGGCGACCTGGCCGGCGAGCGAGCCGGGGATCTCGATGTCGGGGATGGTGGCGGCCAGCCGGCCGGCCATGGCGGCGCTGGCCAGGACCATCACGCCAGCGTAGACGGGGACGTCAGCCGGGTTGGCGTCGCGCCACCGCAGCTGGGCGTCGACCGAGTAGCTGACCTGGCTGAAGATGAAGTCGGCGGCGTGCTTCCACCGGGGCAGCGGTTTCAGGCCGGCGGCGACGCCGATCCGCCAGGGCGCGACCCCGGCGAACGCCGGGTCCGTGGCCGTGCAGGAGCGTGCCTCCTCGATCATGGACCGGACCGTCAGGTCGCTGGTCCGCCCGCCCGTGCCCGGCTTGTCGCCGTAGACGAACAGGAACTGGCTGACGCCATAGGCGGCGGCGGTGAGCAGGTCGCGGCGGAAGCCGAGCAGGTTGCGGTCGCGGGAGTTGATGCAGGCGATGCTGTGGCCGCCCATGGCCTGCACCTCATGCGCGACCGCGATGCTGGAGACGGTGGCACGGCCGATGTGGTTATCGGGGATCAGGAAGGTGCTGGACACCGCGGTGAGCACCCCGATCTGGTGGCGGGCGTGCGTGAGGTCTGGCCGGACGGGAGGCTCGATCTCGCAGATGATCTCGAACGGGTGCGCGTTCATGAGGGCAACGCTATGGCATCGCCGCGGAAGGCCCGGACGCGCTGCAGGAGACCTTGGAGATCATGCGCGATGCCGCAACTTAGGAAGTGGACGCTCCCTCGGCACAACGAGTTGTCTCTTAACCCAGAGCAGCCAACCTTTCCCGCCAGCATCTTGTAGCTTTGGCATCTGTCCCGCTTTCGGCGGGTTCTGCACGCGTGCTGAACGACGGGGAGGATTGCGCATGATACGCATGACTGATCGGGTTCGCCGAATAGTCCGCGCCGCCGCGCTCGTTTCGGCGCTCATTCCCGCGGCTGCCGTGGTCAGCTACGTCGGCGCTCCCGCGGCCGGGGCTTCAGCTGACTCGGGTTGCACATACGGCTCGTCGAACGGCAATACAAAGACGTGCATCAGCGGCGACAGCAACTTCACGTCGGTGTCGACCAGCGCAAGTGTCACGAGCTCCGGCCGCACGCTTCAGTCCTGCCTGCACCGCAACGGGACTCGGATCGAGTGCACCGGCTACAGCTATGTTCGTCCCGGTTCTGGGATCGGTTTGACGTGGATCCCGGGCGGCTCCATACCAAACGGCACCTACTGTGCCCTCACCTGGCGGAAGGACCCGAACGGATCCACCAGCGAGATCGGGTCCTCTTGTTTCGGCGTCACGTCGGTCGGCTGACAGACTCCGTCAGCACCCGAAGGTTGACACCAATGAACGTGATGGAACGCCCTGTCGTAGGTACGGAGTCGGGAAGCGTCCAGGGCATCGTCGAGGGCGGCGTCGCCGCGTTCCGCGGCATTCCTTACGCGGCTTCGCCAGTGGGGGACCGGCGCTTCGCCGCCCCCGAGCAGCACCCCAAGTGGCCGGGCCTGCGGGACGCCAGCCGCCCCGGCCCGTCCGTCCCGCAGGGCCCCTCCCGTCTGGAAGCGGTCATGGGGCGCCGCACCCCCGACTGGCACGAGGACGGCTCTCTCACCCTCAACGTGTGGGCCCCCCGCCTGCCGGTCGACGGACCCGCCCCGCGCGCCCTCCCGGTCCTGGTGTGGTTCCACGGCGGCGGTTTTACCAGCGGGTCCGGTGGCTGGGACTGGTACGACGGCCGGAACCTGGCCGCCGCCGGCAACATTGTCGTCGTCACCGCCAACTACCGTATCGGCCCTCTCGGTTACCTCTACCTGCCGGAACTCGGCATCGAGAATCTCGGTGCGCAGGACCAGGCCGCCGTCCTCGCCTGGGTCAAGCGCAACATCACCGCCTTCGGGGGAGATCCAGGCACCCTCACCGTGGGCGGTCAGTCCGCCGGCGCGTTCTCCGCCCTCTACCTCGCCCTCTCACCGGTCACCGGCCCGCACATCAACCGGGTCATCACCCAGAGCGGGCCCTGGGGGCTCGCCCCGCAACACCCCGGGGAGGCGGCCGACCACGCCCGGAGCTTCCTCAAGATCCTCGGCCTGGACCGCGGGCTGGATCCCGCCGCCCTGCGGGCGGTCCCAGCCGAGCAACTCCTCGCCGCCTACCAGCAGGTGGCCCTGGACATCTCCCGTCCTGGCAGCGTCGCTCCGCCGATGTACCCCGTCCTCGGCGCCTTCGGCATCCCCGAAGCATGGCAGCAGGCGCTGGCCGGCGGGCGCCTCGACGGCAAGCAACTGCTGACCGGGACCACCAGGGACGAGATGGCGGCGTTCTTCGCCTTCGACCCGCGCATCCAAGCCATCACCGCCGACCGGGCCAGCTCGATCGTGGCTGGACAGATCGACGGCGGCGCCGAACGGTACGACCGCACCGCCGCCCGGCTTCCTGGCGCCACACCGGGCGACGTCCTCACCAAGGTCGAGACCGAGATAATTTTCCGCGACGGTACTCTCGCCATCGCCGATCACCACGCGGCAGCCAGCAACCCCGCTTACGTCTACCAATTCGACTACACCCCGGCCGAGGACCCCGCCCACCTGGGCGCCCCGCACTGCGTTGAACTCCCCTTCTTCTTCGACACCATCGACGCCTACCCCGACAGCCCCATGCTCGGCGAGGCCACCGCCGCGGCCCGATCTCTCGGCCACACGTTCTCTCACGCGGTGGCGGCCTTCGTAGCCACTGGCCAGCCTGCCGCAGATCAGTGGCGCCGGTACGAGCCCGCCAACCCGGCAACCATCCGGCCTTTCGCCTGACACCCACCCTCGTTAAGGTTAAGGAATTCTGCCGGGACGGTCAGCGACCCAGTCGAACGATCTGGACTGCGAGTTCGACCAGGGTTCCGGCGCGCCGTACGAGCGGTTCGGCCGTCGCGGCAGTTACCAGCGCGACACCGTATTCCACATCTGTCTTGGCAGAGATCAACTCGCGGAGTGCTCGTTCAGCGGTAGCTGCGTCGGGTCGCTGGCCAAGTGCTTGCTGCAGTTCCCCGGCTGCGGCGGAGTGGTTCTTGCCCTTGCTGGCTGTACCCGTGAGTGCGGTTACGATGGCGTCCTTAGCGTTGATGCCCGCATGGATGGCGGCAATAGCCGGCACGATGTGCCGTCATGCCGCGGGTCAGGTCAAACGCCTCGCGCCGCCTCACGTGGACTGCAGCGGCGGCTGCGGCTCAAGGGGGATCGGCGGCGGCTGCGGCTCCCCGAACGCTGCCTCGGCCGCCGACATGGCTCCGTAGTCGGTCGCGAGGTTGGCGTAGATCGAGTAGATCAGCGTGATGAAGATCCCGAGCTTGACCCACAGCGTAGGCGTGAAGAAGAACAGGCAGCAGATCAGCGGGAAGTTGATCAGCCAGTAGATCGCGCCCCACATGTGGACTTTGTACTGGGTGTACGGGTTGGTGGAAAGGTCTTTGAGGAGCAGGCCCATCCAGCCGTGCCGGATGTGCACGGCCGTGTGCGCGGCGTGCAGCCGGGCGACGTCGGCGCGCAACAGGCGGACCTCGGCGATGAGCGACTCAGTCTCAGTCATAGCACCAGTATCAGCACGGTCGCGCCGGCCGGCACGACGCCCCCGGCCGCACCCGCGAGGCGATACCAGAATGAAATAACCGCCAGCCCTAGGCCCGCGATGAGCAGGGACTTGCCGGACGGCGGCGGGCCCGTAGTCTCGAAGGCATGACCATCACGGCGACCTTGTTCCGGTTCGAGGATTCCTACGCCCGCGAAGTGCCCGGCCTTTGCGTGCCGTGGACGGCGGCGTCGGCGCCCGCCCCCGAGCTGCTGGTGCTCAACGAGGAGCTGGCGGTCGAGCTGGGCGTCGATCCCGCCGAGCTGCGGGCGCCGTCGGGCGTCGCGCTGCTGGTCGGGCAGGCCCCGGCGGGGGTCACGACGGTCGCCCAGGCCTACGCCGGCCACCAGTTCGGCTTCTACGCGCCCCGGCTCGGGGACGGTCGCGCGTTGCTGCTCGGCGAGGTGATCGATATACGGGGGCGGCGCCACGACCTTCATCTCAAGGGGNNCCGGGCGCACCCCGTTCTCCCGCGGCGCCGACGGCAAGGCCGTGGTCGGCCCGATGCTGCGCGAGTATCTCATCGGCGAGGCCATGCACGGCCTCGGCATCCCCACCACGCGGGCGCTCGCGGTGGTCGCCACGGGCGAACGGGTGCTCAGGGAAAGGGCGCTGCCGGGCGCGGTCCTCACCCGGGTCGCCGCGAGCCACCTGCGCGTGGGCACGTTTCAGTACGCGGCCGCGTCCGGCGACCCGGACCTGCTGCGCGCACTCGCCGACTACGCCATCGCCCGTCACTACCCGGGGGCCGCCGACGCCCCGAACCGCTACCTGGACCTGTACCGGCGGGTGGTCGAGGCGCAGGCGTCGCTGGTGGCCCGGTGGATGCTGGCCGGGTTCGTCCACGGGGTCATGAACACGGACAACACGACGATTTCCGGCGAGACCATCGACTACGGCCCGTGTGCGTTCATGGACGCCTTCGACCCGGCCACGGTGTTCAGCTCCATTGACGACAGCGGCCGCTACGCCTATGGCAACCAGCCGAGGATCCTGCAGTGGAACCTGGCCCGGCTGGCTGAGGCCCTGCTGCCGCTGTTCGACGACAACAGCGAGACCGCGGTCGAGGCGGCCACCGACGTGCTGAACGGGTTCACTGACGCCTACGCGCGGCACTGGGCGCAGGGCATGGCGGCGAAGCTCGGGCTCACCGCGCCGGACCGGGATCTGGCCGAGGACGTCCTGGAGCTGATGCGGCGGCAGCAGGTCGACTTCACGCGGTTCTTCCGCGCGCTGTCGGCCGGCACCGCGCGCACGCTGTTCACCGAGCCGGAGCCTTTCGACGCCTGGGCCGCCCGTCGCGAGGTCCTGCTGCCCGCGGACCATGCCGCGGCGGCCGCAGCGATGGACCAGGTCAACCCCGTCTACATCCCGCGCAACCACCGTGTCGAGGAGGCGCTTGCGGCGGCGACCGATGGCGAGCTGGGACCGTTCCGCCGTCTCGTCGACGTCGTCTCCCGCCCCTTCGAGGAACGGCCCGGCCTAGCGGACTACGCCGGCCCGGCCCCCGAAGCGCCCGCGGGCCGCGTCCCGTACGTCACCTACTGCGGCACCTGAGCCCGATCGCCCAGAGCGTGAACCACCGTCCGTTCGGCCTGAATTTAAATTATTCGGAACGGACGGCGGCACCACAACCCGTGACCAGATCTGCGTACCGCGGCCGAATGGCCAGCACAGCAAGCCCAGGTAACGCGACCGCCCGGCCTGGCTACCTACCGGACGCCGCACCCTCCGGCGGGATCGTCAGCGCCGACCTGGCCCGCGCCGGGCCGGGTGGCGAACGCCGCTGCCGTGGTGACCGCGACCGGGATGCTGCGTGCCGCGAACCCGGCCCGGGTCTGCGCGAGCGGGCACCGGCATCCGCTGGCTTGGCCTCGATGACGTCTGGCGCACTATCACCAGGAGGATGTACAGCAGCAGGAGCGTTATTCCGTCGAAGAACAGCCCCGTGATGATCGTCGGGATCGCCGAGCCGTCGCCGCTGATCAGATTCCGCCCGGTGCCCCAGCCCCAGAGCGGGTCGCGGACACCGAACGGCTGGGCCAGCGGCACCTGGCTGCCCCAGGTGACGTCCGCGCCGCTTCTGGAAAGGTAGCCTTCGGTCACCGTATGGCAGCCGCCGCCGCCCCGGGCCACCTTGCTGCAGGACTGGGCATACGACGCCGGGGTGAAGGTGTCGTGGTTCTCCGCGCCGACCGCATATGCCCACGAGTTCACCTCGGCGGGCAGGATAACCACGGTGATACCAGCCATCGCGACGAGCATGACGATTCCGAACGCCCAGCTGCCATGGTGGCGCGGCGGATAGCGATGCGCGTGAGCGTACAGCGGGTGATGCGAAACGCTGCCTTTCGCGCTCACCCGGACGGCCGCGTCGGCACCGTGAATGCGTGAGGTATCGACGACTACCACCACGAGCCCGGCCAGAACCAGAGCGAGCAGCACGAACACCGGGATGACGCCGAGGGTTTCCGCCGTCCCGGTGAGGTCCCCGAACGGATTTGCGCCGATCCCCACGTACACCACGAGGCCAATCACGCTGCCCATTACCACCCAGGCCCACCCGCGCCGCCGGTGATGCAGCCTGACCAGCTTGGCTACATCCGATGACTCCCCGGTATCCCGCCGTGCTGGCGCCTGCGGCACCCGCTTCTCCTCGCTATGAACTGTGCCGGCTGCCCCCCCGCCTCCGGCCCATGGTACGCGGGGTGATCATGACACCAGCCAGCTCAGGTTTACTCGGCTTCCTCGTGCTAGCGCGCCTGGTGGCCCGGTGGCGTGGCGTCTTGGCCGAGGGTCACCGGCCTGGCCGAGCGGAACGGCCGTGATCTTGCCACGGGCGCTGCGCGGCGCAGCGCCGTCATCCGGTCTGATTCCCGTGCGTGCGCCGGTACTCGTCCAGTAGCCGGATCACCTGCTCACGGGCCCCGTCCAGGTCGGCGCCCAGCTCCGACAGCACTTGCGCGGCCACGCCGTCGCCCTGACGGATGAGGCCGAGCAGGATGTGCTCGGTGCCGATGTAGTTGTGACCCAGAGCGATGGATTCCTGCAGCGCCAGTTCAAGCACCTTCTTTGACTGCGGGGTGAACGGAATGTGCCCGGACGGCGCCTCCTTGCCCCGGCCGGTGACCTCCTCCACCCGCTGCCGCACGGCCTCCAGGCCGATCCCCAGTGACTCCAGCGCCCCGGCCGCCACGCCGCCGATGCTTTCATGAGTCAGGGCCAGCAGGACGTGCTCAGTACCCAGGTAGCTGTGGTCCAGCCTCCTGGCCTCTTCCTGTGCCCGGACCACGGCCCGCCGCGCCCGGTCAGTGAACCGCTCGAACATGCTCCGCCGCCGCCCTTCACCCTCATCCTCGCTACGCCCAATGCCACACGATAAGCCTGCGTCACGGGTTTTGGCGTATGCGCTGATCGACCTTCCGCAGGACCCGCTTCTGACCGGAAGAGGTCTGTCAGTACTCGTCGGGGAGGCGCATGTTCGGGCCGCCGACTTGCAGGCCGAGTGGGGTTGCTCGTCCCTTCGGCTCCTCCCATGCCTCCTGACGACCCAGGGCGGTGAGGTCGAGGTACGGGTAGCCGTTGTGGAACTCTTCGATACCGCGGCCGAACGTGGAGTAGGTGTGGTACACCTCCCCGTCGACCTGGAGGAAGGCGCTGATGCCGGGCCAGTCGCCCCGCAGGGCTTCGGTCCAGGGCATTCCCGCTTCGGTCATCTCCGCTTCTGAGCGATGGAAGATCTGGACCGGCGCCACCCGATCGTCGACGGTCGCGTGGAAGTCGTAGTTGAAGTCGCTGCCGGCCGAGGAGTACCACGGGAACGTCCACCCCATCCGGTCGCGGAACGCGGCGATCTTCGCCTGCGGGGCCCGGCTCACCGCGACCAGGGTGGTGCCCCGGACGTGGAGCTGGCGCAGGTGGCCGATGCCGTCGGCGGCCGACGAGCAGCTGGCGCAGCCGGCGTCGCGCGGGTGCTCGTTCCCGTCAGCGTCGATGTCGTTGATCCACATGAAGTGATGGATGACCAGCTGCGGCCGGCCCTCGAACAGGTCGAGCAGGCTCACCATCCCGTTGGGGCCCTCGAACGTGTACGGCTTGTCCACTCGAACCATCGGCAGCCGGCGGCGCTCCGCGTTGACCCGGGCGCGGGCCCGGGTGAGCTCCTTCTCCTGGGCCAGTAGCTCTTGACGGGCCCGCAGCCATTCCGCACGGGAGACGACAGGAGGCAGAGTCATCGCATTCTCCTTACCTGGGAGTGTCCAAGCTTTCTACGTGGGCCGCCTCGGCGAGGCGTTTGACGACGGCCAGGCGCTGGTCCCATTGCGCGGCGAGATCAGCCATGGCCCGAGCGGCCTGATCGAGGCGGCCGGCCTCGACCCGGTAGAGAACCTCTCGACCCTGCTTGCGCCGGCTGACCAGCCCAGCCTCCTCGAGCACCACGAGGTGCTTGGAGACCGCCTGGCGGGAGAAGGGCACGTGGCCGGCCAGCCAACTGGCGCTGACCTCACCGTGGCTGACCAGCAGATCGAGCACCCGGCGACGAGACGGGTCGCCGATGGCCGACCACAACTCGTCATCGACCTGCGTCGTCATCCCGGCTGGCGCGCCACGGACACGCCGGCGAGGCGGTCCAGGAAGTCGCCCCACCCCTCCCGGTGATCGTCGGCATAGCGCTGCTTCTCCGCGTCGGGCCAGTCGCGCAGATCATGGCCGCTTTCGGTCACCCGGAGACGAGTCTGCTCGTCGCCTTCGGGCGTCAGCGTGAACTCGACGAGCATCGAGTTGCCCGCCACCGGCTCCTCCTCGCGGGGATGGTTCCAGCGGAACGAGAAGCGAGTCGGCGGATCGACCGTCTCCACGACGACGGGGCCCCCCTGGTCGCCGAAGTGCATATAGCCGTGCGCGCCGGGTTCGACGACGAGTTCCACCCGGTCGGCGAACCACTTGGTCATCTGGTCGGGCTCGGTAACGATGCGCCACACCACCTCCGCCGGTGCCTCGATCAGGACCTCCCGCTCAATCATGAGACCTGCCATCAGAATCCGCTCCTTGCCTAAGTGCGCCACTGGTCGTTTGAACTGCAACCAACGGTAGCACTTAAGGATCAGATGTGCAACAGATGTTTGCAGTTGCGTCAGGCCGGCGCCGCTCGGTCGATAGCGAAGAGAGGGGAGTGAGGGTAAACGCATCTTCGACTGGCTCAACGAGTAGATCCCGGCCTGACGGAAAGACCGTGCCGGCGGCCAAATCGCCTCATGAGCCACAGCAGGAGAAGGACGACGGAGAAGTAGCACGCCGCCACAAGGTAGTTCACCCAGTTCGCTGGGGCCTGCACCGCAGTCCAGATGTTGACCACCATGCCAGCTAGGAGGCCGCCGAAGAAGAGCAGTCGGGTCATGCGTGCGGTGGACCAGGCATATTGGCCAAGGGGCCAGGCCGCAAGGAACAGGGACCAAGTCAGGTACAGGTAGTTCGGCCAGTGCCCTGGTGCCCGTACCGCGGTCCGGATGTCCCAGGCCACGAGCGCCAGGCCAGCCGCAAAGAGCACGCCGAGCAGGAGGGCCAAGGGCGCGGGCGGCCGGTGCCGGGTCCGGCCGGACGTCCTGGCGGCTCCCCGCAGGGTATCCGCCGCGTAGCCCAGCATGCGGACGGCGCGGTACGGAGCGAACCTGATCTCGGGATCATGCAGGATAGCGGGCAGCTCGGCCACCCATTCCCGGTAGCGATCTTTACCGGTCCCGCGCGGCAGGCGGCGGCAAGCGCAGCCCACCAGGTACTCCCCGATGCGCAGCAGCGCGCGCTCTCCCCTCAACCCAGGCTTCCTCAACCCAGGCTCCCTGGTGCTAGCCGGCCCGGGCGGCCCGGCGTGCGCTCCTGCCGGGAGGATCGCGCGAGCTCAAGCCGGGCGACCCGGATGCCCTCGCCGGTCAGCCGGTAGTACTTTCTGGGCCGCTGTCCCTCCTGCTGCGGGGTCTCCCACGCGGAGGCGACCAGCTTCTGCTGTTCCAGGCGAGCCAGCAGCGGATACAGGGTGCCGCTTTGCAGGCTGGCCGCCTTCATCAGGTCATAGCCGTAGCGGGGCGCCGTGGGTTCGTCCAGGAACGCCCGCAGCACGCGCTCCAGCGGCACGGTCATCTTCACGCCTCTTAATCTACACATGTAGGCCGATCTCGTCGATGCTGAGCCACGCATCAGGAGCTGGCCGGATGGCACAATGCGACTCATGGATGTCCGGACTGACCTCGCCCCCACGGGCACGTTGCGAGCCTCGATCAACCTGGGCAACCCGGTGCTGGCTCAAGGCACGCCGGCGGCCCCGAGCGGCGTGACCGTCGATATCGCCCGTGAGCTGGCCGCTCGGCTTGGCGTCCCGGTGGAGCTGGTCTGTTTCGACGCGGCCCGGGAGTCGTTCGAGGCGATGAAGGCGGGCCGCGCCGATATCTGCTTCCTGGCCATCGACCCGGCCCGCGAGGAGACGGTGGCGTTCACCCCGCCGTACGCGGTGATCGAGGGCGTATTCGCCGTGCCGCCGGACTCACCCCTTACCTCGAGCGCCGACGTGGACCGCCCCGGTGTGCGCGTCGCGGTCAACCAAGGGTCCGCCTACGATCTGTTCCTCTCCCGCACCCTGGCCCACGCCGAGGTGGTCCGCGGCGACGAAGGTACCACGGTCTTTACCGAACGGCAGTTGGAGGCCGTGGCCGGCATCCGCCAGCCGCTCGAGGTGTTCGCCGCCGCCCATCCCGGCATTCGGCTGCTCGAACCGCGGTTCATGGAGATCCGGCAGGCCGTGGGCACCACCCGGACCCGCCGCGACGAAACCCTCGGCTTCCTGCGCACGTTCGTCGAGGAGCTCAAGGCCGATGGGTTCATCACCGAGGCCTTGCGCCGGGCCGGCCGTCGCGACGCGACCGTCGCCCCACCCGCACCGTAGCCCCGGACTCATGGGCGCGGTGCTTGCTAGAATAGGCCGCTGCCGCCTCGGGCGTGTCGATCTAGCATTACCTCACCTGCCGCATTGAAGGGACTCCTCTGGTGCCGCAAGCACAGTCAGCTCAGGCAGCCGCGGCGATCTCACCGACTCGCGCTGAAGACTTCCCCGGCTGGTATCAGGAAGTCGTCCGGGCGGCCGAGCTGGCCACCATGGCCCACGTGCGGGGCTGCATGGTCATCCGCCCGTGGGGGTACCGGATGTGGGAGCTCATGCAGGCCGAGCTCGACCTCCAGATTCGGGCCAGGCGTCACGACAATGTGTATTTCCCGCTGTTTATCCCGGTCAGCTATCTCCAGGCCGAGGCCGAGCACGTCGAGGGTTTCGCCAAGGAAATGGCCGTCGTGACCCACCACCGGCTGGAGAGCGTGGACGGCGTCCTTACCCCGGCCGGACCGCTAGAGGAGCCGGTCGTCGTCCGGCCGACCTCGGAGACGATTTTCGGGAAGTCCATGGCGGAATGGATCCAGTCGTACCGCGACCTGCCGATGCGCCTCAACCAGTGGTGCAACGTCGTGCGGTGGGAACTGCGCCCGCGCGTCTTCCTGCGGACCACGGAGTTCCTCTGGCAGGAAGGGCACACGGCCCACGAGTCGGAGGCATCCGCGCTGGCGGACACGCTCAACGCCCACGAGATGTACCGGACCTTCGCGGAAGACTTCCTCTGCCTGCCCACGGTGCCGGGGGAAAAGTCCGAGAGCGAGCGCTTCCCGGGCGCGGTGAAGACGTTCACCATCGAGGCGATGATGCAGGACGGCCGCGCCCTGCAGGCGGGCACGTCGCACTATCTCGGCCAGAACTTCGCTCGCGCCGCCGACATCAGGTTCCTTGACCGGGACAACCAGCGCCAGCACGTGTACACCACGTCGTTCGGCATCTCGACCCGTCTTATCGGCGCCGTCATCATGACCCACGGCGACGACGACGGCCTGGTCCTGCCCCCGAAGATCGCCCCGGCTCAGGTCGTCATCGTGCCGATCCTGCGCGGCGGGGGCAGCGACGACATCCTGGCCTACGCCGAGGAAGTGGCGAGCGAACTGGCCCGGCCCGGCGGCCTGGCCCCGGACCGGGTCCTAGTGGAGCGATCTGAGCGCCGGGCCAACGACGTCCGGTGGAGTTACATCAAGAAGGGCGCTCCCGTCATCATCGAGGTCGGGCAGCGGGATGCGGCCAGCCGCACCGTCACCTACCGGGTCCGGCTGGATCACCGGAACGTCCGCTCGGTCCCGTTGGCCGGGGCGACGGAGGCGATGACGAGCGCGCTCTCCGAAGTGCACGAAGGGCTGCTGATCCAGGCGCGGACCCGGCTGCGGGACGGTATCCGCTCGGACCTCACCAACTTCGCGGAGATGCGGAAGTTCTTCACCGGCGGCCGCGGCCTGGTGCTGGCCCCCTGGTGCGGTGACCCGGAGTGTGAGGCGGCCCTGAAGCCGCTGGCGGTCAGCGTCCGGTGTATCCCCGAGCACCTGGAGGCATCGGGTGACGTGTGCATCGTCGACGGGCGCCCCCGGCGGTTCTCAGCCCTCTTCGGCCAGTCTTACTGACAGCAGCCGCCGCGCGGGGAGTGGCTGGGCCGGTAGCACGCTGCGCCGGGCCGAGGCGGTCAGCAGCGGCAGGTAATCCTCTCGCGGCATTAGTTCGGCGCCAAGCGACCGCAGGAATGGGCTGTCCCACTGTGCGTCGATCAGCGTGCCGCCGGCCTCGGCGAATCGCGCGCCCATATCCGCGACCGCAATTCGCGCCGCGTTGGGATGCCGGTTGAACATCGAATCTCCGCTGAGCACGGAGCCCACGCCGACGCCGAGGGCGCCTCCGATCAGATCGCCGTCCTGCCAGACCTCGATGCTGTGGGCCCAGCCTTCCTCGTGCAAATGGACCATGCTTTCCAGCAGCGCGTCGGTGAACCAGCGCGGCTCGCGGCCCGCCCGGCATTCCTGCGCCACCCGCCGGAACGAAACGTTCGCTGTCGTTCGTTCCCGGCCGTGCCGCAGCTGTTTCCTGACATTATGGCCAAGGTGAATATCCCCGGCTTTGATCACCGGCCGGGGGTCGGGTGACCACCAGGCCACCCGGTACGGGTCATCTCCGGTGCTGCCCACGAGGCCGATCACGCCGTCCGACACCTGATCCTCATACCGGAACTCGTTGACGTCGCGAGCGTAGTCATCGGGCGCCGGGAACGGGAAAATCCCGTTTTTGTACGCGCCGAGAACGCTGCCCGGGCTCAGGTCCGCGCCGAAGGCGACCGGGGCGCCCTGGGCGCCCGGTGCGATCGTGAAGGATTCCCAGTCCGGATAGTGGCGGACCGCCATAACGGGCTCTTCAGGTACCCGGTTGCCATCAGCCGGCCGATGTTGAGATCAAGGAGTTTCTCATCGACCGGCGGGAAAGCTATGCTGCTGCCCCTTAGCGCCGCCTCGGCGTGTGACCGTGTGTAAGCCGGGAAAATGTGTTCAAGATACATTTCCGCCACCGTGAGCCCGGGTTCTTCGCAGTGGTCGACGAAGAGCGGGACGAAGGGGGTCATCGGGTGGCCGGGGCCTTCTGCGGCATTCTTAAGCAGCTCATCGACCCATTCGGGGTAAGGTATCGTTCTTATCGCATATCCGTACTGGCGCAGCCGGTCGACCAGCGATCCGAGCAGCGCGTATTGCGGGCTGGCTAGATGATAGGTGACCCCGGCCGCTTCGGCATGTGAAGAGATGTATCCTATGGCGGCCGCGCATATATCGACGGGCACGAAGTCGAGCGGCAGGTCGATATCCGGCGCGACGCCCTTGTCTGTTATGAACCTTATCAGCGCGCACATTTCGGTAGCGGTGTTCCAGGCGCCGATGTGCTGATCACCGACAATGTCCAGGGGCCGGTAGATGGCCACCGGCAAGCCCGCGCGGCTGGCGTTCCGCAAGAGTTCCTCGGCGACGAACTTAGTCTCTATGTAGCCCATGCAAAGCCGGTCGGCATAAGCGAGGGGCGTGTCCTCGGTTACCTCGTGCACGCCCATGGCG
Source organism: Actinomycetota bacterium (assembly GCA_003168295.1). The sequence goes on from PMST01000703.1 coordinate 36,436, forward strand.
CCGAAACCTGCGAGCACGGTAGTAGTGGAAACGTAGTGAATGGGTATGCCGCGGTACAGTCCGGCCAGGCGGATTAGTTCCCGGGTGCCGGTCACGTTGGCTGCCCGCAGATCCTGGTACGGGTAGACGAAGTTCACCGTCGCGCCGGCATGGTGAATGACGTCGATGGTTCGCGCGAGCTCGCTGAACGTGCCGGGGTCCAGGCCCAGATTCGGCTCGGCGAGATCTCCGGCCAGCGGCACAATGCGATCGGTGGTCAGGCCGTCGAGCTCATAGCGCTCGGCGGCCTGCGCGATGCGCAGCCGTGCGTCCGGGGCGCTGTCGGCGCGGACCAGGCAGTGCACCCGCGCGGTGGTGGCGGTCAGCAGCTCGCGCAGCAGGTAAAGCCCGAGGAAGCCGGTCGACCCGGTGAGGAGTATCTCGCGCGGTCGCCTCCAGTCCGGGGGCGGACCGGCGTCCAGGTGGACCGGATCAGTCAGTCTGGCCTCGGCGGTGAAGTTGACCCGCGGATCCGCGCCGCGGGCGGTGAGCCTTCCCGCGCGGGCGTCCTGGGTGGCCTTCGAGAAACCCCGCAGGGTCGGGTCGCGGAGCAGGCGGCGGGTGAGCGGGCGGACGTAGTTCGGCCTGATCCCGAACATGACGCGCACGTGCGCCAGCATCTCCGCGGCGATCAGCGAGTTGCCGCCTAGGGCGAAGAAGTCGTCGTCGAGGCTCACCCGTCCCGTCGTGAGCATCCTGGACCACAGGTGCGACATGCCCGCCTGTACCGGTGTATATCCCCCGGAGAGGCCTCCGCTGGCCACGGTCACCGGACGCGGCAGCGCCCGCCGGTCGATCGTTCCCTGCGGCGTCAGCGGCATCTGGTCTATCGCGATGAACACGGCCGGAATCATGAAGCTTGGCACCCGGGCAGCTAGAAAGGTCCGCAGGCTCGCGACTGACGGCAGCTCCCGCGTCTCGGCGTCAGCCGATCCGGGATGGCGCCGGGTGTAGTACGCGGCGAGCTGCCGGTTACCCGGGCCAAAGTCGTGGGCGATGACCGCCGCCTCGGCGATGGCGGGGTGGCCCACCAGGGCACTCTCGATCTCGGCCGGTTCGACCCGGAAGCCGCGGATCTTCAGCTGATGGTCCACCCGGCCGATGACCTCGAGGTTGTGATCGCCGTGCCAGCGCCCAAGATCTCCGGTGCGATACATCCTGCTCCCGGGCGAGGCGTCGTGCGGGTTCGGCAGGAACAGCCCGGCCGTGAGCTCTGGCCGGCCGAGATACCCTCGGGCGACGCCGCAGCCGCCGATGTAGATCTCGCCCACCGTGTCGGCGGGCACCTGGTTCAGGTCCTGGTCGAGAACGAGCACTTGCGCGTGCCGGACCGGCTTGCCTACCGGTACCGAGGCGGCCGGGGCCAGCAGTTTCTCGTCGACCTCGTACAGCGTCGACGTGATCGTCGTCTCGGTGAGCCCGTAGGCATTGAGCAGTCTGGCTCCGGGCACTGCTCGAAGGGCCGCGGCGCAGTCCGCGGGGCTCGCCCGGTCGCCGCCGGTGATCATGAGCCGAACGCTTCGCAGCCGCTCGTCTTTCGGTTCGGCGAGCGCGACCAGCTGGTGCCAGTACGCCGGGACCAAGTCGATGACGCTGACCTGCTCCGCCGCCAGGTAACCGAGCAGCTCGGTGGGCGCGATCGTCCCCGGGGGCGGCAGCATCAGGGTCGCTCCGCAGGTCAGCGTGACCAGGATCTGCTCTAGCGACGTGTCAAAGCCCAGGGAAGCCAGCTGCAGAACCCGGTCGTCAGGGGAGATCTGGTATTCGCGCGATAGTTCGGCGCTGACACAGGCCAGCGAGCCGTGGCTGACGGCGACGGCTTTGGGGTGGCCGGTGGAGCCTGACGTGTAGATGACGTACGCCATGTCCGCTGCCTGCAGGCTGACCCCGGGAGCCGTGGCCGGCCGGTCCGCGAGCTCGGCGGCGCACTCGTCGATCAGCAGCAGCCTTGCGTCAGTTTCCGCGAAGGTTCCCGCGTTTGCGCGGCTCACCAGGATGACCTGCGGGCGGGCTTCGGCGCACATCTGGCGCAGCCGTACGGCCGGAAGCGACGGATCCAACGGCAGGTACGCACCGCCCGCCTTCAGGGTCGCCAGCAGGCAGCGAATCGTCTCTACGCCGCGCTCGAGGCAGACTCCGACCAGGGTTTCCGGGCCGACGCCCATGTCCGCCAGATGGTGCGCCAGCTTATTGGCCGACTGGTTCAGCTGACGATAGGTCAGCTGGGTCCGGCCGGAGACCACCGCGGCCCAGTGCGGGTGCCGCCATGCCTGCTCACCGAATAGCTGGTGAACATATCGTGCGTTATGTTCGGGCGAAATTGGATAACCTGCTTCCGCGCCGCGCCTTGATGCGTCTCGCTGTACCGGTTCCTTAGCTCCCCAGGCGCTGACCGGAGCAATGTCTTAATGCCCGCTAAGAGTGGAGCTGACACGCTTTACGGCCAACAAACGTGGGCAGCGACGGGGTGGCCGACCGAAAAGGCGGGCGGATTGTAATCATAAAAAATGATAAATAGCTACAACCGCCAGTCTGGTCAGCCAGAATCTGAAAATCCCCCGCAGATCGAGAAAACTCGCGGAAAATAGGGAAAGAGTAATGTGATCTTCGTAACAGGCCGGCCCCGGAAACTAACATAAACAACTAATTAGGCTTACTGGGGCTACTGAGGGACATGCGCTAAGTGCTTCGCGGTGGTGTTTCCGGGGGAAGATGGGGTTAGGGGCAGGGCGTGCACTGCTGAGGACAGCGTGCCGGAGCGGGCCGGTGAGCATGGGGGATGCGTTGACATCGCGGCGGAATGTGCTGGTGGGTTATTTCATCTGGATGGCGTTGCTCATCGCGGTGTACTTCGGGCGGCCGGGCGTGCGGACCGAGGCGTGGGGCCTGATCGGGCTGACCGGGGTGCTGGCCATCGTGGCCGGGGTGGTCATCAACCGGCCTGCCCGTAGGACGCCGTGGCTGCTGCTGGCCGCCGCGAACCTGAGCTTCGCCGTTGGCCAGGTCAGCTTCCTGGTCCTGACCGAGATCGTGAAGGTGACGGTTCCGTTTCCGTCCTTCACGGACGGTTTCTTCCTGGCGCAGTATCCGCTGGCCGCTGTGGGTTTGCTGATCTTTATCTGGTGGCGTACCCCGGACCGGGACCGGCGCAGCCTGATCGATGCGCTGACCCTGACCGTCGGGCTGGCGCTGTTGTCCTGGATCTACCTGATCCTTCCGTATGTACATAACCCCGCGCTGTCGTGGCTGCAGAAAAGCGTCGCGGTCGGCTATCCGCTCGGCGATGTGCTTCTCCTGGCCATGATCGCCCGGCTGATCGTGCCCGGGACGGCGCGGACCAGGTCCGTCCAGTTGCTGATCCTCGGCACCGTCGGGATGCTGTGCTCCGATGTGTCGTTCGGCGCGATCCAGCTGTACGGGACGTTTCACAACGGCACAGTGGTCGACCTGGGCTGGGCGGTCATCTACCTCGCCTGGGGGGCGGCCGCCCTGCACCCGAGCATGGTTGAGCTCACCCAGCCGGTGGCCCGGCTGCCGGCCGTGACCTCGCCGTTCCGGCTGACCGTGCTGATGCTCGCGTCGCTGATCGCCCCGGTCGTGTTGTTCATCCAGTCGGTCACCGGCCGCAACCACGACGACGGCGTGATCGCGGTGTTCTCCGCCGTGCTGTACCTGCTGGTGCTCTCGCGGCTGTGGGACGTGGCGGCCTCGCACCGCCGCGCCCTGAGCCGGGAGCGCGCCGTCCGGGTGGCGGGCGCCGCCCTGGCCTCGGCGGTGACCGTGCCGGAGGCCGCCGCCACGGTCAGGGATGCGGCGGTCGCCCTGATCGACCCGGGCTCGCCGCGCGAGGCCCTGCTCGTGGTGCGCCACGACGGTGCGCTCCGCGCCGTGGCCAGCGGGTCCGCTGATTCGCTGCGGCTGGATCAGCTGGCCGGGCTGATCGAGACGTGCGTGCCGCTGCTGACCGGGTCGCAGCCGCTTTTCCTGCCCGCGGCCAGGCTCGGCGCCCAGGCGGGCGTGCTGCTCCCCGGCTGTGACGGGATGTTGCTGTGCCCGGTCACGCTCGACGACCGGCCGTCCGGTGATCCGCTGATCGCGGTGCTCGCGGTGTTCGGTGGGCAGCGGACGCTGGCGGATTTGTCGGCGACGCTGGAGATCCTGGCGCAGCAGGCCGCCCTGGCGGTGGAGCGGGTCATGCTGAGTGAGGAGGTCATCCGGCGGGGCAGCGAGGCGTATTTCCGGACCCTGGTGCAGGACACCTCGGACGCCATCTTGATCATCGCCGACGACGGGATGGTCCGGTACGCGACCCCGTCCGCCGCGAGCATCTTCGGCAACGTCATCGTGGAGGGCGTCCATCTCTGGGACCTGGTCGCCGACGGGGAGCGGGAGGACCTGGTGCGCGCGCTGGCGCGGATGCGGGAGCACGCGGGCCGCCGGTCGTATTACGAGGAGATGCGGATCACCCGCCGGGACGGGGTCAGCGTCCGGGTTCAGGTCCGGTGCAGTGACTTGCGGAGGGAGAACACGGTCGGGGGGCTCGTGCTGACGTTGCGGGATGTGA
>PMST01000266.1 GCA_003168295.1 Actinomycetota bacterium
CCAACGGCGGCAAGCAGGCGGTGTACGAGACGTTCGCCACCCTGCTCGACCCGGGCGACGAGGTCATCGTGCCGGCGCCCTACTGGACCACCTACCCCGAGTCCATCGCGCTCGCGGGCGGCGTCATGCGGCCGGTGCCTACCGACGAGAAGTCCGGCTACCTGGCCTCCGTCGAGGATCTCGAAGCGGCTCGGACCACCCGGACCAAGGTCCTGCTGTTCGTCTCGCCGTCCAACCCGACCGGGGCGGTGTACCCGCCGCAGGCAGTGCGCGAGATCGGCCAGTGGGCCGCGGCCAACGACCTGTGGGTGGTCACCGACGAGATCTACGAGCACCTGGTGTACGGCGACGCGGTCTTCTCCTCGATCCCGGTGCAGACCCCGGAACTGGCGCAGACGTGCGTGGTACTCAACGGGGTGGCCAAGACCTACGCGATGACCGGCTGGCGGGTCGGCTGGATGATCGGCCCGCGCGACGTGGTCAGCGCGGCGGCGAACCTGCAGAGCCACGCGACCTCGAACGTCTCCAACGTGGCCCAGGCCGCCGCGCTCGCCGCCGTCTCCGGGGACCTGGCCGCCGTGGCCGAGATGCGCACGGCGTTCGACCGGCGCAGGCTGACCATGACCCGGATGCTGAACGAGATCGACGGCGTGATCTGCCCGGAGCCGCAGGGTGCCTTCTACTGCTACCCGAGCGTCAAGGGACTGCTCGGCCGGACGATAGCCGGCCGCAGCCCGCAGACGTCGGCCGAGTTGGCGGCGCTCATCCTGGACGAGGCGGAAGTAGCCGTGGTTCCCGGCGAGGCGTTCGGTACGCCGGGATATTTCCGGCTTTCCTACGCCCTCGGCGACGCCGACCTCGAAGAAGGCATCGGGCGGATGGCCAAGCTGCTCGCGGACGCCAGGTAGGCACGGCACACTGGGCGGATGTTGTGTAGTCCGGTCGCCTCCGGGGCCCCCGAGGACGCCTGCACCGTCCGGGAGAGGCCGCTGCACCTGCTCCCCAAGGCGCACCTGCACCTGCACTTTACCGGCGCGATGCGGCACGCGACGCTGGTCGAGCTGGCCCGGACCCACGGCGTCCGGCTGCCGCCCGCGCTCACGCAGGACTGGCCGCCGAAGCTGAGCGGCGCCGACGAGCGCGGCTGGTTCCGGTTCCAGCGGCTGTACGACACCGCGCGTTCGGTGCTGCGCACGCCCGCGGACGTGCGCCGGCTGGTGACCGAAACCGCCGAGGACGAACGGGCCGAAGGCTCGCGCTGGCTGGAGATCCAGGTCGACCCGTCCGGTTACGCCGGGCGGTTCGGCGGCATCACTGCCATGACCGAGCTGGTCCTTGAGGCGGCGGCGGACGCGGCGGACGCCACCGGAGTGGGGATCGGCGTCATCATCGCGGCCAACCGGACCAAGCACCCGCTGGAAGCCAGGACCCTGGCCCGGCTGGCGGCCCAGTTCGCGGGCCGGGGCGTGACCGGGTTCGGCCTGTCGAACGACGAGCGGCGCGGACCCGCGCACGACTTCGCCGCGGCGTTCCGCATCGCGGCGCGAGCCGGGCTGCTGCTGGCACCGCACGGCGGCGAGCTGGCCGGCCCGGCCAGCGTCGCGGCCTGCCTCGACGACCTGCACGCGGACCGGATCGGCCACGGCATCCGGGCCGCCGAGGATCCCGCCCTGGTCAAGCGGCTGGCCGCGGACGGAATCACCTGCGAGGTCTGCCCCTCATCCAACGTCGCGCTCGGCGTCGCGGCGGTCCCGTCGCAGGTCCCGCTGCGCCGCCTGTTCGACGCCGACGTCCCGATCGCGCTCGGGGCCGATGACCCGCTGCTGTTCGGCCCGCGGCTGGCCGCGCAGTACGAGATCGCCCGGCACGCGCACGGGTTCACCGACGCCGAGCTCGCCGACCTGGCCCGCGCTTCGATCCTGGGCTCGGTCGCCCCGGAGCCGCGGCGGCAGCAGCTGCTGGCCGGGATCGACGCCTGGCTCGCGGCCCCGCCCGGAGGCGGGGCGGACGGGGAGGAGAAGCTCAGCGGATCGCGGAATACTAGCGGCAGCGGATAAGGTTGCTCACACACGGCGTTGATCCGGCTATCACCGGGGAGCTTCCGGAAGAAAGGGCCCGCACGCGGCCTGACTAGAACCGGGCGGGTCCGGCCCGTCATAGCCGGTTACGAGCGGTCGCTGGCCCAGGTCGGGCCGGACGGCAAGCGAGGTGGTACCGCGGTAGGCCCGCACGGGAGCGGGCGTGTCGTCCTCGCGGCACAGCCGAGCCGAGCCCACCCAGGCGCACCAGCCGAGCACCGCGAGGACCAATCGATGGCCGTCTACCCGCGCTCCGGGAACACCGGAGTACCCGCCCAGCCGAGCTTCCCCGGCCTCGAGCGCGACGTGCTCGAGTACTGGCAAGCCCAGGACACCTTCCGTGCCTCGGTCGGGCAGCGCCCGGCGATGAGCGAGTTCGTCTTCTACGACGGGCCGCCGTTCGCTAACGGGCTGCCGCACTACGGTCACCTGATCACCGGCTACGTCAAGGACGTGGTACCCAGGTTCCGCACCATGCAGGGGCACCGGGTGGAGCGCAGGTTCGGCTGGGACTGCCACGGCCTGCCCGCCGAAGTCGAGGCCGAACGGCTGCTTGGCATCTCCGGCAAGGCCGAGATTCTCGCCATGGGCGTGGAGAAGTTCAACCAGGCGTGCCGCGAGTCCGTGCTGCGGTACACCCGCGAGTGGCGTGACTACGTGAGGCGGCAGGCCCGCTGGGTCGACTTCGACCACGACTACAAGACGCTGGATGTGCCCTACATGGAGAGCGTCATGTGGGCGTTCCAGCAGCTGTGGGACAAGGGCCTGGTCTACCAGGGGTTCAAGGTGCTGCCCTACTGCTGGCGGTGCGAGACCCCGCTGTCCAACCACGAGCTGCGGATGGACGAGGACACCTACCGCGACCGGCAGGACCCCTCGGTGACGGTCCGGTTCAAGCTGGAGACCGGCGAGTGGCTGCTGGCCTGGACGACCACGCCGTGGACGCTGCCGTCCAACCTGGCCTGCGCGGTCGGCGCGGACATCAGCTACGTCGTCGTGGCCTCCGGCGGCGAGCGGTACATCCTGGCCCGGGACCGGCAGGCCGCGTACGAAGCGGAACTGGAAGGCGCCACCGAGGTGGGCACGCTGACCGGCGCGGAGCTGGCCGGCCGGCGGTACCAGCCGCTGCTGCCCTATCTGGCGGACGCAGAGAAGTTCGGCACCGGCGACGCGTTCCGGGTCATCCTGTCCGACGACGTCACCACCGAGGACGGCACCGGCGTGGTGCACATGGCCCCGGCCTACGGCGAGGCCGACGCCGAGGCGTGCAACGCAGCCGGCATCCCGACCGTGCTCACGGTGGACGACGGAGCCCGGTTCACCTCCGTGGTGCCCGACTTCGAGGGCCAGCACGTCTTCGAGGCCAACGCCGGGATCACCGCCAAGCTGCGCGAACAGGGGGACCTGGTGCGCAGCCAGACCTACACCCACTCCTACCCGCACTGCTGGCGCTGCCGTAACCCGCTGATCTACAAGGCGCTGTCCAGCTGGTTCGTGGCGGTGAGCACGTTCAAAGACCGGATGGTCGAGCTGAACGAGCAGATCACCTGGGTGCCCGGGCACGTGAAGGACGGCCAGTTCGGCAAGTGGCTGGCCAACGCGAGGGACTGGTCGATCAGCCGGAACCGGTTCTGGGGCTCGCCGATCCCGGTCTGGCAGAGCGACAACCCGGAGTACCCGCGCACCGACGTGTACGGCTCGCTGGACGAACTCGAGCGTGACTTCGGCGTGCGCCCCGCCGACCTGCACCGGCCGGCGATCGACGAGCTGACCCGGCCGAACCCGGACGACCCGACCGGGCAGTCCACCATGCGCCGGGTACCGGAGGTGCTTGACTGCTGGTTCGAGTCCGGGTCGATGCCGTACGCCCAGGTGCATTACCCGTTCGAGAACCGGGACTGGTTCGAAAGCCATTACCCGGGCGACTTCATCGTCGAGTACATCGGCCAGACCCGCGGCTGGTTCTACACCCTGCACGTGCTGGCCACCGCGCTGTTCGACCGGCCCGCCTTCCGGGCCTGCGTCAGCCACGGCATCGTGCTCGGCGACGACGGCCAGAAGATGTCCAAGAGCCTGCGCAACTACCCGGACGTGAACGAGGTCTTCGACCGGGACGGCTCGGACGCCATGCGCTGGTTCTTGATGGCCAGCCCGGTGCTGCGCGGCGGGAACCTCGTCGTCACCGAGGCCGGCATCAGGGAGGCGGTCCGGCAGGCGATCCTGCCCCTGTGGAACAGCTACTACTTCTTCGCGCTGTACGCCAACGCCGAGTCGCGGGCCGCCGAGCGGTCAACCGCCAGCGAGCACGTGCTCGACCGCTACATCCTGGCCAAGACCGCCGCCGCGGTGACCGAGATGGAGCGGCTGGGAGATGTCTACGACATCGGCGGGGCGTGCCAGGCGCTGCGGGAGCACCTGGAGGTGCTGANNCCAACTGGTACATCCGCCGGTCCCGCAGCCGGTTCTGGGCCGGCGAGCAGGCCGCGCTCGACACCCTGTGGACGGTGCTCGAGACCGTATGCCGGGCCGCCGCCCCGCTGCTGCCGCTGACCACCGAGGTGATCTGGCGCGGGCTGACCGGCGAGCCGAGCGTGCACCTGACGTCGTGGCCGGACGTCAGCCCGGCGGCCGGCTGGCCCGCGGACGAGGAGCTGACCGGCGCCATGGACCTGGTCCGCGCCGTGTGCAGCGCCGCGCTCGGCATCCGCAAGGCCCGCCAGCTCCGGGTCCGGCTGCCGCTCGCGTCGCTGACCATCGCCCACCCGGACGCCAAGTCGCTGGCGCCGTACGCCGACCTGATCGCCGAGGAGGTCAACGTCAAGGCGGTCGAGCTGGCCGACGACCCGGCCCGCCTGGGCACCTTCGAGCTCGCGGTGAACCCGCGTCAGCTCGGGCCGCGGCTCGGCGCCAAGGTGCAGGAGGTCATCCGGGCCGTCAAGGCGGGCGACTGGGTCGCCTCGGACGGCGGCATCAGCGCGGCGGGCGTCGAGCTGGAACCCGGCGAGTACGACCTGAAGCTGGCCGCCGCCGACCCTGACTCCACCTCGGCGCTGCCCGGCAGCAGCGGGCTGATCTCGCTGGACACCCGGGTGACGCCCGAACTGGCGGCCGAAGGCACCGCGCGCGACGTGGTGCGGATCGTGCAGCAGGCCCGCCGGGACGCCGGCCTGGCCGTGTCGGACCGGATCCGGCTCACCATCGGCGCCGACGCCGCGGTGGGTGACGCGGTCCGGGCGCACGCCGGGTTCGTCGCCGCGGAGACGCTGGCCGTCAGCCTGGAGGTCCGGCCGGCCGACGAGGTAACCGCCGACCCGCAGCCCCTCGGCGACACCCTCATCAAGATCACCCTGGCCCCGGCCGCGTCGTTACCGTGAACCGGCACCCGGTCTGCGCGGGGTACGTGGACCGGGTGCCGGTCCCCGAGGGTGCGAGAACCGGCAGCCGGTCCCCGAGGGGGTAACGGTCCAGCAGAGCGGGCGAGTGAGCGCCACGACGAGAAGCACGATCGTTATTCCGAACGATCCGCGCTCACGCCCCCGGCCATGTCCGCGCTGTCGAAGGAGCCCGGCGGCAGGTACGGCCTGGCCTGAAAGGGCGTCGCTGGCCACAAGCCGCAAACTCACTGCTGATAACGAGTCGGCTGCTGCCGGGCAGCGGCGGGACATTAATCGGGCCTACTTTGACCTGGGGCCGACAGCATATGCTGCGATGAGATCGTTCGGCCGTTGCCGCTTGCCGTAAAGCGATTACATACGACTTAGCAGGATTCAGCCAGGGCCGGGGCCTACTACTCGGTGACGACCTGGTACACCCCCGGCTACCGGCACGACGTCGCCCGGCTGGTTCTAATGTCCGTTACCGACTACGAGGACGAGCCACCCCGGGCCGGCGCTGGTTATTACCGGGTTCTTACGCACGTTCCCGGCTTTGAGCCGACCTGGGCGACTGGACGTAGATGAGGTTAGCGGCCAGTGCCCGCGGCCGCCGCGGAGGATCACCGGGCCGGCTGATCACCGGCGATAGATGGTCACCGGCCCGGTGAGCCGTGTCCCTCCGTCAAGCGCCGCGGGCGCTGTCCCGCCCGGCCGGACCGGAAATGTCCGGCCGGGGGTGCTGCTGGCCGCGGTGGCCGGCCCGGCCGACCGGAGATGGGTCCGGCCGGAATTTCGTCATACGCCGAACCATGCCGCTCCCGGCCACGTGCCTATGGATGGAGACACATTTTCCATCGAAAGGGAGCGACACAGCCCATGAAACCAACACGAAGATCCGCGGCCGCGCTCGCGGCGATCGTCACCGCCACGGCCGGGCTGCTGGCCGGCACGGGCCTGACGGCCGGAGCCGCCAGCGCGAGCAGCCTGGCGAGCTTCACCGGTCCGCTGCACCATGTCACGACGCTCGCCTCGACGGTGCCGGGCAACGGCGACGTCAACCCCTACGGGGTGGCGGTCGTGCCGCGCAGCACCGGGGACCTGTGGCGGGGCAACGTCCTGGTCAGCAACTTCAACAACAAGGCGAACGTGCAGGGCACGGGCACCACGATCGTCGAGATCACCCCGTCCGGCCACATGTGGCAGTTCGCCGGGATCAGCGGCCACCTGCGCGGCTGCCCGGGCGGCGTCGGCCTGACCACGGCGCTCACCGTGCTGCGCAGCGGCTGGGTCATCGTCGGCTCGCTGCCGACCAAGAACGGCAGCGTGTCCGGCTCCGGCTGCCTGATCGTGCTGGACCAGTGGGGCCACGTGCGGGAGACGTTCGCCGGCCACGGCATCAACGGCCCCTGGGACATGGCGTCGCTCGACCTGGGCAACCAGGCCGTGCTGTTCGTCACGAACGTCCTGAACGGGACGGTCGCGGCCAAGGGCGGCACCGTATACGGGGGCACGGTGCTGCGGCTCGTCCTGCAGATCCCGCGCTCCGGACTGCCGTGGATCCAGTTCAACACCACGATCGGATCGGGCTTCGCTGAGGCACTGAATTCCTCGGCGCTTGTCCTCGGCCCCACCGGCGTCGGCCTCGGCCCGAACGGCGTCCTGTACGTCGCGGACACAATGGCGAACCGGGTGGCCGGCATACCCGACGCGGTGTTCCGCGGCTTCAGCGCCGGACGCGGCTTCACCGTCTCGGCGGGCCACCACCTTAACGCCGACCTGGGCCTGGTCGTTGCCCCGGGCGGGGATATTCTCACCGTCAACGGGGGCAACGGGAATCTCGTTGAGATCACGCCCTCCGGGTTCCAGATCGCGGTGCGCACGCTGGACCGCTCTGGTTCGCCCGCGGGCGCGGGCGCCCTGTTCGGCCTCGCCGTCAAACCAGGTCACCGCGCCGTCTACTTCGTCGACGACGCGACCAACACGCTCGGCCTGCTGCACTAACCCGGCCAGCCGTCGCGCTTTGGTCCCGCCGACAGCGGCGGGACTAAAGCGCGACGCCGACCAGGACGGGTTCGGCGGTCAGGGACACCCCGAACGCGTCCCGGACCCCGTCCCTGATCTCCCGGGCCAGCGCCATCAGCCCGGCCGTGCTGGCCGATCCCGAATTGACCAGCGCGAGGGTGTGCTTGGCGGAGATCCGGGCGCCGTCCCCGGAGTGATAGCCCTTGCCGAACCCGGCCCGCTCGATCAGCCACGCCGCCGGCACCTTCACCCGCCCGTCACCGGCATCGAACCTGGGCACCCGGGTCTGCGGCCCGCACCTGGCCCGGGCGGACGCCTCGACGGCAGCCAGGGCGGCCGCGTCGAGCACCGGGTTGACGAAGAACGAGCCGACGCTGCGGGTGTCGGGATCGGCGGCATCGATCACCATGCCCTTGCGCTGCCTGAGCTCGATCACGGCCGCCCTGACCTCGGTGCTTTCCACCTGGTCGCCGACGTCGACGCCGAGCGCGCCGGCTAGCTCGGGGTACCGGACCGGGGCCGATCGAGGCTGCTCCGCGAGCTTGAAGCTCACGGAGAGTATGACCGGGGGCGAGGAGGGTTGAGCCACCTTGAACTTGCTGGTGCGGTAGGCGAATCCGCACTGTTCGTTCCGGAGATTGAGAATTTCGCCTGACCTGCGGTCATAGACACGCACCTGGGCGATGGTCTGGGAGACCTCCTGGCCGTAGGCGCCGACGTTCTGAATCGGGGTGGCGCCGGCCAGGCCGGGGATGCCGGACAGGCACTCCAGGCCGGCCAGGCCCGCGGCGACGCTGCGCGCGACCACCGCGTCCCAGTCCTCGCCGGCCGCGACGGTGACCAGTCCCCGGCGCACACCGAAGCCTTGGGTCGCCACCTGGACGACGGTGCCGGCGAAACCCTCATCGGCCACCACCAGGTTGCTGCCGCCGCCGAGGATCAGCACCGGCTCGCCGCTCGCGTCGGCGGCGCGGACCGCCTCGATGAGCTCTTGCGTGGTGCTGGCCCGGACGAAATCACGGGCCGGGCCGCCTAGGCCGATGGTGGTGTAGTCCGCCAGCCTCACGGGAGGCGGATGACGGCCTGAGCGCGCGTGAGCACCTTCACCTCGCCCGACCTGGCGGTGACGTCGACCGTCACGCGGTGGCCGTCGAGCTTGCCGGTGACCACCCCGCTGATCTCGAGCAGGGCGCCCTTGTCGTCGTCGGGGACGACCACCGGGGAGGAAAACCGGACGCCGCAAGAGGTCACCGCACCCGGGTCCCCGGCCCACTCGGACAGGAAACGGCCCGCCAGCGCCATCGTGAGCATGCCGTGCGCGATCACATCAGGAAGGCCCACCGACTTCGCGATCCGCTCGTTCCAGTGGATCACGTTGAAATCGCCGGAGGCACCCGCGTACCGGACCAGGTCACGCCGGGTGAGGAGGTACTGCCGGAGCGGGAGCTCGGTGCCCACCGCGGTGTCGTCGTAACCGGGGCCGGTCATCACTCCCCCTTATGCGCCGCGTTCGACCAGGACGGACCGTGCCGTGCAGACATGCTCGCCGTCCACGGTCCGGATCTCGGTGACGGTGCCCAGCGTGGTCAGGTTGCGGACCTGCCTGATTGACTCGATCGTGGACTGCGCCACCACCACATCGCCCGCGTGCAGCGGACGGGAATGGGTGAAGCTCTGCTCGCCGTGCACGATCATGGCGTAGT
>PMST01000486.1 GCA_003168295.1 Actinomycetota bacterium
GAGTACTTGTTGGTCAGCACGCTGCCCGATGCCTCGAGCACGGCCAGCGACACGTAATTCTCCGACGGGATCAGCCGGGCCTTCTCGTACTGCCTGCGGGCCTCGTCGTGGATGAGCCCGGCGATATGCGGGTCAGAGCCCTCGACGTGCGGAATGGGCGGGGTGTGCATGGCGGACCTCCTCGCCACGAGGCTACACACCCAGGCGGCTGCCGGTCACGGGGGCGGACCGTTCGGTACCGTCGTGTCGAGCAGCACGAGAACGAGAAAGGCTGGGGACATGCCCACGACCATCATCCTGGACTGCGATCCGGGNNGGCATCACCACGGTGGCGGGCAATGTCGGGCTGGCCAAGACGACGGCGAACGCGCTGGCGGTGTGCGAGTTCATCGGGGCCGCCGGGACACCGGTGACCGCGGGCTGCGACGGGCCGCTGGTCCGGCCCGCGATCGACGCCCGGGAGGTACACGGCGACTCGGGTCTGGGCGGCGCCGTGCTGCCGCCGCCGGTGACCGGCCCGGCCTCCGGCCACGCCATCGACTACATCATCGACACCGTCCGCGCCGCCCCTGGCGAGATCACGCTGGTCGCGACGGGTCCCCTGACCAACATCGCGCTCGCCGTCCGGCGCGAACCCCGGCTGGCGGACTGGGTACGGGCCTTCGTGATCATGGGCGGTTCAGCGAGCCGCGGCAACGTGACGCCGGCCGCCGAGTACAACATATGGGCTGACCCGGAGGCGGCGGCGGCCGTGTTCCGGGCCGGGTGGACCGTCATCATGCTGGGGCTGGACGTGACCCTGCGGACCAGCGCCACGGCGGCGGTGCAGCAGCGGATGGGTGACCTGGGACCGCTCGGCACGGAGCTGCTGCTGCCCGCTCTGGCGCAGTACCGGTCGGTGCGCGAACCGGCGGGGCCGCCCGTGCATGACGTCTGCGCGGTGGCCTGGGTGGCTTCGCCTGAGCTGTTCAGGCTGGTGCCCGCGCGGGTGCAGGTCGAGGTGGCCGGGCAGCTCACGACGGGCATGACGGTGACCGGTTTCGAGCTCCCGGGCGAGCTAGAGGACGGTAACGCGCTGGTCGCGATGGACATCGACGTCGAGAAGTTCTGGGAGGTCACGCTCGAGACCTACACCCGGGTGGCCGCCTCACTGAGCGGCGGCTAGACTGCCGCCCCTTGACGCCCCCAGCTCCTCGTATCGCTGCACCGTCAGCTCGGCGGCCTCCACGAGATCGGCGTAGTTCCACCGCTCACTCGACTCCGGGGTCGTCAGCGACACCACACCGCTCCGGCACCACACGGTCAGGTCGTGGTCGACGCAAAGAACCGACGTGTCGGAGGCCGGCTTGTCGGCGCGCACCAGGCGGCCGGCCACGCCGCGATCGGCCAGCATCGCCTCGAGCTTCATGGCGGCCTGGCGCGCGCTGAGCCGCGCATTCGCCCGGTCGGCCGTGACGTCGGCCGAGAGCGTGTACGCGCGCAGCCCGGTCACGTCCACCAGACGGGCATGCGCGAGCGGAGCGGGCACGGCGAACCAGACGGCCTTGCCGCCATGCCGGCCGCCGAGCCGCGCCCGGGTGGCATGATGCCCCCACCGGCCGCGCGAAAGCTCCTGCACGATCTGCAGGCCGCGCCCGGCCACGGCCTGGGCCGACACCAGGGAGGCCGAAGGCACGGAACCGTGCCGCCAGCCGCGGCAGGAATCGAAAACCTTGCAGACCAGCTCCCGGCGGATACCAAGACCGCGCAGGTAGAGCCAGAGTTCGGGGAGCGCGGAGGGGCGCGGCGGCGGGCTGGCGGACGTTATCAGCTCGCCTCCCATGTCCTGGGTAACGGACACGAGCTGATCCCCCCCTCCGCCAGTCCCGGCCACCGCGCGCGCGTGCAGTGTGTTGGCCGCGAGTTCGCTGGCCATCAGGATGCAGTCGTCCAGGAGACCGGGCTCGAGCCCGGTCTCCTGCGCCGCGTCCCGGAACACCTGCCGCGCGACTGCAGCGCACGTCGCGTCGGCTGGAAGCGGCCACACCTGGCAAACACCCGCGTGCATACCGCACCAACCGCTGCTGCCCTGCTGCCTCATACCTGGCGCCTCCGGCAAATCACCTGACTTATCAGCCGNNGACTCTTAATCTGTGAAACACAGGTTACGACTCGGGAGGCCGACTTCGCAATATGGTAAGCATCACTATCTTTGTCGCAGTTTTATACAGAAGCATCACAGTGGCCAAATCGGTCCTCCCGGACATATCCCCACCAAATGGCTGTCCGGGTGGACGGCGCGCAGCCGTTCTTAACTGGCGTCCAGATGACGCTGGCGGGTACAGTCGCGGTGGTGAGGGAACCAGACGGTTACCCGCCGGACAAGGCCTCGAGACAGGGCCGGCATAAGTAAGGCCCCCGGTGGCATGCATCCGGCGGGGGCCCTACTTCCTTGCCTTACTTCCTCACGTCAACGACTACGTCAGGTCGTAACGGCCTTTCTTCACGTCCGCCAGAAACTCGGCAAAGGCGCCCCGGTCCACGATGTGGGCGCCCCCTTCCGGCCGCTTGCTATCGCGCACCGCGGCCACACCTTCCAGGTTGGCCGCGATCTCCACGCAGCCGCCGTTGTGCGAACTACGGCGGGCTTTCCGCCATATGGCCTGAGACAGGTCGGTCATTAGCTACTCCATTCGCTTAGCGAGACGCTCGAGGTAGCCCCTGGTGTCCGCGGGTTCAAGTGCGGCATCGCAAGCACGCTCGAACGATTCGATATACCCCTGTACTGAATCCGGCTTGCTCACCTCCTCGACCGCATAGTCCGTCTCCACGAAGACAAGGCTTGGCTCGTCGTCGCGGAAGCCCAGTATGTTGATCATCGAATGGGTGCCGGTCGGCGGACCGTCCTCGAACCGCTGGATATGGAGCTGCACGTTGCGGCGGGTGCTCACCGTGACCAGGTGCTCTATCTGCTCCCGGCGATCTTCCCTGAGGCCCCATCGGTAAAGCAAGGACGCCTCGGTGATCACCGCGCTGAACGTGGGCGCGGAGCCATCGGTGCGATCGAGGATCTCCTGCCGGCGCTGCCGGGATTCCAGCGCCCGGCGCCGCCACGCGGGCGGCCGCGGCCCGGCTCGCATCAGCGCCTCGGTATAGGCGGGAATCTGCAGCAGACCGGGCAGCACGAGCGGCATGAAGACGCGAATATTCGTGGCATCGTTCTCGTAACCAGGGAATTCTCCGTCGAAGATCTCTGGGTACTCACGCCACCAGGGCCGGGCCCTGGCCCGGATGGCCAGATCCTCGATTTCCTCCTTTTCCGCGCCGTCAATGCCGTAGATGCGAACCAGGTCCCTGATATCGCTCATCTCGGGACGCTTCCACTGGTTGGCCTCGAAGCGGCCAACCTTGCCGCGGCCCCAGTTCAGGATGTCGCAGGCGTGGTTGGCGGTGTAGCCCGTCCGGACGCGCGCCGCGGTGAGCTGGCGGGCCAGGCGGCGCTTGGCGATGGTGGCACCGTAGGTGTCATCAGCCATGGCCGCTCTCCTTCTTGACAGGACCCCCGTCGTGGTCTAAAGACTACCCAACTTGCGATTCGCAAATCAAGGTACTTAGCTACCCCAGTCGGGAGCTACCCCCGGAAACGGGTGGGTGGATGGCGTCATCGAACTCGCCGTTTAGCGCGCCGTCAAGGAAGCATTCCCACTCGTGCCGGTCGAATACGAGAACTCGCTGCTCAGGGTCGCCCGTTACCCGCATGAGAACCCACTGCGCCCGATCCGGAGGTACCGGGTCGCGGGTCGCGGGCACGAAGGCGACCTCGATCGCGCCATCGCCGTGACCCGAGCGCTGCCAAGCTTGCGCGGCGGGGTCGATACCAAGTTCGGCGACCGTGGGCTTGGCGGTCACGGCTTCCTGGCCACCCCGCAGTAGAGCCAACGCGCGCCGTCGCTGTCCGCAAGCACCGGATCCTCGGCGCCCCAGAGGCCCGTATAGCAGATGGCGGGCGGAGCGCCTTGGTAAGGAGGCACCAGCTCCATACCATCAAAGAACCGGGTTATCTCGGCCTGCGACCGGAAGTAAAGGCGCTCGGTGGCCTGGTCGAAGACGGCACGGAAGCGTTCCGCCGTCACCGGCGGCTTATAGTCGTCGGTCAGATGCGAAAGGGCCAGGTAACTTCCGGGCGCCAGAGCATCGATGTACCGCTGGACCAGCCGCCAGGGATCGGAGCTGTCGGAAACGAACATCAGGACCGCGGTCAGCAGCAACCCGGTCGGCTGGCTGAAGTCAATAAGCTCCGTCAGATCCGGGTGCTCCAGGAGTTCCGCCGGTTCACGCAGGTCAGCGCAGATCACGCGGGTCGATCTGTCGTCGGCGAGCAGCAGGCCGCCTTGCTCGGCGACCATCGGGTCATGATCGACATATACCACCCGGGCACCCGGAATCACCTTCTGGACGACCTCATGGGTGTTACCGACCGTCGGCAAGCCTGAGCCGATGTCAATGAACTGCCGCACGCCGCGCTCCGCGATCCACTTCGCCGCACGCTGATGAAAGCCGCGGTTCGACCACGCGCAATCCCTGATTTCCGGCACCGCGCTCAGGATGCGCTTGGCCGCCTGGACATCAGACTCGAAATGGTTATCGCCCTGCAGCATATAATCGTATATGCGCGCCGGAGCTGGCCTAGAGATATCGACCCCGGCTGGCGCACGAGGGACCTGAGCCACCACACCCCCCACCCACCGCTCCGGACGGACAGACATTAGTGTCGCAACTGATTCCATTAGTGTCGCACATGATTCGCAGATCCCGAAGGCGTGTCCGGCTTCGGGCTAATCGTCGGCCTTAATGGAGTATGCGCAAGATTGCGGGAGAAAGGGGGGGCACAGCCAATGCAACTCGTGTGACTCGTGTCGCCTCATGTGTTCTGAGAACTGATGAGGCGGTCAAGTCAGCCACTAATGAGTCACCCGCAGTGTCACCCGGCGTGTCACCCGAAAGGCACGCACCCGCGGCCGCCCGCGAACCGCCGCCGCGGCGGGCAGTCCGGTGTCGGCGGTGGAAACCAGGAGAATCGTGAGCGCTCACCGATACTGCCAGGCTGAGCGACAGCAAACTCGCGGGGCACTCACAGGTGGCTTACATGATGGGCGGGGCGATGTCCAAGACCCGGGACGCACTCTTACGGGTATGAACAACTCATATGACACCCCCGCCGGAAGCTACGGCAGCACCCCGGCGGGTACGCCCGAACCTTCTCGGTCCCGCCACAAGCGGTTGTTCCGCTGGGGCACCGGCATCACCCTGGCCGGTTTCCTCGCCGGCGGCGGGATCGCCTGGGCGGCAACGTCCGGAACCTCGGCGTCCGCCAGCTCGCAGGGCGCCGTACTGAACTCGGCCCTGTCCACCGCGGCCAGCACGTCCACGGTCCCGGCCGCCCGGGTCAGGTGGGCGCTTGGGCGGCTGCGCCGGGTCGGCGGCGTCGACGGCGAAGTCACCTTCCACGGCAAGGACGGCTACCGCACGCTGGCGTTCGAGCGCGGCACGATCTCCTCGGTCAGCGGCAGCGACGTCGTGGTCAAGGCGCCCGACGGCACGGTCTGGACCTGGACGATCGTGAGCGACACGGTGGTCAGGAAGGGCGGCAGCAAGACCACGACGAGCGCGCTGTCGGCTGGTGAGCTGGTGTTTGCCGGCGGTCCCGTGGTCAACGGGGACAAGGATGCCCGCCTGATCGTGATCAGGACGCCCAAGTCCGGTAGCTCGTCTTCTGGATCAGATTCGGCCAAAACATCGTTGAGCTAACTAACAAGACATGCTGCGGCGGGCCCCGGTGCGGGCGCGCCGCAGCATGCTGCACTACCTAGGCTGGTTCTATGCTGCACAATGAAACGTGAGATCCCATGGCAGACGGTGACCGTATCCCGAAGGTGCTCGTCGTCGACGACGAGCTGAACATCCGTGAGCTCGTCGAGGTCGCGCTCAAGTTCCACGGCTGCGCGGTCGTGGTCAGCGCCAGCGGCAAGGACGCCCTGCACCAGGCGGAGATCTACGAGCCGGACCTGATGATCCTGGACGTCATGCTGCCCGATATGGACGGCTTCGAGGTCTGCCGCACGCTGCGCGCCGAAGGCAACGACGTCCCGGTCATCTTCCTGACCGCGCGGGATACCACCTCCGACACGATCCGCGGGCTCACGATAGGCGGCGACGACTACGTCACCAAGCCGTTCTCGGTCGAGGCGCTGGTGGCCAGGGTCCGGGCGGTGCTACGCCGCACCAGCCGCGCCCCCGGGGCTGACGGTCAGCTGAACAGCGACGCCGAGCTGCTGACGGTCGGCGACCTGGAACTGGACGAGGAACACTGGGTCGTGCGCCGCGGCGGAACCCAGGTGGAGCTCTCGCCGACGGAGTTCCGGCTGCTGGCGTACCTGATGCGTAACCAGGGGAGGATGCTGACCAGGCAGCAGCTGCTCGAGAACGTATGGGGCTGGGAGTTCGCCGGCCAGTCGCAGGTGGTGGAGACCTACGTCAGCTACCTGCGCCGCAAGCTCGACCCGCTCGGGCCGCCGCTGATCCACACCCAGCGGGGCGTCGGCTACAGCCTGCGGCCGCCGCCGGAGACCGAACGCGCCAGCCGATGAGGCTCACGCGGCGGCTGGCCACCGGCCGCGGGAGGCTTTCGCTACGGTCCCGGCTGCTCGCCGGGCTGCTCACCGTCACCGCGCTGTTCCTTGTCGTCATGGGCGTGGTCACCACTCTCGTTCTGGGTAATTCCGAGCAGGGCCAGTTCCGCTCCGACCTGATCCTGGCCACCCGGGTCAGGCTGAGCCAGCTCTCGGGCCTGCAGGGTTACGCGGTGGCCTACTACGACGCCGATACTCGTGCGGTCACACCGGTGACCCCGTCCTCGACCGACCTGACCGAGCTTCAGCAGTACCTCACCGGCCTGGCCACCGACCAGGCCTTCCGGGCTTTCCGGGCGCAGAACCCGGCGGGCACGCTTTTCCCCATCACCGCGCCGGGCGAGCCGCCGCTGACCGCGATCTGGCGCCTGGTCACCCCCAAGGAGGCGAACGGGAGCCAGGGCGTCCTGCCGACCGGCGACATCAGCTACCTGGTGATCGCGCGCCCGGACAGCGCGGTGGGCAGCGAGACACGCGGTCTGGTGCTCGCCGAGCTGATCACCGGCGCGGTCCTGCTCGCGCTGCTCGCGGTGGGCGGCCGCTGGCTGATCATCCGCGGCCTCGCGCCGCTTGACCGGATGGCGAGCACCGCGGACGTGATCACCAGCCGCGGTGACCTGACCGCCCGGATGCCCGACCCGCGCGACCACGCCGAGGCGGGGCGCCTGGCCGGGGCGATCAATACGATGCTGGACCGGATCCAGCAGGCGTTCGGGGCCAGGTGGGAGTCTGAGCAGAAGGTGCGGCAGTTCGCCGCGGACGCGTCGCACGAACTCCGTACCCCGCTGACCACCATCAAGGGTTACGCCGAGCTGTACCGGCAGGGCGCGCTGGGCCCGGACCGGCTGCCGAACGCCATGCGCCGGATCGAGCAGGAAGCCGAGCGGATGTCCAGCCTGGTCGCCGAGCTGCTCGAGCTGGCCCGGCTGGACCGCAACTCCTCCCTGGACCTGACCGAGACCGACCTGTCGGCCCTGGTCGCGGACGCCGTCGCCGACGCCCAGGCGGTGGAGCCTGGCCGGCCGGTCAACGCCAGGACACCGAACAGCCTGGTGGTCGTGGCCGACGAGCCGCGGATCAGGCAGGTGCTGGCCAACCTGCTCGGCAACGTCCGCGAGCACACCAGTCCGGACACCCCGGTGGCCGTCCGGCTATCCCGGGTCGGGCTGGGCGCGCTGCTTGAGGTGACCGACGCGGGCCAGGGCATGGACGCCGAGTCGGCGGCGCGCGCGTTCGACCGGTTCTACCGGGGCGGGCACAACGGCAACGGCGGCCACGGCAGCGGCCTCGGCCTGTCCATCGTGCAGGCGATCGCCGCTGCTCATGGTGGTCACGCGATGCTCAAGTCGGCGTTCGGCGCCGGGACCAGCGTGCAGGTGTGGATCCCGTTCCAGCCTCCGGCCCGGGATTCGGAGCGCATGCAGCCTCCGGACGCGAGCAACAACTGACCCTTTAGTGGCGGTCTGTTACCGGCAAACCCGGCCGGAAGCCGGCATTTCAACTACGGTGTGGCCATGGAGGACCGCGAGCTCGTCGCGGCCATTGCGGCAGGCGACCCGGCTGGGCTTGCTGGGGCCTACGATAAATACGCAGAGTCACTATACGGGTACTGCCGATCGATGCTGGCGGAGCCGGGCGACGCGGCCGAGGCCGTCCAGGACACGTTCGTCGCCGCGGTTAGCCTGCTCAGCGGCTCGGCTGGCCGGCCGCCCGGTAGCGCGCTCAGCAGCCTCGGTGAGCCGGGCAAGATCCGGTCGTGGCTGTTCGCGACGGCGCGCAGTGAGTGCCTGCGCCGACCGCGGAAGGCACCGACGGGAATCGGCGAGGTAGCAGACGTCGGCGGGGAGCTGGGGGCAGCTCGGACTGCTGAGGCTAGCGGGACTGACGGTGCTAGCGGGTCCGATGAGGTTAGCGGGACTGACGTGGCGGCTGATGTTCGGCGAGATGCTGAACGGGCCGAGTTGCAGCGGCTCATCCGCGTGACCCTCGCCGGGCTGGCGCCTGATGAGCGTGAAGCCGTCGAGCTGAGCCTCTGGCACGACCTCGACGACGCCGATCTCGCGGCCGTGCTTGGCGTGTCTCGGCCCCGGGCCTACGCGCTGGCCTCGGACGGCCGCCGGCAGCTGGAGAAGGCTCTGGGCACGGTGCGCGTCGTGCGGACCGGAAGGGAGGCCTGCCCGGAACTCGGCACGTTGCTGGCCGATTGGGATGGACGGCTGAGCATGCCGGCGCTGGAACTGGCCGGCCAGCACATCGAGCATTGCGAAATTTGCGATCGTCGCAGGAGCGGCACGCTGCGCCCGGCCGCGCTGCGCCGCCTGCTGCCGCTGCCCGCGCTCCCCCCGGAACTGCGGGAACAGGTACTCGGGCGCTGCGCCGCGGCTGAGGCGATCGCGGACCACCAGCCGGTGGCTCAAGGCACCGAATCGCCACCGATGACCGCGTTTCCGCACGCGGTCGCGACGCTCGCGGGATCGGCCTGGGGAAAGGTCACGGTCTGGCTGGCCGGACTGGGCAGGATACGACGCGATCCCAAAGTCATCGCGGCCGTCGTGGTCGTGTTGATCGCGGCGGCGGTAAGCGTTCCGCTGCTCGCGGTCGGAGGCGCGCATGCCGTCCGGAACCTGGTCGCCCAGTCCGACAGCGGGCGGGCGGGCGATCCCGGCTCCACGGCGACCGCAAGCGACGGGGCCCCGGCTAGTACCGGCACCGGCGGCTCACGGTCACCTCAACCCGGCAGTCCGGCCCCGGCGAACTATCTGGTACCTTCGGCCGCTTCGCCGGGGAAGGTGACGCCGTCGAAATCGCCCACGCTGAAGCCGCCGGGCTCGCCCGCGGTCACGAGCTCAGCCTCGGCTTCGTCGTCGTCGTCGTCATCATCGTCATCGTCAGCGCGGCCACCTTCATCGCGCACGCCGTCATCGACTCCTTCGTCACCGTCACCGTCGCCTACTACTCCCTCGCCGACTCCGTCGCCTTCGCCGAGCCCCGCGCCGACGTCGTCCTAGCGTTCGCACTTCCGCTGCGTCTCCCGGCCTGTTTTTGAACAAATCCGGCCATATGCTGGCGATTCAACTACGGTGAGGGGCATGGACGACCGCGAAATTGTCGCGGCCATTGTGGCGGGCGACCTAGCTGGGCTTGCCGGGGCCTACGACCAATACGCGGAGTCTCTCTACGGTTACTGCCATTGGATGCTGAACGAACCCGCTGACGCGGCCGATGCCGTTCAGGACACGTTCGTCGTCGCCGCGGGCAGGCTCGGCGGTCTGAGTGACCCGCGCAGGCTGCATCCCTGGCTCTACGCCGTGGCCAGAAACGAATGCTACCGGCGGCTACGCGGGACGGCGGTAGGCCCTGACGAAGCGGCCGACGCACCCGGCGACGCCGGTGACGATCCCGACCGGGCCGAACTGCGCAGGCGGGTCCGGTCCGCCTTGTCGGGCCTGGCTCCGGATGAGCGCGAGGCCCTTGAGCTTGAGCTCAGGCATGACCTGCATGGCGCCGATCTCGCGGCGGTGCTCGGCGTCTCCCGGAATCAGGCGCACGTCCTGGTCGTCCGCACCCGCGGCCAGCTAGAGAAGGACCTGGGCGCAGTGCTCGTCGCCCGGACCGGGCGACGAGCCTGCCGGGCGCTCGACATGCTGCTCATCGACTGGGACGGACGGCTGACCGCGGTCATGCGGAAGCGGATCAGGCGGCACGCCGATCAGTGCGAGGTCTGCGACAACCGCAGGCGCAGCACGCTGCGAAACGCGGCGCTGTTCGGCATGGCGCCGCTGGCCGTCCTCCCGGGCTGGTTGCGCGAGGACATGCTCCGGCTATGTTCGGACTACAGCCACCTGACGTTGGCGTACCGGCAAGAGGTGACCCTCCGGGCGGAACCATTCGGCCCGAACGGCTTCCCGCGGGCGATCAGGCCGGCCAGGCGGCGGGCTCTGGCGCTGACCCGGATCGCCGCGGCCGCGGGCATCGTGATCGCCGTCGTATCGGCCGGGATCATCGCCGTTCTCGCACTCAGCGGTTCGCGCGCTCCGCACGCGCTGGACGCCGTCCGGTCCTCCGGCCGGTCGGTGACCGGCAGTGCGCCCGCTGACCCCACCGGGAGCGCCGGAGCGCCGGCCAGCGCGCCGCCGACCACCAGCCAGCCCGCGACCACCGGCCAGGGTCCCGCGACCGTACCGACCCCGGCGGCGACCACGGCGAAGCCATCACCGTCGCACTCGGCAACGACCTCCGCGCCGGCTGCCCCGAAGCCATCACCATCGCACTCGCCGACGCCGACACCCACCGCGACCACGCCCACGCCCACGCCCA
>PMST01000281.1 GCA_003168295.1 Actinomycetota bacterium
GGCTGTAGGAGGCCAGGTAGGCTCGCGCCTCGGGGTCCCGGGGATCGCCCCATTCGTCCCACTCGTTCACGGTGAGCGGGATGGCCGGATCCAGCATTGTCGTCACGCAATCCACGAACGGAACCTCCGCCACGACCGCCCGCCACCGCCGCGGCGCCAGCGAGTACACCGCCCCCTGCAGCAGGCCGCCCGCCGACAGCCCGCGGGAGACGATCCGGCCGGGCGCGGCCCAGCCCCGGGCCGCCAGCATGTCCGCCACGGCGATGAAGTCGGTGAAGGTGTTGCGCTTGCGGCCCAGCCGGCCGTCCAGCCACCAGCTCCGGCCCCCCTCGCCGCCGCCGCGTACGTGCGCCACCGCGTAGACGAAGCCCCGGTCCAGCAGGCTGGGGGTCGTCACGCTGAAGGCCGGCCACTCACAGGCCTCATAAGCGCCGTAGCCGTACAGGAGGCAGGGGGCACGGCCGTCGCGCCGCAGCCCGGCGCGGTAAGAGATCGATACCGGAACGGCAGTGCCGTCCGCCGCGACCGCCGTGACCCGCTCGGTGGTGTAGCGCGCCGGGTCGTAACCGGGCACGTGCTGCCGCTTGCGCGCCCGCCAGCGGCCGGTGGCCAGGTCCACGTCGTGCCAGGACGGCGGCTCGACGAGCGACTCGGTCCGCACGGTCACCGCCGCGGCGTGGTAGTCCTCGTTCCGCGCCAGGGCGAGCGAGCGGTGCGGGCCGTCGGCCTCGATCAGCCGCCACTGTCCGGACTGGCGGTCCACGATCCGCAGCTGAGTCGCGGCGGCGTGCCGCTGCTGCACGACCAGGTACCGCCCGAACACGTCCACCGAGACCAGGCGGGTGTCCGGTGACCCGGCGATAATCTCGCTCCACCGGGCCCGGCCGGGCGCGTCCGCGGGCGCGGCGACCAGCCGGAACTCTTCCGCGCCGGAGTTGGTGACCAGGAAGAACTCGCCCGGGCCCGGTCCGTCCGCGTGCTCGGCGCGGTACTCGATACCTGGCCTGCGCCGCTCCATGACCAACGGTGAGGTATCGGTCCTGGCCGCCGGAAGCACGAGCGTCTCGGTGCTGTCCCTGGACTCCGACTCGATCAGCACGTACCCGCCGCTGCGGGTGGCCCGCACGGTGAGGTCGAACCGCTGGTCCTCCTCCCGGAACACCAGCGTGTCCCGGTGCGGGCCGGTGCCAAGCACATGCCGCCGGACCTCGTGCGGCCGATACTGGGCGTCGGTGACGACGTAGAGCAGCGACCGCGAGTCGGCCGACCAGGCCAGCCCGTAGTAGGTTCCCTCGATCCGCTCCGGCAGGTCGGTGCCGCGGGCCAGGTCGCGGATGCGCAGCTGGTAGAGCTCGTCCCCGTCGAAGTCGACGGAGTAGGCCAGCAGCCGTCCGTCCGGGCTGATCTCCCGGACGCCGAGCCCGAGATAGCCGCCGCCGGCCGGATCCTCCGCCAGCAGCAGGTTCTCGTCGAGCAGCACCTGGGCGGGCCTGCCGCGGCCGGCGACCCGGCAGAACTGCTCGTATTCCTGGCCCGGGACGGTCCGGGTGACGTAGGTGTGGCCGACCCGGCTCCAGCTCACCGACTCCTCGGCCTGGATCACCCGCGCGGCCAGCTCGGCGGCCAGTTCGTCCCGCAGCCCGCGCACCGCTGCCAGCCAGCGGTCGTAGTAGACGCGCTCGGCCGCCAGGTAATCCCGCATCGCGGGCAGGTCCCGGTCACGCATCCAGGCGTACGGGTCGGGGTCGCCGGAGGCAGGGGCCGTAGGCGGCCCGGGTCCTGGCCCGGGCGGGCCGCCCATCACCGGTCGCCTGCGGACCCGGGCAGGACCCTGCGGAGCTCGTCGGCGGGCAGCCGGAAGGAGGTGTGGCCGTCGCGGCCGCTGACCGTCTCCGCCTGCAGCAGGCTGTTGAGCACGGCCTCCTCGGTCGCCTCCACCACGGCGGCGAAGTAGCCGTCGAGCGCGCGGCCGGTGACCGGCGCTCCCAGCGCGCGGCCCCGCGGCGCGCGCAACCCGGTGGCCAGCGCCAGGAAGATCTCGCCGCTGCCGTGGTGAGCCGTACTCCCGGTCCTGGCTAGGCCGAGCCCGGCCCGGCGGGCCAGTCGGCCGCACCCGGCCGCGTCGAGCGGCCCGTCGGTGAGCGCGATGACGATGCACGAGCCGGCGGGCCTCGGGCGTCCGGTGCCCGGCGGCGGGGCGGGCAGCAGCCGGCCGGCCGGCGTACCCGCCACGGTGAGCCGCTCCCGGTCCCCGAAGTTGGTCAGCGTGACCACTCCCACGGTGTGCCCGTCGGGCAGCACGCGAGAGGCGGTGCCGATGCCGCCCTTGTAGCCCAGGCAGGTCATCCCGGTCCCGGCNNCTGTCGTCGCACTCCGCGACGACCGGGATGATCACGTCGTCGATGCCGATCGCGGGCTGCTCCTCGATGAGCAGCTCACACGCGGCGTCATAAACCCGGCCGACCTGCATGGTCGAGGTCAGGAAGACAGGGGTCTCGGCGAGCCCCCATTCCCGGATGGTCAGCAGCCCGGTGCACTCACCCGCGCCGTTGAGCATGGCGGCGCCCGCGGGCACCGGCGCGGTGAACAGGTCACCGCCCGGGTCCAGCACGGTGACACCGGTGCGGGCGATGCCGCGCCCGGCCGGCGGCGGCGGCTCGTCTCGCCAGACGGTCGCATGGCCGAGCCCGGCCCCGGGCACGTCCAGCACCGAGCCGGACGGGCCGGATGGCAGCAGTCCGATGGTGATGCCAAGATCGGTGACACGGGGCATCCCGCGATGGTAACCCGGAGGATGCGGATTCTCCTGCAGGTCCCGGTGGTATGGAGTGAGGATTGCCTTCGGCACGAGCCCGACGGCGAGGTATGGCTCGGCGTCCGGGATCCGGGCACCGAAGTCCCGGCCCGGGCCCTGGTCCTGCGGGACGCGCTGGCGGCCGCGGGCGCCCCGATCGTTCCCGCAAACCGGCATAGCGACGAGATCCTCCGCGCCGTGCACGACCCGCTGCTGCTTGACCACCTGGCCAGCATCTGGCGCGAGTGGGAGGCGGCGGGCCTGCCGGGCACCTACGGCCGGGACCGCGTGGTTCCCTACGTGTTCCCGACCCCCGGGATGCTCGCCGGGCTGCCGATGCGCTCGCCGCCGGCCGTGCACGGCCGGGCCGGCCGGTTCTGCTACGACACGATGACGCTGGTTGGCCCGGGCAGCTGGGAGGCGATCAGGGGCGCCGCGGACGCCGCGCTGACCGCCGCTGAACTCATCCGGGAAGGTCACCGGCTGGCCTACGCGCTGTGCCGGCCGCCGGGCCATCACGCGACGAGAGATGCCTACGGCGGCTCCTGCTACCTGAACAACGCCGCGATCGCGGCGCAGGCGCTGCGCGCCGCGGGCGCGCAAAAAGTGGCGGTCATCGACATCGACGCGCACCACGGCAACGGCACGCAGATGATCTTCTACGACCGCGCCGATGTCTGGTACGGCTCGCTGCACGTGGACCCCGGGGCGGGCTGGTTCCCGCACTACGCCGGGTACGCGAGCGAGCGCGGGTCGGCAGCGGGCGCCGGCTTCAACCGCAACCTGCCGTTGGCCCCCGGCGCCGGGGACGACGACTGGCTCGCCGCCCTCGACCTGCTGTGCGGAGAGGTGAGCACAATCGCGCCCGACGCCGTGGTGGTGTCCCTCGGGCTGGACGCGGCCGCCGCCGACCCGGAGAGCCCGCTGCGGGTCACCGAGGCCGGGTACTTCGCCGCGGGCCGGCGGATCGCGGCGCTCGGGCCGGCCGTGCTGGTGCAGGAGGGCGGATACGACCTGCCCTCGCTCGGCCGGCTCGCCGTCGCGGCGGTCGAGGGCGCATGCGGGTGCTGACCGGGCGAGTCACGACATCGTCACGGCTTGGCCGCTGTTGATCATCAGAGCCCTAGACCGTGACACATTTGGTTAAATCTCGTACCATATCGCTCGATTTACCGGTTTGCAGGGTTTACCGGCCTGGCTGCCGTCCGGGGAGCTCGGGCTCTGAAGGTCGTTCGGTGAGTCCGCGGCGCGACCGCGGACCGCGGGTCAGGACGGGAGCAGGCAACGTGCGCATCAGGTATTCACTGGCCATGACGGTGACGGCGCTGGCCCTGGCGACCGCCGTCGCGGCGTGCGGCGGCACGACCGTGAAGGTCGGCGCGGGCAGCGCCGTCAAGGGGCAGCCGGAGCGCGGCGGCACGGTGACCGTCGCCGAGGTCTCCGGCGCGTCGCCCAACGACATCTTCCCGCT
>PMST01000664.1 GCA_003168295.1 Actinomycetota bacterium
AACAAGCCTCGCCCTTCAGGGCAGGGTTTCATGACAGACGCCGCACGTATACTTCAGGCCGCCAGGCAATTGGGGAGCCGGGTTCGGATCAGCATGAAGGGCGCGGCGCGCGTATGGATAATGACACGGTCATCNNACTCCGACCCAGGCGTCCGTGCTCGGCATAACGGTCGGCCGCGGGCCGCTGAGCCTGGCCGAACTCACCGAACTCGAGGGCCTCAATCCGACGATGCTTTCCCGGGTAATCGGCAAGCTCGATTCTTTCGGCCTGATAAAGCGGCTGCGCGACCCCGACGATTTCCGCGCGGCCCGGGTCGAGGCGACACCTGAAGGCAAGCGCAGGCACGAAAGGATCTCCGCGCAAAGAAGCGCGGTCATTTCCGAATGCGTCGCGGGCCTGCCCGCTGACCAGGAGGCCGCTCTGGTCGCGGCGCTGCCCGCCTTCGAGAACCTGGCCGTGGAACTGCGCGCGACGGTGCAGCGGGACCGCGATCTCCTCGCCGCCGAGGAACCCGGCCACGGCTGACCCGCGATTCCCCTGACCCGCGTGGTTCAGGCGCCCTGAGTGGCCGGCTCGGCGTCGGCCGCGCTGTCCTGCCCTGTGCCCGGCGCATCCGGGTTGACGATCAGGACGTTGCTGCGGGTGTGCCGCCACAGCTCACGGCTGGCGCTGCCGTCCATCAGGGCGGACAGCCCGCCGTGGGTGGACGCGCCGATGACGATCGTGCTGGCCCCGATGGTGTTGGCGTATTCGGCGACCATCCGGCCCGCGGTGCCGTGGTCGGGGGCGTGCAGCAGGATCTGGCCCTCGGCCGGGACGTGGCGGGCGGCCAGCTGGTCTAGGTGGTCCCTGACCACGGCCCGGGCCGCCTCCAGGCTCTCGCCGTCGGTACCCGCGTCACCTCCGGTGACGTCCTCCTGGGTGTGCACTAGGTGGACCACGCCGGCGCCGCGCGCCGCCAGCCTGCCCGCGGCCTGCGTGACCAGGGTGGCGGCGGGCGAGCTGTCTATGGCGGCGAGGATCACCCTCGCGCCGGCCGCCCGGGTCACCGCGTTGCCCGCCACCGGCACCAGCGCGACCACAGGTACGCCCGACCCGGTTCCGTTAGCTGGCCCGGTTCCGTTAGCTGGCCCGGTTGCGCTGGCCGGCACCGTGGCGCTGACCTGTTCGGCCTGGACTCGTTCGGCCTCGGTGAGCAGGCCATGGGCGGTGGACAGGACCACGATCCCGAGGGCGATGGCGCCCGCGGCGATATAGAACGGGACGTGGATGTTGGTGGCCAGGACCAGCCGGCCGGCCGCGTAAGGCGCGAGGCCGCCGCCGATGAACCGGACGAAGCTGTAGGCCGCCGAGGCCACCGGCTTCTCCACCGGGGAGACTGTCATCACGGCCTGGGTGGTGATGGTGTTGTTGACCCCGATGAAGATCCCGGACACGATCACGGCCGGGATCAGCACCGCCCGGTCAGTCGTCCAGGTGGCGATGATCAGGACCACGACGGCGAAGGCCGCGAGGTTGGCGTACATGGTCTTGGCGATGCCGAAGGTGGCCTGCAGCCGGGGCGCGCCGAAGACGGCGAACAGGGCGACGAAGATGCCCCAGCCGGTGAAGACCAGCCCCAGCTTGATCGGGCTGAGGTTCATCGGGAACGGCGCGTACCCCAGGACGGTGAAGAACCCCCAGTTGTAGCAGAGCGCGGTCAGCGACATGGTCAGCAGGCCGCGGTGGCGCAGCGCGCGCAGCGGCGCGGACAGGCTGGTCTTGTGGGCGGGTTTCGGCGTGGGCTCGACCAGAACGACGGTGGCGATCAGCGCGATGGTCATCAGGACGGATACCCCGAAGAACGGGCCCCGCCAGCTGATCTCGCCCAGGGTGCCGCCCAGCAGCGGCCCGATGGCGATGCCGACGCCGAGCGATGTTTCGTAGAGCACGATGGCGCCGGCGAAGCCGCCGCTGGCCGAGGCGACGATGACCGCCAGGGAGGTGGCGATGAACAGCGCGTNNTGAACACCACGATCAGGATCAGGCCCGCGATCAGCGTCTTCTTGGCCCCCAGCCGGCTGGAGACCCAGTTCGTGATCAGCATCGCCACCGCGGTGACGACCAGGTAGCTGGTGAACAGCAGCGTCACCTCGCTCGGCGAGGCGTGCAGCTGGTGGGAGATGGCCGGCAGGATCGGGTCCACCAGGCCAATGCCCATGAACGACACGACGCAGGCCAGCGCGACGGCGAAGACGGCTTTGGGCTGCCTGAACGGGCTCGCGACCGAGCCTGCGTGGGTGCCGCTCATCGGATGCTCTCTTTCGTGAGGGATGGGGCCAGCTGGACGTTGGCCAACGCGTCGATGGCCGGCAGCGCCGCGCCGAGCGCGGCCTGCTCCTCCGGGCTCAACCTGGCCAGGATCTCCGCGAGCCGTTCGGCCCGCACCGCCCGGCGGCGGGCCAGTATCGCCCGGCCCTCGTCGGTCAGCCGGACCTGGACCACCCGCCCGTCGGCGGGGTCAGCGGTCCGGCTGACGAGACCGGACTCCTGCAGGCGGGCGATCAGCTGCGTCATCGCCGGCTGGGTCACGCCCTCCTTGACGGCCAGCGAGGTGAGGCGGCTGGGACCGGACCGCTCCAGGGTGGCGAGCGTCGCGGCTGCCGTGAGCGACAGCCCGCTCGGCGGGCTCAGTGACCGGAATAGCCCAAGGAGGCGCTCGATCCTGGCCGCGACTTCCACGGCGAGGGTGCGCTCGGACCGAGCACCGGACGCATCGCCAGCAGGGCGCACGTCCGAGCCGGCGGAAATTTCCATAAGATATTTATATCATGTGCTTATGTAGATGCCCTCCCGGCCTGCTCCGCACCGGAGCGGCCCGGAGCGACCCAGACCGACCCGGAGCGGCCCCGCGCCGCACGTTTCAGGTGCTGATCAGGGCGGAAAGCTGCTGGGCGTTGACGTGGGCGTAGTTGCTGTAGCAGTTGTTGAACAAGACGTCGGTGACCTCGGCGTCGGCCGCCAGGTTCCCGATCCTGTGTGACCATTCCTCCAGCTCAGCGGGACTGTAGCGGTAGCCGAACCGTTCGTGGATGTCCTTGCTGGCCCATTTATCTGAGTGGCCGTGCATACGGACCACGGCCAGGTCGCTGGTGGCCGCCAGCACCGGCGGGATGGAACTGGGATAGCCCTGCGGCATGTCCACGCATACGTAAGGCAGCCGGTGGCTGGCCAGGAAGCCCAGGGTCTCTTCCTGGTTGTCCTCGGTCATCCAGGTACGGTTGCGGAACTCCACGCACACCCGCGTGGGCGCGGCTCTGCTCGCGCAGGCCAGGATGTAGTCCTTGTTGGCGCGGGAGATCGGGAACCAGGGCGGGAACTGCAGCAAGATCGCGCCGAGCTTCCCGGCGTCGCGCAGCGGCTGCAGGGCGGCCAGGAACCGGTCCCAGGCCTGATCGGCGAGCGCCGGGTCGACGTCCTTGAGGTACACCCGGGCCTTCCCGGTTTGGCCCGCGGCCTCGCGCAGGTCGGCGGGGAGCGCCTTGACGGGGGTGGGGTGTTGGGTGAACAGGCTGAACGCCTTGATGTTGAACGTGAACTCCTCCGGCGTCCGTTCCGCCCAGGCCTTGGCGGTCTGCTCGGCGGGCAGCGCGTAGTAGGTGGCGTCGACCTCCACCAGCGGGAACTGGCGGGCGTAGAACCGCAGCCGTTTCTCCGGCGTGCTGGCCTCGGGCGGGTACCACCCGGAGGCAATCAGCGTCGGGTCGGTCCATCCCGCCGTGCCCACCTTGACCTCTCCCATACCGGCAGCCTAAGACAGCGGCCGGCGCAGGCCAGGCCGGGCCCGGTGCGGCCCAGAGCGAGGGCCGGATCGCAATCTGACGGAAATGAAGCGCTTCAAGCGCCGAAACCGGGGAGCGGAGTGATCTATGTAACGTCAGCGCCGGGTGGTGTGACCCTCCCGCGCTGGCTGATCAGGAAAGGTTCGGCTTAGAAGCAAGGGACGGCGCGGCATGGACCACACCGAGCAAGGACGGCAAGACCCAGGCCTGGATGATCGGGCCCACTGGAAGAACACGATCCTGGCGGGCCTGGCCAACTACATTGACGCCGGGTCCATCGTGGCCGGGGCGGCCGGCCTCACGCTGTGGACGGCCATGTTCCATCTCAGCTCGTCCACCGTCGGGCTGATCGAGGCGATCAGCTCCAACGCGATCTCCGCCGGCATCGGCGCGCTGGTCGGCGGACGGCTCTGCGACAAGTTCGGCCGCAAGAAGATCTATCAGTGGGACATGCTGCTCTACGCGTTCGGGCTGCTCTTCATCATCATCTTCTCCTCGGCGTCGTGGATGCTCCTGGTCCGCCAACTGATCGCGGGCCTGGCGGTCGGCGCCGACGTCCCCGCCTCCTGGACCCTGATCGCCGAACTGGCGCCGGACGGCGCCCGCGGCAGGCATAGCGGTGTCGCCCAGGTCCTCTGGTACTGCGGACCCGTGATCGTTCTGCTGCTCAGCCTGGCCATGTCATCGCTCGGCGTTCTCGGCATCCGCATCGTGTTCGCCCACCTGTTCGTGCTCTCGATCTGCCTCTGGTTCGCCCGCCGCCGGATGCGGGAGTCCGAGGGAATGGCTCTACCGTTTCGTCCTCGGCATCGAGCCCGAGGCGGGATCGGCCGGTTTCAGTCGGCTGGTGCTGCGCCCGCATCCCGGTGGCCAGCTCAGCTGGGCTTCGGGCTCTTACCCATCGGTCCGCGGGCCTATCCGCACCCGCTGGGGGCGTACCGGCGGCCGGTTCACCTTCGACGCCGAAATCCCGCCGAACGTGACCGCCAGCGTGCGGATCCCCAGTGCCGACGCCGCCCGGGTGCGCGACGCCGGCGGCCGCCGCCGGCCGGCCTCGCGGCTTTTCCCGGGGCCGCCGGAATCCAGGAGGCGGTTTTCGAGGTGGGCTCGGGAACGCACCAGTTTTCCGGCCCGCCCCTTTCTTTTGAAAAGTAATTCTGAACGGGGCGTGGTAACACCCCGAGTCACCGGAACCCGCTCATCGAGCCGGATGGGCGCCCGGCCTATATCCGGATTCTGGCCGCCTGGCGCCGTTGCGGGTCGAGCGACATGATGGCCAGGGCGGGCCCGGCCTGACGCTTGTCACCGCAGCAGAACCTGGTGATGGCGGTGCCGATAACGGTTGACTCCACGATATGGTCGCGGCGCCCCACGCCGGCCGGGCAGTCCCGTTCGCTCACCCGCATCTGCAGCGACGCGATCACCACGCCCTCGGCGCCGAATCGCGCGACCTCACGTTCCAGCTGGCGCCGGGCGTCTTGCCGCGACTCGCCGACGAGCTCGGTCCAGCCGGCCACCTCGGCGTTGCCCGACCACCGGTGAGTCCGGCGGGCGGTATCCCGGTCGTCGTGGCGCGACCCGATCGAGATGCCGAGCACCAGCCCGGCGGGAACCCAGCCCGCCACGATCAGCTTGGCGAAATCCTGACCGGACAGATCGCAGGTGAAAGGCACCGGTGGCCCGGGCGCGGGGCCCGGCGCGCGGACCGCGGTGCCGACGGCCTGGAACCGCGCCCCGCCGAGGGGGAACGGCCCCCGCGACAGCCGGACGCCCACCACTCCGTGCCCGCCAAGCTCGGCGCACTCGGCGGTCATCCGGTCGATGGCGGCGTGCCGGGCCTGGTACCTGGCCTGCACCAGCGGGCCGAAAGAGCCCGGGCCATTCCGCCCGGACACCTGGGTGGCCGGCTCTGGTGGCATCTGGTCACCGTCGGATCTCCAGGTCCCGGGGCAGCTGTACCCGGTGTACCCGACGCTGTAGACGGCCGCGCCGAACACCTGGCCGACGGGTTCGAAGCCGGCGCCGCGGATGGCGGCGAACTCGTCCGCGGTCAACGCGGACCCCCACGTGCCGCTGGCCCGGATGGCCGCCATCCGGGCCTGGGCCGCGGCGGGCGGTTTGTCGCTCACGTCCCCAGCCTAGGCACCTCCCGTCCCGTTTTGCCGCACCGCTCGTGGGGCAATATTGGTTAGTGAGACATACAGTGAGTGTGTATCACTCCCTTGCCTAGGCCTCCACGGCGAAGCAAGCCAAGCGAGCCGAGGGGACGATGGTGTACCTCATCCGGGAACCGGCCGCCGACGCCGGCTATGGGGCTGGCGCCGGGGATGCCGCCAGTCGCCCGGCCGGACCGGGCGTGGGCTTGCTGCTGACCGAGCCCATCCGCGGGCTGGCTGACCTGGCGGCTCACGCACTGGCGGCACCCTGGCTGGCTACCGCTCCGCGGGGCGACGGTCACGGGGTGCTGGTGTGGCCGGGGCTGCTGGCCTCCGACACCAGCACGGCCGTGCTGCGCCAGTTCCTGCGCTTGCTCGGCTACCAGGTGCGCGGCTGGGAGCTTGGCCGCAATCGCGGGCCGACCAACGCGGTGCTCGACGGGCTGCCGCGATCGCTCATGGCGCACGCCGAGCGGACGGGCCGGCCGGTATCGCTCGTGGGCTGGAGCCTGGGCGGCATCTACGCCAGGGAGATGGCGCGCGACCATCCCGACCTGGTCCGCCAGGTCATTACCCTCGGCAGCCCCTTCGCCCAGACCAACCCGCGGCAGAGCCATGCCGAGTTTCCCTATCAGCGCCTCAGCCACCTGCACGCGCCCGCCGCCCACCGGGTCAGAAGGCAGATCGCCAAGCCCATCAGCACCCCGTCCACGTCGGTGTACTCGCGCTGGGACGGCATCGTGTCCTGGCGCACGTGCATCGAGCCCGAGACAGCGCTGCACCAGAACGTCGAGGTGCGCTGCAGCCATCTTGGCTTCGGCGTCGACCCGGCCACGCTGTGGCTGGTCGCCGACCGGCTCGCGGCCCCGCCCGGCCAGCGTGCCCCGTTCCGCCCGCCGCCGCTGCTGCGGCCGCTCTACCCCGGCCGCCGATGACCGGCCCGGACCCGCCGGGCCCGGCCGGGACGACCCGCGCGCCCTGGGAGTTCGCGGCCCCGTGGGGCGCGCGCGGCTACCTCACCCCGCTCGACGGCCCGGTGCACTGGATCGAGTTCGGCCCAAACCCGCTCCCAACCTCGCCTGAAGCGACCGCACCGGAAGGCCCGCCGGTCGTCTTCGTGCACGGGCTGGGCGGCTCGCACCTGAACTNNACCTGAACTGGTGCCTGATCGGACCGCAGCTAGCGGCGCGCGGCCGCGCGGTCGCGCTGGACCTGCACGGGTTCGGCATGACCCCGGGCACGCGCGGCAACTCCACCGTGCAGGACAACACCCGGCTGCTCGACCGGTTCGTCCGCGAGGTCACCGGGACACCGGTGATCCTGGTCGGCAACTCCATGGGCGGGCTGATATCCCTGCTCCAGACAGCCGCGGCCCCGGACACCGTCGCCGGGCTTGTGCTGATCGATCCCGCCCTGCCGCTGCCCCGGCAAAGGCCCGACCGGCAGGTAGCCAGCCAGTTCCTGTTGTACTCCATCCCCGGCCTCGGCGAGCTCTACCTCAAGCGGGCCCAGTCACGCCAGACACCGCAGCTAGCTGTCCAGCGCGTCATCGACCTCTGCTTCGCCGACCCGTCCCGGGCCGATCCCGCGATGGTCACGGCGGCGATCGCGCTGGCCGCCGAGCGTGAGGCGGCCGCGCACCGCGACGAATCGCTCCTGGCGGCGGCCAGGTCCCTGATGCGGGTGGTCGGCCGCTCGCGCCGCTACTTCGCGACGATGGCCGCGGCGCGGGTCCCGGTGCTGCTCATCGGCGGTACCGCCGACCGGCTGGTGCCGGTGGCGGCGGTCCGCCAGGCCGCGGCCCGCAATTCCGGCTGGGACAGCGCTATCCTCGCCGGGGTCGGGCATACGCCCCAGCTCGAAGTGCCCGGTCAGGTCCTCGGCGTGCTCACCGACTGGCTGGACCGGCACTTTACCTGAACGACTGAATGACCGAACGGCACCGACACGCACGCACAGGAGCATCAGGATGCAGCAACTCACCGGACTGGATGCCTCCTTCCTCGCCCTTGAGACGGCCACCACCACCGGCCACGTCGGGGGCTTGTGCGTGCTGGACCGGGCCGGCGCACCTAAGCCGCTGACCCTGGCCCGGCTGACCCAGGTGCTGGCGGAGCGGATCCCGCTCGTGCCCGTGCTGCGCCGCAAGCTGCTGCAGGTACCGCTCGGGCTGGATCAGCCCTACTGGATCGACGATGCGGACTTCGACATCGAGTACCACGTCCGCGAGGTCGCGCTGCCGCGGCCGGGATCGGACGCGCAGCTGACCGAACAGGTGAGCCGGCTGCACGCCCGGCCGCTGGACCGCAGCCGGCCGCTGTGGGAGATCTACCTGATCACCGGGCTGGCCAGGAGGCGCGCCGCGGTCTACACCAAGATCCACCACGCCGCGATCGATGGTGCGTCCGGCACCGAGCTACTGACCGTTCTGCTTGATCTCACCCCGGCCGGCCGTGACCTGCCCGCCGTCGAGCCGTTCGCGCCCGCCAAGCCGCCGGGCCTGCCGGCGCTGGCGGCGGTCGCGGCCGCGAAGCTGGCCTGGCGCCCGGTCCAGACCGTGCGCATCACCAACGAGCTGGTCCGGGTCCTGCCGACCCTGGCTCCGGCGGTGAACACGCTGGTCGGCAACATGCTCGGGCTGAACCGCGGCGACGGCGGGATCATCGCCACCAGCCCGGGGCGCGCCCCCGCGACCCCGTTCAACAAGCCGATCACGGCGCATCGCCGGGTCGCGTTCCGCAGCGTCGACCTGGACACCGTCAAGGCGGTGAAGAAGGTCTTCGGTGTCTCGGTCAACGATGTCGTGATGGCGATGTGCGCGGGTGCCCTGCGGCGATGGCTCGCTGATCATGACGCGCTGCCGGACCAGCCGCTGGTCGCGATGATCCCGGTGTCGGTGCGTGACCCGGCCGCCGCCGGGGCGCTGGGCAACAAGGTGTCGGCGATGCTGGCCACACTGCCCACGACCGTCAGCGATCCCGGCCTCCGGCTGGAGATCGTGCACGCCGCGACCGAAGCCGCGAAGGCCCAGCAGGCGGCGATCCCGCAGGGCCTGGTGGATCAGATCAGCGACTTCGCCCCGCCGGCCCTGACGGCCCGGGCCGCCCGGGTGGTCTTCGCCACCGGCCTGCTGCACCGGCTGCCTCCGTTCAACATCACGATCTCGAATGTCCCCGGCCCGAACGTGCCGGTGTATCTCGCCGGAGCCAAGCTCATCGCCCACTACCCGGTGTCGGTGGTCACCGACGGCCAGGGCCTGAACATCACCCTGGTGGGCTACCTCGGCCAGCTGCACTTCGGGCTGGTCAGCTGCCGCGAGCTCGTCCCCGATATCGATGTCCTGGCCGGCTACCTGGTCGATGAGCTCGGCTCACTGGTGAAGGCGGCCTCCGAACGCACCGCCGCTACCCGCGCCGCAGACACCGGCGCCGCTGGCTGATGAGATCAGTCCCGCAGGCATCCAGCAAGGCCTCAGGTGACAGCGACGCAGACGCCCGCGCGGTCCTCCCCGAGGGAACCGCGGTGCCGGGCCAGGTCCCGGCCGAGAT
Organism: Actinomycetota bacterium; assembly: GCA_003168295.1. The sequence continues at coordinate 9,527 of PMST01000664.1, forward strand.
CTTCGCGGCGGCGGTCGATGCCTTCGTGGCGGGACAGCGGCTCGACATGCGGTCTCTGGCCCGGCGGCTCGGCGTGGCCCGCGCGACGTTGTACCGGCGGGCCGGCAACCGGGAGCGGCTGCTGGACGAGCTGCTCTGGTGGCGGGCCCGCCGGCTCCTCGACGATCAGGTGCGGGCCAGCACCGGACTGGCCGGGACGGCGCGGCTCATCGCCGTGATCGCAGGAGTGCTGTGCGGCATCAGCACCGACCGTCCGCTCCGGGCGTTCCTGGAGTCAGATCCGGAAACCGCGCTGCGCCTCCTGACCGGGACCGGCAGCGCGGTGCACGCGGGTACCGCCGGCGCGCTGGAAAGCCTCCTCGATCTTGAACGCCGCCGCGGCTCCTTCGACGCGAGCATAGACACCCCGACGCTGGCCTACGCGATCGTGCGCCTCAGCGAGGGGTTCCTGTACGCCGACGTGATCGCCGCCCGTGCTCCCGACATCGACCGCGCTCCCGACATCGACCGCGCGATCACCCTGATCGAGGCCCTGCTTCGCGGGCTTGACCTCAGCTCTTCTCCAGAGCGAGGACCAGCTTTCCGGTGTTCGCCCCGTCGAAGAGCATGAGCAGCACGTCGTGGAAGTCGCCGACGGTGCCGCGGACCACGTGCTCGCGCGAGACAAGCTGCCCCGCCTGGAGCCAGCCGGCCAGCTCGGCGATCGCCTCCGGATACCTGTCCTCGTAGTCGAAGACCACCATGCCGGCCATGGTGGCGCGCGCCACCAGCAGCATCAGGTAGTTGGCCGGGCCCTTGACACGGGTCTCGTTGTACTGCGAGACCGCGCCGCAGATGACGATCCTGGCTCCGCGGGCCAGCCGGGTCAGGACGGCGTCCAGGATCTCGCCGCCCACGTTGTCGAAGTAGACGTCGACGCCGCCCGGCGCGTGCTCGCGCAACGCTTTCCGCACGTCCTGCGTCCGGTAGTCGATCGCCGCGTCGAAGCCGAACTCCTGCGTCACCGCCCGGCACTTATCGGCCCCGCCCGCGATGCCGATGACCCGGCAGCCCTTGATCTTGGCGATCTGGCCGGCCACGCTGCCCACCGCGCCGGCGGCGCCGGAGATCACCACCGTGTCTCCCGGCTGGATCCGGCCGACGTCCAGCAGGCCGAAGTAGGCGGTCAAGCCGGTCATCCCCAGCGTTCCCAGGTACGTCGCCGGCCCGGCCAGCGAGGTGTCGATCTTGATGACGCCCCGGCCGTCCGACCGGGCGTATTCCTGAACCCCGAAGGCGCCGTAGACGTAGTCGCCCACGGCGAAACCCGGATGCTCAGACGCGGTGACCAGGCCGACCGCCCCGGCCCGCATGACCGCGCCGACCTCGACCGGCGGGATGTAGGAGGCGCCGGCGTTCATCCATCCGCGCATCGCCGGATCGATGGACAGGTGCGAGATCTCCACCACGAACTGCCCGGCGCCCGGCTCAGGCACAGTTTCGCTGGTGAACTCCCAGTCATCAGGCTTAGGCAACCCGGACGGGCGGGCCGCCAGCCGCACCTGGCGGTTGATAGGTGACACTTGGGCAGCTCCTCGAGCAGGCGAACGTGCTGATCGGACCGTAATCCCTCCACGAAAGGAACACAACAGGTGAACGAGCACAACGGCAGCGTGGCCCTGGTAACCGGCGGGTCGAGCGGCATCGGCCGGGCCGTCGCCGAGTTGCTCGCGTCTCGGGGCGCCCGTGTCGCGGTGAGCTCGGCTGACGCCGGCGAGGCAGCAGCGGTCGCGGCGGCGATCAACGCGGCGGGCGGCGCCGCCGTGGCGGCCGTCGCGGACGTCCGCGACGGCGCGGCGATGGTGGCGGCGGTGCGGGTCGCGGTCGAGGCGTTCGGCTCGCTTGACACCCTGGTAACCTGCGCCGGGATCCAGCGGTACGGCACGGTCACCGAAACCGACGAAGCCACCTGGGATGAGGTCTTCGCGGTCAACGTCAAGGGCGTCTTCCTGGCCGCCAAGGCCGCGCTGCCCGAGCTGCGACGCAGTTCCTCCGGATCGGTGGTAGTGGTCTCCTCGGTCCAGTCGTACGTGGCCCAGGGCCGGGTGGTGGCCTACTCGGCGACCAAGGGAGCGCTCAACGCCATGGTCAGGGCGATGGCCATCGACGAAGCTCCGCACGGGGTGCGAGTGAACACGGTCTGCCCGGGTTCGGTCGACACTCCCATGCTGCGCGCCTCGGCCCGGCTCTTCAGCGACGGCAGCGAGCCGGGGACGCAGCGCACCATTGACGACTGGGGGCGCTCCCACCCCCTCGGCCGGGTGGCGCAGCCCGGCGAAGTCGCCGAGCTGGTCGCCTTCCTGGCCAGCCCCCGGGCCAGCTTCGTCACCGGGGAGGACATCCGGGTGGACGGCGGCCTGCTGGCCGGCGTGGCCGTCGCGATCCCCGCCGCCGGCCCGCCGGATGCCTAGCGCTGGATGCCCTACATGTACAGGCCGCCGTTAACCGGGTAGACCTGGCCGGTGATGTACCCCGATTCGGGGTCGGCCAGGAACTCCACCACGCGCGCGACCTCGTTCGGGTCGCCGAGCCGGCCCACCGGGATCCGGCTGACGATCTTCTCCATCGCGTCCGCGGGGATGGCCGCGGTCATCTCGGTGGTGATGAACCCGGGCGTGACCGTGTTGACGGTGATTCCCTTGCTCGCGGTCTCCAGGGCCAGGCTCATGGTCAGCCCGAACATGCCGGACTTGGCGGCCGCGTAGTTGGCCTGGCCGAACCCGCCGGCTGAGCCGATGACCGAGGAGATGTTGACGATCCGCCCGTAGCCGCGGTCGAGCATGTGCTGCAAGACCGCGCGGGACAGGTAGAACGCGCCCGACAGGTTGACGTGGATGACATGGTCCCACTCGGCCGGGGTCATCTTCCGCACCGTCTTGTCCACCGTGATGCCGGCGTTGTTGACCAGGATGTCGAGGTGCCCGTGCTGATCGATGACCTCGTCGATGACCCGCACGCAGTCCTCGTTGCGGCCGATGTTGCCCTGGTGGACGGTCACGCCATGATCGGCGTGCTTGTCGGCGAACAGCCGGGCATCATCGTGGTTGCTTGAGTAGCCGGCCGCGACCGTGATGCCGCGGTTCATCAGCCGTTCTGAGATGGCCAGCCCGATACCCCGGATTCCTCCGGTCACCAGGGCTACCTGCCCGTTCATGTCAGCCATCAGTTAAACCTCCTGTCCGCGACAGGCTGAAATCAGCCGAACACGTAGTCACCGGGAGCATCGGCGATGGCGCGGTTCTGCTTGCTGCCCATCGGGGGCGGCTTGACCAGCGCGCCCGCCCGCGACTCGGACCACGCGGTCCAGTCCTCCCACCACGAGCCCTTGTGCTTGCTGTTCTCACGGCGCCACGTTTCGGGGTCGGCGCCGGCGTACTCGGCCGCCTCGTACCAGGCCTTCGGGCCGGGCGGGTTGACGATCCCGGCGATATGCCCGCCGCTCGACAGCACGTAGCGGACGGTGCCGCCCAAGAGCCCGCCGGTCTTGTAGGACCCGTGCCACGGCACGATGTGGTCGTTGATCGCGCCCACCACGTAGGTGTCGTTCGTTACGGTGGACAGCGACAGCTTCTGGCCGGCCAGTTCGAGCTCGCCTAGGGCCAGTTCGTTGCGCATGTACAAGGAGCGCAGGTAGAACGAGTGCATGGCGGCCGGCATGCGGGTGTTGTCGCCGTTCCAGGCCAGGATGTCGAACGCGGGCGGGTCCTGGCCCATCAGCCAGTTCGATACCACGTAGTTGAAGATCAGGTCGTTGGCCCGCAAGATGTCGAAGGTGCCGGCCATCTGGCCGCCCTCCAGGACGCCCGCGGCGGCCATCTTCTGTTCCAGCCGGGCCACGGTCTTCTCGTCGGTGAAGGTGCCGAGGACTCCCGGCTCGCTGTAGTCGAGCAGGGTGTTGAGCAGCGTGACCGAGCCGATCCTGTCGTCGCCCTTCTCGGCCAGGTAGGCGGTCAGCATCGCGGTCAGCGCCCCGCCGAGGCACAGCCCGGTGATGTCGATCTTGGGCGAACCGGTGATGTCCCCGATGACGTCGAGCGCTTCCCGCGGTCCGTGGATGAGGTAGTCATCCAGGGTGACGCCGCGCATCGACGCGTCCGGATTGCGGTAGGAGATCGCGAAGACCGTCCGCTCGTGCTGCACCGCCCACTCGATGAAGCTGCGGCCGGGCGCGAGGTCCATGACGTAGTACTTGTTGATCCACGGCGGGCTGGCCAGGACCGGGATCGCGCGGACCTTCGGCGTCTGCGGCGCGTACTGGATCAGCTCCATCAGGTCGTTCTTGAACACGACCTTGCCGGGGGTCGCGGCGAGATTCGCACCGATCTTGAACGGCCGGGTGTCCACCTGGCGCGGCCGGCCGCCGTTGTTGAGCAGGTCGTCGGCGAAGTGGCCAGCCCCGGCGGCCAGGCTGGCGCCGGCGGTCTCCAGCGCCCGCTTGAGCGCGGCCGGGTTGGTGAGCAGGAAGTTCGTCGGCGCCATCGCGTCGAGGAGGAAACCGGCGGTGAGCGCGGCCTTGGCGTCGTCGGTGGCGTTCCCTGCTCCGGCCGCGAGCACGTCGTTCACTAGCCGCGACGCGGCCAGGTGGGCCTGCCGGACGGCGAAGAACGCCGGGTTATCGGTCCAGGTCTTGTCGGCGAACCGTCTGTCGCCCTCCGGGACGGGGACCGGCGGCGGCGCGTCGACGCCCAGCCAGCGGGCCGTGGCCACCGGCCCGGCCATCGCGATGCTGGTCCAGTAGCGCAGCGTCGCGGCCGTGGTGGCGCCGGGCTTCTTCGCGGCCCGCCGCAGCACCGCGAGGGTGGACTCGCCGAGCCCGGCCGCGTCCGCCGAGGCGAGGATCCCGGCTTCGGGACCGAGCACCGCCGCGGCTTCCTCCGCGGCCTGACGCGCCGTCTCCTGGTCGGTCACTGATGATCTCCTAGATTGCGCGGAACTGGGACGCTGCGGATGGACCCTTCCGACGCTACTTGTCACCGTTACCTGCGTAAAGGTGCGAGGCAGGTTTTCCGCGATTGCCTACTACCAACAGTCGTGATCCAATATCATCCGCGATGCCGTCGGTTTGCGCCTGGTCATCTGCCGGATTTCTTCTTGCCAGAGGCACCGGGCAGACTGGACAAGTGAGTGCGGCGAAGCAGGCGAACCAGGCGAACCAGGTGTATGCGCTGCTGGCCGACGGAACGACGGTCGAGATCCGCGCCGCCACCCCGGACGACTTCGACGCGGTCAAGGCCATGCACGCGGCGATGTCCCCGGATAACACCTACATGCGCTTCTTCAATATCAGCCGGGTGGCGGCCGAGGTGGAGGCCCGGCGGATCTGCCGTTACCCCACCCCGGGCAGCGTGGCCCTGCTGGCGGCCTCGGGCGGCGAGGTGGTCGGCTGCGCCAGCTACGCGGTCCAGGCGGCCGAGCCGGGAACCGCGGAGGTCGCGTTCGCGGTGGCCGACCACATGCACCACCGCGGCATCGCCACCTTGCTGCTCGAGCATCTGGTCTCCTGGGCCCGGCAACAGCAGCTCACGGCGTTCACCGCGCAGACCCTGTCCGAGAACCGGGCGATGCTGAACGTCTTCGCCGATGCGGGCCTGCCGGTGAAGCGTCGTTTCGTCGACGGCGTCTACGAGCTGACTTTCCCGCTGCCCGGCGATGACTCCCGGACCGCTCTGGATGACTACCTGACCGTCGTGGCCGAACGGGAGCGCAGCGCCGAGGCCGCCAGCCTGCGACACGTGTTCGCGCCGGAGTCGGTGGTGGTGGTCGGCGCGAGCCGGCGCCAGGGAACCGCGGGCCGGGCCATCCTGGACAACATCGCGGCCGGCGGGTACGCCGGCCGCCTGTACCCGGTGAACCCTCACGCTGACGAGATCGCCGGCGAGCAGTGCCTCGCCTCGGTCCTCGACCTGCCCGAGCCGGCCGACCTGGCGGTGATCGCCGTGCCCCCCGGGGCGGTGCTCGAGGTGGCCGAGCAGTGCGGCCAGCGCGGGGTGCGGTCCCTGGTGGTGATCACCTCCGGGCTGGACGCCGCCGCCTGTGCCGCCCTGCTCGCGGTATGCCGCCGCCATGGCATGCGGCTGGTCGGCCCCGACGGCTTCGGCGTGGCGGTGCCCGGCATCGGGCTCAACGCGACGTTCGCCGCCCGTCCGCCGCGGCCCGGGGTGGCCGGGCTGGTGATGCAGTCTGGCGGCCTGGGGTTTGCCCTGGTGGATCGGCTGTCTCAGGTCGGCGTCGGGATCTCCTCGTTCGCCTCGGTCGGCCCTAAGCTTGACGTGTCAAGTAACGACCTGCTGCTGTGGTGGGAGCACGACGGGGTGACAAAGGTCGCCGTGCTGTACATCGAGTCGTTCGGTAATCCGCGCAAGTTCGCCCGCACGGCCCGCCGGGTCGGCGCGGTCATGCCGGTTCTCACCGTGCTGGCCGGCCGTTCGCCGGCCGGCCAGCACCCGGGCACCGGTTCGGCTCCGCTCCGCCTCGGCCGCGAGGCACTGTTCGAGCAGGCCGGGGTCATCACCACGCGCGGGTTCGGCGAGCTGATCGAGGCCACCGCGCTGCTGGCCAGCCAGCCGGTTCCGGCCGGGCGCACGGTCGCGATCGTGTCCAATGTGGGCAGCGCGGGGCTGCTGGCCGCCGACGCCTGCACCGACCGGGGCCTGACCGTCCACCGCGGCCCCGTCGACATGACCGCCACCGTGTGCGGCGAGGACTTCCGCCAGTGCCTGGAGTTGCTCGCGGCCGACCAGGAGGTGGACGCGCTTATCGCGGTCGTCCTGCCCACCGGCGCTACCGGTGACCTGGTCCAGGCCGTCCAGCAGGCGGACGTGGGCATCCCGCTGGCCGTCGTGGTGCTCAACCAGCCAGAATCTGTCCGGCTGCTGCCGCGGCCCGCCGGCGGGCAGGTGCCCGCCTACGGTTACCCGGAGGCCGCCGTGGCCGCGCTGGCCCGCGCGGCGACCTACGGGGCATGGCGGGCCGAGCCGCGCGGCCGGGTCCATGACTTCCCCGACATCAAGACGGCGAAGGCCCGCGCGCTCACCCGCGAGTTTCTCGGCCAGGCACCGCAGGGCGGCTGGCTCGCCCCCCATCAGGCGGCCGACCTGCTGCGCTGCTACGGGATACCGCTCGCGGACGGCGAAGGCGACTGCACCGAGACCGCGGCACGAGCGGACGGTGTCGAAGTGATCGTCCGGGTGGCCGCCGACCATACCTTCGGTCCGCTGGTGATGTTCGGGCTCGGCGGGGTCGACCCAAGAACGTCCGAGGTGTTCGCGGACTCCTCGGCCCGGCTCACGCCGCTGACCGACACCGACGCGGACAAGCTGATCCGATCGGCCCGCTCCGCGCGGCTGCTTTCCGGCGGCGGCCGCCCGGCGGCCGACCTGACGGCCCTGCGCGACCTGCTGCTGCGGGTCTCCCGGCTCGCCGACGACCTGCCCGAGGTCGCCGGCCTCGACCTCGATCCGGTCATCGCCCGGCCGGACCGGGCTGTCGTCGCGGACGCCCGGATCAAGCTGGCGCCCTTCCAGCCCCGGGACCCGTTCCTGCGCAGGCTGCGCTGATGACCCGCCACACCACGATAAGTAACCACCACACTGCGACACGTAACCCGTCACACCACGACACGCCTGGCGCGATCTGGGCAATATCACCAACCGCGCCCGCGATTTTGGGGATAATTAGCTCGAACTGGTGATTGAACACTGGAGTGGAGCGATCAGATGATCAAGGCAACCAGGCCCGGGCGCGACGGCAGCATCCGTGTCACCTTCGCGCTGCCGGCCGATGAGCCGGTCGGCGCCGTGTCCGTGGTGGGCAGCTTCAACGACTGGAATCCGTTCGCGCACCCGCTGCGGCGGCGCGCCAACCGGACCCGGAGCGCCGCGGTGACCGTCCAGGCCGGCACCACCCTGCATTTCCGCTACCTCGCCGAGGGCGGCGTCTGGTTCGACGACGAAACGCTGCCCGCACGCGAAGGGCAAGGGGTCACCCTCACGGTCTGACCCGCGACCCTCAGCCGATGGCGGCAGCGACGATCTCCCGCGCCTGCTCCTGGATCTCGGCGAGGTGCTCCGGGCCGCGGAACGACTCGGCGTACAGCTTGTAGACGTCTTCGGTGCCCGACGGCCGGGCCGCGAACCAGCCGGAGGCGGCGACCACCTTGAGCCCGCCGATCGGGGCGCCGTTGCCCGGCGCGGTGGTCAGCGCCGCGATGATCTTCTCGCCCGCGAGCTCACTCGCGGAGACCTGGGCGGGGGAGAGCTTGGCCAGCGCCGCCTTCTGCTCCCTGGTCGCCGCGGTGTCGATGCGGGCGTAGGCGGGCGCCCCGTAGCGGTCGGTCAGGCCGCGGTAGAGCTGCGAGGGTGTGCGCCCGGTCACGGCGGTGATCTCGGAGGCGAGCAGGGCGAGGATGATCCCGTCCTTATCGGTGGTCCAGACCGAGCCGTCGCGCTGCAGGAACGACGCCCCGGCGCTTTCCTCACCGCCGAAGGCCACCGAACCGTCAAGCAGCCCCGGCACGAACCACTTGAAGCCGACCGGGACCTCGAGCAGGGCCCGGTCCAGGCCCTCGGTCACCCGGTCGATCATCGAGGAGCTGACCAGCGTCTTGCCCACCGCCGCGCCGCCCGGCCAGCCGTCCCGGTGCCGGTAGAGGTAGTCGATGGCGACCGCGAGGTAGTGATTGGGGTTCATCAGCCCTCCGTCGGGGGTGACGATGCCGTGCCGGTCGGCGTCAGTGTCGTTCCCGGTGGCGATCGCGAACTCGTGCTGGCGGGCGATCAGGCTGGCCATGGCGAACGGCGACGAGCAGTCCATCCGGATCTTGCCGTCCCAGTCCAGCGTCATGAACCGGAACGTGGCGTCCACGTCCGGGTTGACCACGGTCAGGTCCAGGCCGTAACGCTCGCCGATCTCGCCCCAGTAGGCCACGCTGGCCCCGCCGAGCGGGTCCGCGCCGATGCGCACCCCGGCCTCCTTGATCACGGCCAGGTCCACCACCTGTCCCAGCGCCGACACGTAGCTGCCGAGGAAGTCGAACGTGCCGGTGGTATCCGCCGCGGCCGCCCGTGCGTACGGTATCCGCCGGACCCCTTTCAGCCCGTCGGCCAGCAGCTCGTTCGCCCGGTCCTGAATCTGCGTGGTGATGTCGGTGCCGGCCGGGCCGCCGTCGGGCGGGTTGTACTTGAAACCGCCGTCCGGCGGGGGGTTGTGCGACGGGGTGACCACGATCCCGTCGGCGCGGGATCCCGGGCCTGACGCGTTGTGCGCCAGGATCGCGCGGGACACCGCCGGCGTCGGCGTGTACCCGCCGCGGGCGTCGAGGCTGACCCACACCCCGTTGGCGGCGAGCACCTCGAGCGCGCTGAGGCGGGCTGGCTCGGACAGCGCGTGCGTGTCCGCGCCCAGGTACAGCGGTCCGTCGATGCCCTGGCTGGCCCGGTACTCGCAGATGGCCTGCGTGGTGGCCAGGATGTGATCCTCGTTGAACGTCGCGGTGAAGGCCGATCCGCGATGGCCGGACGTGCCGAACGACACCCGCTGCGCGCTATCACCAGGGTCGGGATGCACGGTGTAGTAGGCGGTCACTAGCTTCGCGACGTCGACCAGGTCTTCAGCGGCAGCGGGCTGTCCCGCACGGGGATCTACCATGCCGTCATACTGGCACGCATGACCATCAAGCGCGACAGCAGATGGCGGCGATGGGTCGTCTACCAGGTGTATCCGAGAAGCTTCGCGGACTCCGACGGGGACGGCGTCGGCGACCTGCGGGGTGTGCTGGCCCGCCTGGATTACCTCCAGCGCCTGGGTGTCGACGTCATCTGGATGAGCCCTGTCTACCGGTCGCCGATGGACGACAACGGCTATGACATCAGCGATTACACCGACATCGACCCGCTGTTCGGGACGCTGGCCGACCTGGACGAGCTCGTCGCCGACCTGCACGCCCGCGGCATGCGGCTGGTCATGGACCTGGTAGTGAACCACACCTCAGACGAACACCCGTGGTTCATCGAGTCTCGCTCCAGCCGGGACAATCCCAAACGGGACTGGTACTGGTGGCGTGATCCCCGCCCGGGTTCGACGCCCGGCACGCCCGGCGCGGAGCCGACCAACTGGGAGTCGCACTTCTCCGGCCCGACCTGGACCTTCCACGAGGCGACCGGCCAGTACTACCTGCATATCTTCTCGCGTAAGCAACCCGACCTGAACTGGGAGAACCCCGAGGTCCGCCAGGCCGTCTACGCGATGATGCGGTGGTGGCTGGACCGCGGCGTGGACGGCTTCCGGATGGACGTGATCAACATGATCAGCAAGGACACGTCCCTGCCAGACACCACGCCCCGGCCCGGCTCGCTGTACGGGCCGGGCGATCAGTACTTCGCCTGCGGTCCGCGCAACCACGAGTTCCTGCTCCAGATGTACCGCGAGGTCTTCGCCGGCCGGGACGCCCACGTGCTCACCGTCGGCGAGATGCCCGGGGTCACCATCCCCCAGGCGGTCCTGTTCACCGCCCCCGAACGACACGAGCTCGACATGGTGTTCCAGTTCGAGCACGTTCAGCTGGACATCGGCGCGAACAAGTATGACCTGCGCCCGCTGCACCTGCCTGACCTGAAGGCGTCGATGGCCGCCTGGCAGGCGGGCCTGGCCGGGCGCGGCTGGAACTCGCTGTACTTCGGCAACCACGACCAGCCGCGCTCGCTGTCGCGGTTCGGCGACGACGGCGAGCACCGGGTGGCCTCGGCCAAGACCCTGGCCACCGTCCTGCACATGCACCAGGGCACGCCGTACGTATACCAGGGCGACGAGCTGGGAATGGCCAACGCGCCGTTCGCCGCCATCGCCGACTACCGGGATATCCAGGCACTCAACTTCTATGCCGAAGCGGCCGCGCGCGCCGGTGCCAAACTGCCCGCTCTCCTGCTTGCGATGGCCCGGATGAGCCGTGACCAGGGCCGTACCCCGGTGCAGTGGGACGCCTCGCCCGGCGCCGGCTTCACCGCCGGCACCCCCTGGATCGCCATCAACCCGGACTACACCAAGGTGAACGCGGCCGCCGAGGTCGGCGACCCCGCCTCGGTGTTCGAGCACTACCGGCAGCTCATCGCCTTGCGCCACGCCGATTCCGTGATCACCGACGGCGACTTCGAACTCCTGCTTCCCGATCACCCGGCGATCTGGGCTTTCGTCCGCCGCGGGGCCGAGGCCGAACTGCTGGTCGCCGCGAACTTCTCCTCGGCCGCGGTCAAGGCGCCGCTGCCGCTGGACGGCGGGTGGGCCGCCGCCCCGGTCGTGCTGGCCAACCTCCCCGGCGCCCCGCTCCGCCCGCTGCCCGACCTGGAGCTGCGGCCCTGGGAGTCACTCGTCTGGCGCCGGGCCGCAGGCTAACCTCCAGCAAGGCTGCTATCTTGGTAGTAACAGATAGGAATCACCGTACTACTCATTGTTGATCAAATAAAGGGGAACGGTCAGCGAGGGTCCAGGGCGGTGAACGGGGCCTCATGGAAGCTAGCGTGCCTGACCAGCAGGCTGGACGCATACTGCTGATCGACGACGATCCCGCCCTCGGCGGGTACCTGACGCGGGTGCTGCGGAAGCGCGGCGGTTTCGACGTCACTCACCAGCTCGAGGCGACCGCCGCGCTGCGATGCATCGAGACCGAGCAGTGGGATCTGCTCATCACCGATATCGAGATGCCGGGCATGACGGGGCTCGAACTCCTGGAGCGGGTCCGCAAGCTGGAACCCGACCTACCGGTCGCCGTGCTCACCGGGAACCCGACGGTGAGTTACGCGATCTCGGCGCTGCGTAGCGCGGCCGCCGAATTCCTGCAGAAGCCCATCGGTGCGCAGGAGCTGGTCGACAAGGCGACCGAGCTCATCGCGGCCGGCCGGGCCCTGCGGGCCGCGGGCCGGGAGACGGTACTGGCCATCGGGGCCCACCCCGATGACGTCGAAATCGGCGCGGCTGGCACGCTGCTGGCTCACAAGGCGGCCGGCCACACGGTGGCGATCTTGACCCTTTCCCGCGGCGCACACGGCGGAGACCAGGCCCAGCGGGCCCGTGAGTCGCAGGAGGCCGCCGCGGTCATCGGTGCCCGGCTGTTCCTGGATGACCTGCAGGACACCCTCATTGCGGAGGGTAACCCGACCATCGGCGTCATCGACCGGGTCATCGCGGAAGTCCAGCCGACGATCGTCTACACGCACTCCATTCACGACGTCCACCAAGACCATCGCAACACCCACCGTGCGGCCATGGTCGCCGCCCGGCGGGTGGGCCGTGTCTACTGCTTCCAGTCCCCGTCGGCCACCGTCGACTACCGGCCGACCCACTTCATGACCATCGATGATCACATCGACGGCAAGCTGAAGGCCATCGACACGTTCGGTTCCCAGGTCGACGTGCGTGATTACCTCGAACCCGCGCTGATCACCTCCACGGCCCGCTACTGGTCCCGGTATTGCGGAGGCAGTTACGCGGAGCCGTTCGAGGTCATCCGCGACCGCGCGGCCGCCCTCCCGGCCCGCGCCGCCGGCAGCAATGAGCTCGTGACGCCATGACGGCGCCTAACCAGCTGGGGCCTAACCAGCTGGGGCCTGACCAGCTGGGGATTGACCAGCTGGGGTCCGGCCGTCCGGGACGTGTACTGCGTGTCCTGGTCACGGGCGCGGGCGGTCCCGCCGCGATCGCCGCGATGAAATCGCTGCGCGCCGATGAATCGGTGCAGCTCCTCGCCGCGGACATGGATTCCTGGGCGGCCGGGCTGTACCTGGTTCCGGCCCGGGCGCGGACCCTCATCCCGGCGGGCGCGGCTCCTGGCTTCGCCGATGCCCTGCTGACCCGGTGCCTCGCGCTGGGCGTGGACGTGGTCCTGCCGACCGTCGACACCGAGCTGCAACCGCTGGCCCGGGCGCGGGAGGCGTTCACGGCCGCCGGCATCGGCCTGCTGCTGGCGCCCGCCGCCGCGCTGGACGTTATCCTCGACAAGCTCGCGCTGGCCGAGCACTGCGCCGGGATCGTTCAGGTCCCTCGCACCGAGCTTTTCGGGCCTTCTGTCGATCCGGCCACCTGGACCTATCCCCTCATCGTCAAGCCGCGGCAGGGCAGCGGATCGCGCGGCATCATCACGGTGGCCTCCGCCGCGGAACTGGCCGGGCTCGATCGCTCACCGAGCCTGATCGTCCAGGAGTTCCTGCCCGGCGAGGAATACTCCGTCGACGTGCTGGCCGACGCGGCCGGACGTGTGATCGCGTCCGTCCCGCGCCTTCGGGCCCGGGTCGATTCAGGTGTGTCAGTGGGTGGCCTGACGGTTCACGACCCCGAGATCGAGCAGTTCGGGCGGGCCGTCGCCCAGGCGACCGGCATTACCTTCGTCGCTAACGTGCAGTGCAAACGTGACCATCACGGCTCACCCGCGCTGCTCGAGGTGAACCCGAGGATGCCGGGCACGCTCGGGCTCACCATCGCCAGCGGTGTCGACATGCCCAGGCTCGCGCTCGCCGCCCTGCTCGGGCGGCCGCTTCCGGCGTCGATCGGGTTCCGCGAGCGGGCCGTGGTCCGCTTCCTCGACGAGCTCTTCCTCGATCCCGCCGACATCTCCAGCGTCGGGCTGAACCCAAAAGCCCCAAAGACCCCGGAGAACCTGGAGACGAGCCCGGCATGAACTCCGTCGATAACCACCGCGTCGTCAATAAACACAGCGTCGCCCTAGATGAGGACTTCCACGTTCACTCGACCTTCTCCGACGGGGCCAGCACCCTGGCGGAGAACGTCGGGGCGGCCCGGGACCGCGGGCTCCGCACGCTGTGCCTCGTCGATCACGTGCGGCGGGACACGGCCTGGGTGCCTGACTTCGTCGCCGCCGTCGAGGCGTACCGCCACCAGCCGGGGCTGCGGGTCCTGGCGGGCGTGGAGGCCAAGATCCTCGACACCTCCGGCCAGATCGACACCCCACCAGACCTGAGTGGTATCGACCTAGTGCTGATCGCCGACCACCAGTTCCCCTCCGAAAACGGCCCCGTGCATCCGGCCGAGGTACGAGCGGCGATCGAGTCCGGAGGCATGACCTCGGCCGAGGCGATCGAGCGGCTGTGCGAGGCGACGGCGAACTCGCTGCGTACCGGTTTCCGGTCGCTGCTGGCGCACCTGTTCAGCGTCCTGCCCAAGATCGGACTGAACGAGGCCATGGTTCCGGATCTGCTCCTGACGCACCTGGCCAAGCGGGTGGCCCACGCGGGCACGATGATGGAGGTCAACGAAAAGTGGTCATGCCCGTCGGACCGCACCGTCGCGGCCATGGCGGCCGCGGGCGTGTCGCTGGTAGCCGGCAGTGACAGCCATCATTGCCGGAACATCGGTATTTACGACTCGGTCCGGCAAACCGTGAGTGCCGCCGGGGTCTGACCACCGTGGGCCACGACTTCCTCCTAGGCGGCGACTGGATCCTCATCGTCCTGGTCATGCTCGGCGCCGTCCCTGAGGTGGCCGCGAGCTGGCAGTTCCTGCTGGTCGCCGGTCATTTCTGGCGCAACGACTACGACGTCTGCGCGCCGGTCTTCCCGCGGACCGCGGTGCTGATCCCGGCCTGGAACGAAGCGGCGGTCATCGCAGCCTCGATCGACCGGCTCATGTCGCTTGAGTACCCGCGGGAAGCCCTGCGCGTCTACCTGGTCGACGACGCCAGCACGGACGAGACCCCGCAGGTAGCGAAGGCCAAGGAAGCCCAGTATCCGGGCAGCGTGATCCACCTGCGCCGGGAGAAGGGCGGCCAGGGCAAGGCGCACACGCTCAATCACGGCCTGGCCGTCATCCTCGACGACGAATGGATGGAGGCGCTCCTGATTACCGACGCGGACGTCATCTTCCAGGCCGACTCGCTGCGCAAGATGACCCGCCACCTGGCCGACCCGCACGTGGGCGCCGTCACCGCGTACATCAAGGAGGGCAGCCGCCCGGGCAACTACATGACCCGCTTCATCGGCTATGAGTACATCACGGCCCAGGCCGCCTCCCGGCGCGGCCAGAACGTACTCGGCGCGACCGCCTGCCTGGCCGGCGGCGCCCAGCTGCACACGCGGGAGAACCTGCTCGCCCTCGGCGGCCGGATCGACACCAGCTCCCTGGCCGAGGACACCTTCACCACGTTCCAGACCCAGCTGAACGGCCGCCGGGTGGTGTTCGAGCCGCACGCCATCGTCTGGGCCGAGGAACCCGGCTCCATCATCGGCCTGTGGAAACAGCGGCTCCGCTGGGCCCGCGGCAATGTTCAGGTCACCAAGCGGTACCGCAAACTGTGGTTCCGGCCGCACCGGGGGCACCGCCTCGGCAGCGTCACCTTCGGAGTCTTCTGGTTCTGCCTCTTCCTCCAGCCGATCTTCATGATCCTTTCGTCGTTCTCGCTGGTCACCTTGTACTTCGCCAGTTACGCCGGCGCGTGGCACACCTTTCACGTCCTATGGATCACCAACGCCGTCACCTATTTCTTCATCACCGCCTTCTCGCTGCTGATCGACCCGCCGATCGCCCGCCACACCTGGCGCCAGGGCATGATGTTCCCCGGCGTGGTGAACCTGGGCATCGTCCTCTACACCTGCGTCCCGCCGCTGTTTCGTGACCTGGCCCACGACGCCTTTGCCGCGAGTCATTTTTCTCCCGACCACGCCTTGCTGACCGGGGGCCTCCTGTTCATCTACGCCTGGCCCGCCGTGTCGATGCCCGTGGCTTGCCTGGCCAAGGTGGCCGAGCCGCGCCGATTCGGCTGGTTCCTCAGCCCGCTTGTCGTCTACGTCGTGGGATATGGATCGCTGCTATGCGCCTGCACGTTCGCCTCCTACGTCAAGGAGCTGAGGGGAGCGGAAATGAAGTGGGACAAGACCGAGAAGACGGGGAAGATGGTGGTCCCGACGTGACGATCGAAGCGGTCGGAGCGGGGCCCCGGGTGGTCTTCCGGCGGGAGATCAACGACGCGGTTCGTTACGAAAAGGGGCTGTTCATCAAGGCTCTTGTGATCCTCGCGATCCTGGCCATCGTGCTCGTCTTGCGCACGCTGTACTTCGCATGAGAACCAGTATCCGGCTGCGGGTGGCCACCGGCTCCGCGGTCGCCGTGCTGCTGGCCACGGCCGCGCTGGCCGGCGCGCTGGTCACGGCGGCCGGTACCCGGGCCGATGGTCGCGAGCTGTCGCAGCGGCTAGTGCCCGCGGCCGACGCCGCGATCGATCTGCTTAACCTCTGCCAGACGCAGCAGACGTGGGTCCGTGACTACGTTACCGGCGGGCACTCAGGCACGCTGGCGCAGTTCCACGACGAAACCACCCAGCTCCGGAGTATGCAGGATCAGATCAAGCGGCTGACACCCGGCTATGGGCAGATTACGAAGCAGCTCAACGCGACCGCCGCGGCCGAGCAGGCCTGGGTGGCCAGTGTGGCCGCCCCTCAGCTGGCGGCCACAGGCCAGGGCAATTTCGCCGCCGCGCAGGCTCTGCAGGCGGATGTTGCGCAGACCCGGCCGTACGTGCTAGCCGTTCGTTCGGCGGGTGCGGCCCTGCAGGCTCAGATCACCGCCGCGCAGCAGGTGGTCGCCAACAAGCTCGGCCGTGGACAGCACACGCTCCTAGCCGCGCTCATCGTGGTATGTTTCCTGCTCGCGGCCATCGCCGCCGACCGGGTCATCGCGGTCTGGTTCGGCTTGCTCAGGCCGTTGCGGGCGCTGCGCAGGGCCGCGGCCGCCGTCGCCGCCGGGGACTATGACACCCGTATTCCGGTGACAGGTCCATCCGAGCTCGCCGACCTGGGCCGCGGCATGGAGCTGATGCGCAGTCGGCTCGTGACGGCCCTCACCGAGCGGCGCGAAGCGGAGCAGCGTTTCCGGCGCCTCTTCGAGGTGGCCCCGGACGCGATGATCGCCGTGGCGCCTGATGGGCTGGTCACGATGGCGAACACCCAAGCCGAGCAGACGTTCGGGTATGCGGCGGGCGACCTGATCGGGCGCCCGGTGGGGATGCTGGTGCCTGAGAAGGCGCGGGCCGCCCTGGCCGCCGCGCGCTCGGGCTACTTCGCCGACCCGCAGGCCCAGCCGGGCGTCATCGAGTTCAAGCTGTCCGGGCTGCGCCAGGATGGCCGCAGGTTCCCGGCCGAGATCACCCTGAGCGGCCTGCCGACGGACAGCGGGATGCTGGTCGCAGCCGCGATCCGCGACGTCACTGAGCGGGTCGCCCTGGAGGCTGAGCGGGAACGCCTGCGGGTCATCGCCGAGCAGGAGCGGATCGCGCGGCGGGTACAGCAGTCTCAGCGGCTGGAGAGCCTCGGGCAGCTCGTCGGCGGGGTCGCGCACGACTTCAACAACCTGCTCAACGTCATCCAGGGTTACGCCGACTTCACCGCCGAGCAGGTCGAGGCCCTCGCGCCGGCGGACCCCAGGCTCGAGCCGGTGCTCGAGGACATCGAGCAGGTCCGGGTGGCCGCCCAGCAGGCGAGCCGGCTGACCCGCCAGCTCCTGACCTTTGCCCGCGAGGATGTGATCCGGCCCGAAGTCCTCGACCTCAACGAGGCGGTCAAGGAGGCCGGGCAGCTGCTGCGCCGGACCCTGGGTGAACACATTGACCTGGTCATCGCCGCGGAACCCGCCCTGTGGCGGGTCAAGGCCGACCGGGGCCAGCTGGAGCAGGTCCTGGTGAACCTGGCGGTGAACGCGCGTGACGCGATGCCCGGCGGCGGCCGCCTGAGCATCGACACCGGCAATACCGAGGTCGACGCCGCCTACGCGACCGGCCGGCCCGACCTCAAGCTCGGGCGGTACGCCCGGCTCCGGGTCTCTGACACCGGGACCGGCATGGACCGGGCCACCGTGGCGCGGGTCTTCGAGCCGTTCTTCTCGACCAAGCCGAAGGGCCACGGCACCGGGCTCGGGCTGGCGACCGTCTACGGCGTCGTGACCCAGGCCGCCGGCAACATCGAGATCTACTCCGAGGTGGGCCTGGGCACCACGATCACCGTGCTGCTGCCGGCGACCGACGAAGACGCCGCACCGTACCTGGCCCCCCCAGGCACTATCGACGATCAACGCGGTCACGGCGAGACGATCCTGGTCGTCGAGGACGAGGAAAGCCTGCGCCAGCTGACCACCCGCATCCTGACGCGCAACGGCTACCAGGTCTGCGCGGTCGGCAACGGCGCCGAGGCGGTGCGGCGGGCCAGCGATATGGCTCAGCCGATCACTCTCCTGCTCACCGACGTGGTCATGCCCGAGATGCTCGGCAACGAGGTCGCCGCCCGGATCGGCGCGATCCGCCCGGACGTCCCGGCCCTTTTCATGTCCGGGTACGCCCAGCCGATCCTGGACTCCCACGGCGTTGGCGCCGCGTCCTTTGACATCTTGGCCAAGCCCTTCACAGAAGCGGACCTGCTGACCCGGGTACGACAGGCCATTACCCGGATTCCCGCGCCGCGCCGCGCCGACGCTGATGCTGACGCCGATACCACTGAGCGGCATTCAGTCGCCGGCCAATCGACGATACAACGCAGCGAGGGTATATAGGCCAGTAGAAAGAATGTATATCGGCTAAGGGAAAGGATGTATATAGGCCCGGAGAAAGGAGAGTGCTGGGACCTTTCCGAACGGCGCGAGGCTCTTCCTCGCGGGCTTATATGACGGCGTGAATTCGTCTCGTGAGGTATTCATGACACGCCGTGTGACCTGGACATCTGCGGTATGAAGGCGGCAAAGGGGGAGCATTAGCGCTGTGAAGACAATCCTGGGACAGGAAGGTCACGCCAATGCTCCCTGAGCCGACCGCAGGAAAATCGGCCACCGCCAAGGCCCGGCCGCAGCCGGGGGTAATGACCCCGCTGTTCGCTGTGCCTGGCGGCACTGAGCCTGACGTCACCCCGGCGGCCGGGCGGCGGGTCCGCCCGGCCGCCCGGACCCGGCCACCCCGGCGCGCGAGCGCTGACCGCGACGGCGTGACCGGGAATTCCGGGCCGCATAAAGACGCCGCGGATTTGCTGACCGTCACGGCCGAGCGGCTGAGGCGAGCGCTGGGCCGCAGTTTCCTGCGTTATGGCATCGCCGGCGATCTCGAGGCCGCCGTCCATGCCGCCATGAACGTCATCGAGCCGGTGCTCGACGCGCGGGACACCGAGATCCTGCGGCTGCGCCGGATGATGGCCGGCAAAATCCCCGGCAAGGGTTCCCGGTAGAGTCCCGGGCAAAAGGCCCTTTGTCCCGGTAAGGAGTTGTTCGTTGCCCGAGCTGGGTCCCGAGGTCGAGCGTGAGGCGAGGTCGCGGCTTCCTCTGGAGGAGGCTGACGCGTTCGGCGGGCGGCTCGAGCAGCTGTCCTTCGACATCCTGGGCCCGCTCGGCCAGGTGTACGGCGACGTCACCGATGTCGGCGCGTTCGCCACCGACCTGGTGCTTGACGCGCTGCGGGCGGCGGCCGACCGCCCCGCGCCGCTGCGGCGTCTGGATCGCCGCCGTGAGATCGATCCGGCCTGGTTCCAGCGGTCCCGCATGATCGGCTACGTCTGCTACGCCGACCGGTTCGCCGGCTCGCTGCCGGGGGTCAGGCAGCATCTTGATTACCTGGCGGAGCTCGGCGTCACCTACCTGCACCTGATGCCGCTGCTCCGGCCGCGCCCGGGGGAGAACGACGGCGGCTATGCCGTGGCGGACTACGACACGGTGGATCCGCGCGTCGGCACGATGGCTGACCTGCAGGCGCTCGCCGCGGACCTGCACGAGCGCGGCATGGTCCTGTGCGTCGACCTGGTGCTCAACCACACGGCGCGAGAACACCAGTGGGCCCGCCAGGCGCTGGCCGGCGAGCCCGGCTACCGCGAGATGTACCTGGTGTATCCGGACCGGACCGAGCCCGACGCCTATGAGCGCACGCTGCCGGAGGTGTTTCCCGCCCTGGCGCCGGGCAGCTTCACCGAGGTACCGGATCTGGGCTGGGTGTGGACGAGCTTCCACGAGTACCAGTGGGATCTGAACTACGCCAACCCGGCGGTGTTCCGGGCCATGCTCGGCACCATGTTCGCGCTGGCCAACCGGGGCATTGACGTCCTGAGGCTGGACGCGGCGCCGTTTTTGTGGAAGCGGATGGGCACTGACGGGCAGAACCAGCCCGAGGCTCACCTGCTCGTTCAGGCGTTCCGGGCGCTGACCAGGCTCGCCGCCCCTGGCCTGGTCCTGAAGGCGGAGGCGATCGTCAGCCCGGAGATGCTTGTGCAGTACCTCGGCCGTCACGACCAGTTCCGCCCGGAATGCGACCTGGCGTACGACAACCAGCTCATGGTGATGCTCTGGTCGAGCCTGGCCACCCGGGATGTCCGGCTGGCCGAGCGCGCACTGTCGCACCGCCAGCCCGCGCCCTCCTCCACCTCATGGGTCACCTACGTCCGCTGCCACGACGACATCGGCTGGGCGGTATCCGATGCCGATGCCGCCGCCGTGGGCCTCGACGGCTTTTCCCACCGGCGTTTTTTGTCCGATTTCTATTCCGGTGCCTTTCCCGGCTCATTCGCCCGGGGCGCGCGATTCCAGGACAACCCGGCGACCGGTGACGCCCGTATTTCCGGCAGTGCCGCGTCGCTGTGCGGCGTCGAAGCCGCGCTCGAAGCCGGGGATCCCGCCGCGCTCACGGCGGCCATCAGCCGGCTCGAGTCGATGTATGCCGTCGCCTTTTCCTTCGGCGGCATCCCGCTGATCTACATGGGTGACGAGCTGGCCGTCCGCAACGACACAAGGTGGGCACGGGACCAGGCGCACGAGCACGACAACCGGTGGATGCACCGGCCGCAGATGGACTGGGCCGTGGCCGCCAGGCGGCACGATCCGGGCTCGCTGGAAGGCCGGGTGTTCGCCGCGATCCGCGGCCTGTCCGACGCGCGGCGCTCGCTGCTCGCCCTGCGCGCGGGCGGCAGCACCGAGATCCTGCCGACGGAATGCGGCAGCGTACTGGCCTACCGGCGAGTTCACCCGCGCAGCACCCCGTTCCTGGCGCTCACCAACTTCAGCGACCTTCCCCAGACGCCCGACGCCGGGATCATCGCTCGGGCGGGCCTGCGCGAGCCCACGCACGTGCACTCCACCACGGGCAAGCTCGCGATCAGCGCCGGGCGGATCGAGCTGCCGCCGTGGAGTTTCGTCTGGCTCGCCGGCACCTGAAACCGCGCTCAGGTACGCTGCGCGAATTGCCTGATAGTTATTGATTAATGCCGGATAGGGCCACGCAATTAATACAAATAGGCCTGTTTCGTTATCGCGGTGTTATGCATTTCCGCATTTGGTTTCTGGCCGCCCCTGCTAGCGTGTGCCGCGGATTTAAGTCATTAGCCCTGGCGCCCGATCGGCGATTACCGGTGCGCGAGGACTTCCATCAGGCACGTGGTCGCACGCGGCCGCGCATTTGTGGTGAGGCGAGTCATGCACAGCTTCAGGTCCGGTAGCGCGCCCGGCAGGCGCGCCAGAACACTGTCCTTGATCACGGCGGTAGCCGGGGTAACAGCCCTGATAGCCGGTCAGTCCGTCGCGGCCAGCGCCGCGCCGGCCGGCGTCAGCGCGTTGCCGGGGCCGATGACGCCGGCGCTGGCCGCCCAGCTATCGCAGAACGTGAACCAGCAGGTGATCGTGGTCCTGAAGAACCAGCCGGACCAGGCGCCGGTGGGCAGCCAGGCGGCAAGCACCCGGGCCGCCGCGATCGCCTCCGCCCAGGCGCCGCTGATGAGCGAGCTCACCGCGGTTCATGCCACCCATGTCAAGGCCTATTCGCTAGTGAACGCGCTCGCAGCGACGGTCTCCGCGGGCGAGGAGGACCGGCTGAGCGCGAATTCCTCTGTCGCCGAGGTCATCCCCGACGTGACCATCCAGGGCGGTCAGGACGAGGCGGCCGCGCCCGCGGCCACGACCGGGAAGCCCAAGGCGGATAAGGCCACGTCGCTTGCGCTGCACAACATCCCGGGGGCCTGCGGCCCGAACGGCCAGGCCCAGCTCGCCCCCGAGGGGCTCTCGCTGACGAACACCGCGTCGCAAGACCCCCTGGCCCGGACCGCGCGCTCACTCGGCATCACCGGGGCCGGCGTGAAGGTGGCCTGGATCGCGGACGGCCTCGACCCGAACAACGTGAACTTCATCCGGCCGGACGGCACCTCGGTCTTCGACCCGGCCACCGGCGGAGACTACCAGGACTTCACCGGCACCGGCCCGGGCGCGCCGACCGGCGGCGGCGAGGCGTTCCTCGACGCCAACCAGATCGCCGGCCAGGGCCTGCACGTCTACAACGTGAACGGCTTCTCCGCGCAGGCTGATCCGTCGGCCTGCAATATCCGGATCGAGGGCGTGGCCCCCGGCGCCAGCCTGGTTGGGTTGGACGTGTACAGCGAGGACGACAATGACCTGCTGGATACGACCGAATCCAACTTCCTCCAGGCCATCAACTACGCGGTCGAGACGGACCACGTGAACGTGCTCAACGAGTCGTTCGGGGAAAACGCCTTCCCCGACATCACCGCGCTGGACGTGCTGAAGCAGTTCGACGACGCGGCCGTCGCCGCGGGGGTCACCGTCGTCTCCTCGACCGGTGACTCGGGCGCGGCCAACACCATCGGCTCGCCGGCGACCGACCCGGACGTCATCTCGGTCGGCGCCTCGACGCAGTTCCAGGCCTACGCCCAGACCAACTACGCCGCCGCGCGCTACTTCGCCACGACCGGCTGGCTCAGTGACAACATCAGCTCGCTGAGCTCAAGCGGCACCGACGAGACCGGCGGCACCATCGACCTGGTCGCGCCGGGTGACATTAGCTTCGCCTCATGCGATGCGGACGCGACGCTGTACACCGAGTGCACCAACTTCACGGGCCAGCCCTCCGACATCGAGGAGAGCGGCGGCACCAGCGAGGCCTCCCCGTTCGTCGCGGGTGCGGCGGCGCTGATCATCCAGGCGTACGCCAAGACCCACGGTGGCGCCCATCCGACCCCGGCGCTGGTCAAGCAGATCCTGACCAGCACCGCCACCGATCTGGGCACTCCCGCCACCGAGCAGGGCTCTGGCCTGCTGAACAGCTACAAGGCCGTGGAGCTGGCCGAGTCCATCCACACCAGCGACGGCTCGCCGCGAGCGGTCGGCGACACCCTGCTGCTGTCCGGCAACCAGCTGAACGGTGCCGGCAACCCGGGCAGCACGCAGAGCTTCCCCGAGACCCTCACCAACACCGGCGCGAGCACCCAGCTCGTGCGGCTGACCGGCCGCGGCTTCGGCCCGGACCACAACGCGCAGACGGGCAGCGTCACGCTGAACGACTCCACCAGCCCGCAGTTCGCGAACTATCAGGGGCTCGCCAACAATTACGGCGTCTTCCACTTCAGCGTCGCACCGGGGCAGGACCGGCTCGTGGCCTCGATCGCCTGGCCAGGCAACCCGACCTACTGCCTCCAGGAGGCGTGCGAGACCGGGCTGAACTCCCGGGTCCGGCTGATCCTCGTCGATCCGCTCGGCCGGCTCGCCGCGCATTCGCTGCCGCAGGGACCGGGGAACTACGGCAGCGTGGACGTGCGGTACCCGACCCCTGGCAGC
The DNA here is from genome assembly GCA_003168295.1 of Actinomycetota bacterium. The sequence goes on from PMST01000664.1 coordinate 33,137, forward strand.
TGGACCGGTGTCATCTTCGGTGACACGGCCGCCGACGGCGGGACGAACGGGACCGTTCCATGGAAGGTGGCCACCGAGCAGTTCGACTCGTTCGGTTCGGTCTCACCCTCCCTGCTCGTGCTCGGGCCGGGCCAGAGCCGGACCGTCAGGGTCAGCGCGACTGCCCCGGCTACGCCGGGCGAGGAGGCCGGGTCGATTGTCGTCAGTTCGAGCAGCGGCGAGACCACCTCGGTCCCGGTGACGATGCGCGCCCTGGTGGACGTGGCCGATGGCGGCACGTTCAGCGGGGTGCTGACCGGCGGCAACGGCCGCCCGCCCGCGCAGGGACAGCAACAGTACTACGAATTCAACGTCGGCTCCGGCGTGAAGGACATCACCGCCAACGTGACGCTCGCCAACGACGCGAACGACCCGGTGGCCGAGTACCTGATCAGCCCGGACGGCGATACCCTCGGTTACGGCCAGAACAGCCTGAACGGCACCGGCGGGCTCTCCGCGACTGCCTTCACCCTTAACCCTGTTTCCGGCACCTGGACGCTGATCGTCGACTTCGCCGAGCCGGTGGAGGGCAACGAGCTGTCCGATCCCTACACCGGGAACATCGCGTTCAACCCCGTCGCGGTCAGCGCGGCCGGGCTGCCGGACAGCGCCAGCACGACCCTGGCGGCCGGCACGCCGATCACGGTGCCCGTCTCGATCACGAACAACGGTGCCGCGCCTGAGGGCTTCTTCATCGACCCCAGGCTCGGCAGCACGCAATCGATCACGCTGCCCGCGACCGATGGCAGTTCGGGCACCGTGTCGCTGCCGATGACGGGTGCCTTCCCGACCTGGTTCGTGCCGACGCAGACGTCGAGTCTCTCGGTGACCCAGACCTCGAGCCTGCCGGGCATGTTCGACTTCAGCCCGTTCAGCGGGGATCCGGATATAACCAGCGCGAGCAGCGGGCCAGGTCCGTTGTGCTCGACGGCAGAATCGGCCTCCTACAGCCCCTCCGGCGGGACCGTAACCGCCGGGCTGTGGGACGCCGGGCCAAGCGAGTGCGGGCCGTACTCGGCGATGGCACCAGCGGGCACGGCCACCATCTCGATGACCGCGCAGACCAAGGCGTTCGACCCCGCGGTAACCTCCGCGCCGGGCGACCTGTGGCTGCTGGCCACCAACCCGTCGGCATCGTTCTCGCCGGTCACCGTCAACCCGGGTCAGACGGTCACCATCAACGTCACCATCACGCCGTCCGCCGCGTCCGGCTCGGTCGTCTCCGGTGACCTGTACGTCGACGACTACGCCAGCGGAGTCGCGCCGTACGACCAGCTGAGCGGCGATGAGCTCGCCGCCATCCCGTACGAGTACAGGGTCGGCAGCTAGCGCCCTCCCGCCCATGCCCGGCCCGGCGCGTCCCCATCTGACAGGCGGCGCGCCGGGCCGCCGGCTTACGCCCAGCGCAGCAGGCAGGCATACAGGGTCAGGCCCGGCCCGAAGGCCATCGCGACCACCGGCGCGCCGGGCGGCAGCGCCCGGCCGCGGAGTTCCTCAAGTACCAGCAGCAAGGTGGCCGACGAGCAGTTGCCGTGCTCGGCCAGGACCCGGCGAGACGCGTCCAGGTCGCCCTCGGCCAGGCCCAGCCGGTCGGCGACCACGTCCAGGATGCGGGGGCCGCCGGGATGGACGGCCCACGCCTGCACGTCGCCGCGCCGCAGGGCGTTGCGGGCCAGCAGATCGTCGATGGCCGGACCGACGTGCCTGGCCAGGACATCGGGGACCTGCCGGTCCAGGGTCATCCGGAATCCGGTGTCGGTGATGGACCAGGTCATCAGCGAAGCGGCGTCCGCGACAGTGTGCGCGGCGATGTCGATCACAGCCGGACCTTCCGCTCGACCGCCCCCAAGACCTCCAAGACCCCCCGGATTGTCCCGGCTCCCCGCCGCGGGCTCCAGTACCACGGCGGCGGCCGCGTCGCTGAACAGGGCATGCGCCACGACCTGTTCCAGGTCGGTGGTTGGCGGCTGCAGGTGCAGGCTGGACAGTTCTACGCACGCCAGCACGGCCGGCCGGCCGCGGGCCGTCACGTAGTCGGCGACGGCGCCAAGCCCAGGCACGGCCCCGTAGCAGCCCATATGCCCGATGAACAGCCGCTGCAGCGACGCCGGGAAGCCAAGCTTGGCCGCCAGCTGGTGATCGACGCCGGGCGTGGCGTAGCCGGTGCAGGACACCACGGCCAGCAGCCCGACCTCGCTTGGGCTCAGGTCCGCCGCGGCCAGCGCCCTGGTCACGGCGTCCGCCGCGAGCGGGACGGCTTCGTCCACGTAACGCGCCATCCGCCGTCCGGTCGTCCAGGAGGACACGTCCTCCTGGAGAGGATCAACCGCACTGTGCCGGTGGCGGATCCCCGCTGACATGAACACCCGCCGGGCCCAGCGGTCCTGCTGGTAGTGCCGCGCGAAGAAGCCGTCCCACAGCTGTTCCTGGCTGCGCGACGGCGGGTACGCGTTCGCCGCTCCGGTTATCACCGGGAAAGAACCACCCACCGGACCCAGGATGCTCACCACATGTCCCTCTTCTCGATCATCTCGCTACCCTCGCCCGATCGCAGCAATCGCTTCTCCTTCCAGCGCCGAGCGCAGCGCGTCGACCAGCCCCGCGGCCGCGCCGGGGCCGGCCGCCGTACCGAACAGGTAGGAATCGGGGCGGATCAGGACCGTGTCCCGCTCCAGCGTGCCGAACCACCGGCCGTAAGCCCCCGTGCTGTCCTGCAACGCTCCGCCCGCAGCCAGCTGGAAGCAGCGGCCCCCCAGCGAGGCCCACCAGCGCGCCAGCCCGGCGGGCAGCTCATCGGCCGGACCCGACCTATCCCCCCCATTCCACCCATCTGCCCTATCCGTCCCATTAGTCCCATCCGCCCCATGACCGAGCAGGACCCAGCCGCCGCCCGTGGCGTCGTCGAGGCGGACCTCATGCGGCGATCCGTCGCGGCCCACCAGCGCCTGCAGGGCCACCTTCCCGGCGTGTGGGTCACCGGGAAGCCAGACGCCGGGCCCGGGGGGTGCCGGGTCCGGAAGCGGCATGGGGCCCGCCTCGGCGATCGGCGCGAAATCCCGGTCCCTGGCCGCGGCCGCGGCCGGGTCGAGCACGCAGATGATCTTCCCTAGCTCGACGGAGAAGTCGATCGCGGCACGGACCTGGTCCCATCGCTCGGTGCCGTAGCTGTCCAGCAGGGTGTCGGGGGCGCGGCCGGCCAGCACGAGGTCGAGCTTCCAGGCCAGGTTGGCCGCGTCCCGCAGGCCCGAGCACAGCCCCTGGCCGGCGAACGGCGGCATCTGGTGGGCGGCGTCGCCCGCCACCAGCAGCCGCCCGCGGCGCCATTGGTCGACCAGGCGGGCGCCGAAGGTGTACAGCGCGTGCCGCTCCAGGACGGCGTTGGCCGGGGTCAGGCCCCAGGGCTCGAGCAGCCGCCAGGCCGTCGACGGCAAGTCGAAGCCGTCCTGGGGGTCGCCCGGCAGGCGCATGAACTCGAACCGGCGCCGCCCCGGCCCCCCGGATACCGCGGTAGTCGGCCGGGCCGGGTCGCAGACCTGGAGGTTCAGCGGCGACCAGCGGACCGGCTCGGCCGGGCGGACGTCGACGATCAGCCACTCGGCCTGGTAGTGATGGTCGGTGACATCCAGGCTCGCCAGCTGCCTGATGCGGCTGTCGGCGCCGTCACAGCCGATGACCCAGCGCGCGCGGACCTGAGCGCGCGCGCCGCCGGGACCATCAGCCTGCACGCTGACGCTCTCGCCCGCCGCCGTGCCGCGCACTCGGTCACCCACTGGGCCGGCCACCACCTCCCGGACGTCATGGCCCGTCCTGACCCGTACGCCTGGCTGCCTGCTGACCGCCTCGGCCAGTAGCCGCTCCAGGTCAGGCTGGTGGAACATGTTCGACGCGGGCCATCCGGACACCGTCGGGACCTCTGGGGCACCGTCCAGCCACAGCAGCGCGGTCCCGGCGGCATTGCGCCACAGGTAGCTGTCCATGACCTCGGTCTGCAGCGCCAGATCGTCCATGATGCCAGCGTCCTGCAGAATGCGGGCGGCCTCGTGGTCGAGGTGGACGGCCCGGGGCCGCCCGTACGCCGTGGCCTGCCGCTCAAGCACCTCGACCTGCCAGCCCTGGCGGCCGAGCAGGAGTGCCATCAGCAGGCCGACCGGGCCGGCGCCGATGACGGCCACGTCCGCCGCCGCTGGCGGGGCAGTGGTCGTCACAGGCGGCTGCCGCGCGCGACGAGCTCGGCGACGTCGATGGCCGCGGCCAGCAGGACGGCGCGGAACAGCCAGCGCGATCCGGGCCGCCGGGCCAGGAAGATCCCCGCCGTGATGACCGCGGCCACGCCGATCATCGCCGCCGCCGCTCCCCAGCCGGGACGACCGGGACCGAAGGACTCGATCACGGTGGCGGCCAGCAGCAGGACCACCGTGGCCGCCACGCTGCGGGACCGGCCGAGCATGTGCGGCAGGCCCCGCACGCCCGTGGCCAGGTCGTCGGCCAGATCAGGGACCACGTTGACCAGGTGCGCGCTGCAGCCGAGCAGGGCCGCCGCGGCCAGCGCCCACCAGGGCGGCCACGAGGCCGCCGGACCGCCCAGCGTCACGAAGGCGACCAGCAGCGGGAACGCCACCGCGTACGGGACGAAAGACACGACGGTCGCTTTCAGCCGCGCGTTGTAGGCCCAGGCCAGGACCACCGCCGTCAGGTGCACCAGACCCGCCCGCCACCCGGACGCGAACGACAGCGGCACGGCGGCGGTCAGGGCCGCCAGCGCGCATCGGGCGACGGTGCGCCGGGAGACGTCCCCGGCCGCGACGGGCTTGTCCGCCCGGCCGGAGGCCGCATCGCGGCCGGCGTCCAGCCAGTCATTGTGCCAGCCGACGGAGAGCTGCCCGGCCAGCACCGCGGCGGCCACGGCCAGCACGCCGGGCGCGGGGCGCCCGGTGCTCACGGCGAGCGCCACGGCCAGGGCGGTGACCATAACCGTCGGCTCCGGGTGCGAAGCACGAAGCAACGCGAGGGCCGGACCGGTGCGCCGGACGCCGGCCACCTCGATCTGCCTGTCCCCGCCCATGGCGCCAACCTACGCGATGCCAGGATCAGGGGATGACGCCAGTACCATCGCGAGCCAGGAACGACCCCGCCCAGTACGACGACCTAGCCGGTCAGTGGTGGGATCCGCGCGGGACGTTCGCCATGTTGCACTGGCTGGCCCGGGCCCGCGCGGCGCTGGTCCCGCCGGCCACCCGGCCCGGAGCCGTGCTGGTGGACATGGGCTGCGGGGCGGGTCTGCTCGCGCCGCATGTCGCCGGGCTCGGCTACCGGCTGGTCGGCGTGGACCTGACCAGATCCGCCCTGGTGCAGGCGGCCGGGCACGGCGAGGCCGCCGTCCAGGGTGACGTCACCGCCCTGCCGCTGGCCGATGCCTGCGCGGATGTCGTCTGCGCCGGCGAGATCCTCGAGCACGTCACCGACCTGCGCGCCGCGGTGGCCGAAGCGTGCCGGGTGCTGCGCCCGGGGGGAGTCCTGGTCGTCGACACCCTGGCCGCCACCTTCCTGGCCCGGCTGCTGGTCATCACCGTGGCCGAACGGATTCCCGGCGCCGCGCCCCCGGGCCTGCACGATCCGGCGCTGTTCGTCGACCGGAAGGTCCTGGTCGCCGAGTGCGCCCGCCACGGGGTCCGGCTCCAGCTGACCGGGCTGCGCCCCTCGCTGTGGTCGGTGCTGCGCTGGCTGCTGCGCCGGGACACCCCGGCCGTCACGATGGTCCGTACCTGGTCCACCGCCGTGCTCTTCCAGGGCCGCGGCACCAAAGCCCCCGCTGCGTTAGCCTCGGCCTGTGCCTGACCAGCGAGCGGACACCCTGCTGCACCCGTTCGCGGCTGCGATCACATCGAAGTGACCTCGGCCGGGATGCACGCGACAGTCAAGGGTGGCACCAGCGGATGTCATGCCGGTCCGCTGTCGCGGCGCGGCACCCGGGCGGCGTCGTCGCCCTGCCGTCTGCCGCCGCTGGCCTCGCGGGCCTGGTAGGAGGTGACGGTAGCGACCAGTGATGTGTCCAGGGGCGTGGCATGGTCGCCCAGGACCGCGGCGTACGCCGAGTGGTCGACCACCCAGTCCTGCTCGAATTCGTAGCGCATCTCGATCATCTCGCCTGCGGCTGGCACGAACATGCCCGCTAGGCGCAACTGCCAGCCCGTCAGCCGACGCAGCCGGGCGCTGGTGCTGGTGCTAGCGGCGGCTTGCCGTGCGAAGGCCCGGGTAGAGACGGCAGCGGCGCTCGGCACGTGCCACGCCTGGCCCCAGGTCTCGGGAGCCTCGGACAGGCGGACCAGGGCCTCGCCGAAATCGACGACGTAGGTGTAGGTGTGCAGCCGGTCGGGATTACCGGTGACCGCGGCTGGCTTGCCCTTGATCAGAGCCCTGAAGAACCGGTCGCCGACCACGGAGCCGGCTCCGACCTCAGGCCCGAAGAAGTCGGAGGCCCGGCCGGCCACGACCCGCAGTCGGCCGGCCTGATGGGCGTCCTGCAGGTCGCGCCACATCTGGGCCCGGACCGCGCCCTTGCGGGTGGTGGCCAGCAGCGGCAAGTCTGGGGTGAGGGGCCCGGCGGCGGCCCCATAGCCGTAGAGATTCTCCGCCACGACCAGCAGCGCCCCGGCCGTCACGGCCGCATCGACGGCCCTGGCCTGCAGGAGCGGGAACTGCTCGGGCCAGCGGTGGTAGGCAGGCGAGGCGCACTGGAAAATCACCCTCGCGCCCGCCACCGCGGCCGAAGCCTGGGCCGGGTCGGCCAGGTCGGCGCGGCGGGCGATCGCTCCTGCCACGGCCGTGCCGGAACGGGACACGACCGCGGTCTCGATACCCCGGGCGTTCAGGGCTCCGACCACCGCTCGGCCGACCGGTCCGGTACCGAGGACGACGTGAGAGATGGTCATGACGAGCGCTCCAGGTGGTTGGCGCAGATATCGCTCGCCCGGCCGGCAAAGTGGTCCACCTCAGCAGTCTGACACCTCCGGCGCACGGTGCGTCAGCTCGAGGCCGTCGGGCTACGCTACTGCCATGGCGGGTAGATCGCGCCGTGCGCGGATCGAGGACGTACACGAACTGGCCATGCGCATGCCTCATGTCACGGTCGAGTACGGACCGCATGGCAATCCGGTCTACCAGGTCGGGAGCAAATCCTTCGTCTTCTTCCGGAACCCTCGTCCGGACGCCACCGACCCCGGCACGGGCGAGCGCTACCCGGATGTGATCGTGTTCTGGGTGCCGTCGGAGGCTGACAAGCAAGCGTTGGTTCAAGACCAGACGTCTCCGTTTTTCACCACCCCGCACTTTGATGGCCACCCGTCGGTACTGGTGCGGGGCAGCCGGATCGGCGAGCTCACCCTGCCGGAGTTGACCGAAGTAATCCAGGACGCCTGGCTCACTCGAGCATCGCCCACAAGAGCCGCAGCCTGGCTCAAAGCGCACGGTTCATGATCGTGGCCAGATTTGGGCAAAGAGCGCCCGAAACTGGCCACGATCATGGTGTCGCCGGATCAGGCGACCTACCGCTCTTCCGGTGTCATCGCTCGCTTCCGCCTTCTGCCGCCGCTTTCTGGAGGGCCTCCACGACCGAAGGGTCGCCGAGCGTGGTGACGTCGCCGAGCTCGCGACCGTCGGCGATATCACGCAGCAGCCGGCGCATGATCTTCCCGGACCGCGTCTTGGGCAGGTCGGCGGACCAGATCACCCGCTGCGGCCGGGCGAACTTGCCGATCCGCGCGCTTACGTGCTCGCGCAGTTCTTCGACCAGGTCCGGGCCGGGCTCGAGCTCGCCGACGACCGTCACGTACGCCACCACGGACTGGCCGGTCATGTCGTCGTTCACCGCGACGACCGCGGCCTCCGCCACCGCCGTGTGGGCGACCAGTGCCGACTCGATCTCCGCGGTGGACAGCCGGTGGCCGGACACGTTGATGACGTCGTCAATCCGGCCGGTGATCCAGAAGTAGCCGTCCTCGTCCCGGCGAGCGCCGTCCCCGACGAAGTAGGTCCGCGGGCCGAACCGGGAGAAGTAGGTCTCTACGTAGCGGTCCGGGTCGTCGTACAGGGTACGTAGCATGCTCGGCCAAGGCTGGGTGAGGACCAGCAGGCCGGCGCCCTCCCGGACTTCGTTGCCGTTTTCGTCGAGCAGGCTGGCCGATACCCCGGGCAGCGGCCGGGTCGCCGAGCCCGCCTTCATCGGCGTGATGCCGGGCAGCGGCGAGATCATGATCGCACCCGTTTCGGTCTGCCACCAGGTGTCGACCACCGGGCATCGCTCGCCGCCGATGACCGCGTAGTACCACACCCACGCCTTCGGGTTGATGGGCTCGCCGACGGTCCCGAGCAGCCGGAGCGAGGACAGGTCGTGTCGGCCGGGATACTGCTCCCCCCATTTCATGCAGGCGCGGATGGCCGTGGGAGCGGTGTAGAAGATCGAGACCCGGTACTTCTCGACCACTTGCCACCAGGCGTCCTTATCCGGGTAGTCCGGCGCTCCCTCGTACATCACCGACGTGACGCCATTCGCCATCGGGCCGTACACGATGTAGGAGTGCCCGGTGATCCAGCCGACGTCGGCCGTGCACCAGAACACGTCCCGTTCGGTGTCGAGGTCGAAGACCATCGCGGCGGTGGTCGTCACCCCAGTGAGGTAGCCGCCAGTGGTGTGCACGATGCCCTTCGGCTTGGCCGTGGAACCGGACGAGTACAGCAGGAACAGCGGATGCTCGGCCTCCATCGGCTCGGCCGGGCATTCCGGCTCAGCGTCGGCGAGCAGCTCGTGGTACCAGTGGTCCCGGCCGTCCTGCATCTCGCACGGCGCACCCGTGGACCGGACCACGACCACCGTCTGCAGCGTGTCCAGGTCAGCGATCGCCTCGTCGACGGCCTGCTTGACCGGCGCGGTCTTGCCCCGGCGCCGCGCGCCGTCGGCGGTGATGAGCGCCTTGGCCTTCGACACTGCCATCCGCTCCTGCACTGCGGACGGCGCGAAGCCGCCGAATACGACGTTGTGCGGCGCCCCGATCCGGGCGCAGGCGAGCATGGCCACCACGACCTCGGGAATCATCGGCAGGTAGATGCCCACGATGTCGCCCTTGCCGACTCCCCGGGCCTTCAGCGCGTTCGCGAGGCGCTGAGTGTCGGCGAGAATCTGCGCGTAAGTCAGGGTCCGCTGCTCGCCTTGTTCCCCGTGCCAGTAGAACGCGACCCTGTCCCCGTGGCCTGCGTTCACGGTCCAGGCAGTTGTAGGAGGCATTGAGCGTGCCGTCGGCGAACCAGGTGTAGAAGGGGGGATTGCTGTCGTCGAGGACCGCGCGGAAGGGGGTCTGCCAGTCCAGCCGCTGACGTGCCTGTTCAGCCCACCAGGCTGGGGCGTCGCTCGCGGCCTGCTTGTCGATGCCCGGATCTGTCACCTGGGCGCGAGAGGCGAAGTCGGCAGGCGGGGAGAATTCCGTGACGTTCAGCAGCTGGCTGAGCCGTTCTGGCGAAGATGAGGACTGTACCGATGCCGGTGTTGGCATGGCTGGCTCCTTCCTGGGTTAACACGCACTCGTTGCCGCGTTCTCAACCGCGATGCTCGTCGGCGCATCGGCCGCGCCAGCGGTTGAAGCATCCTCGCCCCGGCATAGACAGCAGGCCTGCACACGGGCGGATGGTGCAACGAGCACCGTTTGGGGGCCCGGCTCCTTACGCTTCCCGACAATCTGCGCTGAAACCTTCGATGAACAAAAAACTCGGTCCCAAACCGGCTATCTCTGACCTCCCGGCGCCTGGACCTGGCTGTATCGGATAGATCAAGGGCAGCAGATCTTGAACAACGCATGTCGATGCGTTACGGGTTAGGGAAGCAGATATGGCCTAGTCGGGCAGGAGTCGTGCCGCGGTCAGATAAGGCAGTCGCGGCACGGGTTAGGTTGTTCCTGGAGGTGGTGATCCATGAAACCGTTCGTGATCAACCGGTACGGTCGCCTGGTGTTCCCGGCCAATTTCCTGGGTGACCTGGACTTCTCGGTGCTGGACACGCTGGAGCAGTTCGCGGCGGTGATCGGGCGGGATTTCGAGGCGAAGGCGCCGACCGGCACGGACATCTTGGCCCGGGTCGAGTCCGGGGCTTATCCGGGGCGTTTTGAGCTGCTGCGGGACCTGGGGCAGAACCTGTACTGGGTCAACCGGTACGCGATCACGATGTTTGACAAGCGGCCGACGCGATGGCGTGACCTGGCCAAGGGTCGCGAGGATGTGTTCTTGCCGGTGCTGACGCCGTGGGAGGACAGCGCACGCAAGGTGGCCGCGGTCGAGCGGGCCTTCCGTGCGCTGCCGGCGACGTGGGATGCCGGTACCGAGAACCGGGTGTTTGACCTGCTGTTCGACTTGTTCCGCACCAAGCTGCACCACGCCACCGAGCTGCCCGCGATCAAGCCGACCGTGGCCGGGTTCCTGGCTGCGCCCGGCGCGCTGACGTTCGTGATGCCGGATTATGACCCGGACTATCCGATGTTCCGGACCGAGGACATCATCGATGCTCACGAGGACGTCCCGGAGCTGGAAGCGCTGATGCGCTGGGCGATGGTGCTGCACAACCAGTACCCGTGGGACCGTTCCCGGACCGAGCTGCGCGGGGCCGGCGGGATCGGCGACGATGATTTCGTGGTCGCCTTCCACCCGCGCAATCGCGACGTGATGGCCTTCATCGACCGGGTCAAGAGCCCGGGTCGCGCTGGCGCTGGCCAGGACGCTCCGGCCCGGCGCGAGCCGATCGAGGCGGTCGCGCCCGTGACGCCCTACCCGCCGGTGCGGGTCGCCGACGCGTTCGCGATCCAGCCGAGGTTCGAGGCGCTGGCCGTCGTGCGCGGCGAGCACGTCTGCGACAACACCGACGTGATCAGGAACGCGAGCCCGTCCTGGTCGCCGATGAGCGCCGGCGAGATCAGCGCTAAGACCGGTATCGAGCAGCGCCGTTACACCAGCCGGGAGCCTGAGCAGCTGGCCTTGCACGCGGCCCGGGCCGCGCTGGCCAAGTCCGGCCGTTCCCCGGCGGAGATCGGCGCGATCGTGGTCAGCACCTGCACGAGCAACCGGCAGATCCCGTCGACGGCGTGCTGGCTGTCCGGTGAGCTTGGCCTGCTGCAGACCCATGCCTCGGTGGACATGGTCGCGGCCTGCGCGGGTCTGCCCTACGGGCTGGCCGAGGCCGTCCGGCAGCTCCAGGAGGTCGCCCGGCCCGTCCTGCTGGTCTGCGTGGAAAAGTTCTCCGACAAGATCGGCAACGTCCGCACCTCCCGGATGATCTTCGGGGACGGTGCCGCGGCGATGGTCATCGGCCCGGCCCGCGCCGGGGAGGCCGGGGACGTGGAGGTGGTGCAGACCTACGCGAGCGGGCCGCATAGCGAGGTCAACTCGATTATATGGCCGAATTCCGAATTCGACGGCGACATCACCGTGTACGGGCCCGAGGTCAAGTCGCTGGTCCAGCGCTACCTGGTCCAGATGCTCGGCGAACTCAAGGCCCAGCCAGATCCGGACAACCCGGAGCGCACGTTGCTTGAGAGCATCGACCTGATCATCCCGCACCAGGCCAACAAGACGATGATCCTGAACCTGGCCGGGAAGGCCGGGCTGTCGGCGGACCAGCTGTACTTCAATGTCGAGAAGATGGGCAACGTGTCCGCGGCGAGCATCCCCATCGCGGTCTACGACGCGGTGCGCGACGGTGTGATAACCCGCCCGGCCCGGGTCTTCGCGCCCGGATTCGGGGCGGGCGCGGTCGGCGGTTACGCGGTGATGCGCATCGATCCCGCGATCGTCGCCGACGAAGTCGCGCTGGACGTCGCCGAGGATGCCGGAAGGTCCGCGGCGCCGTCGGCCGGGAGCACTAGCGACGACATCCACGCCGCCTTCGGAGGCTGACGTATGAGCCAGGGACCCGCCTTTGCCTTCAAGCGCGTCGCGGTCGTCAACCGGGGCGAGCCGGCCATGCGGCTGATCAACGCCGTCCGGGAGTGGAACGAGCAGGGCCGGCCGGTGCTGCGGGTCATTGCCGTGTACACCGCCGCCGACCGGCACGCGACCTTCGTCCGCGAGGCCGACGAGGCGGTGCTGATCGGCCCGGACAACCCTGACGCCGCCTTCGCCGGGAGCCCGTATCTGGACTACGCCGAGCTAGAGCGGGCGCTGCGCAAGTGCCGCGCCGACGCGGTCTGGCCCGGCTGGGGCTTCGTCTCGGAGAAGGCCGAGTTCGCCGAGCTGTGCGACCGGCTGGGGATCACCTTCATCGGCCCGTCCGCGGACGTCATGCGCCGGCTCGGCGACAAGATCGAGTCCAAACGGCTGGCCGAGCAGGTCGGCGTGCCGCTCGCGGCGTGGAGCGGCGGCCCGGTCGACGGCCCGGCCGAAGCACGGACCGCGGCCTCCTCGATCGGCTACCCGCTGATGGTCAAGGCGACCGCGGGCGGCGGCGGACGCGGCATCCGCCTGGTGCGGCGGCCCGAGGACCTGGACGAGGCGTTCGAGCGCGCCAGCTCAGAGGCGGGCAAGACGGCCGGGGACGCGACGGTGTTCCTGGAGCGGGCGATCCGCGGCGGCCGGCACGTCGAGGTGCAGGTCGTCGCCGACGCCGAGGGCGCCGTGTGGACCCTGGGCGTCCGGGATTGCAGCGTGCAGCGGCGTAATCAGAAGGTGATCGAGGAGTCGGCCTCCACCGCGCTGGACGCCGAGCAGGAGAAACTGGTCCGCTCCCATGCCGCCGACCTGATCCGGGCGGCCGGCTACGTCAACGCCGGGACGGTGGAGTTCCTGTTCGAACCCGGCCAGCAGCTGCTCTCGTTCCTTGAGGTCAACACCCGGCTGCAGGTCGAGCACCCGGTCACCGAGGCCACCACCGGCGTCGATATCGTCAAGCTGCAGCTGCACATCGCGGCGGGCGGCACGCTGGCTGAGATCGGCACCGCCGAACCGCCGGTGCACGGGCACGCCATCGAGGCCAGGCTGACCGCCGAGGACCCAGAACGCGACTTCGCTCCCGCGCCCGGCCTGATCGAGCACCTCGCGCTGCCCGCCGGCCCCGGCATCAGGGTCGACACCG
>PMST01000315.1:0-12655 GCA_003168295.1 Actinomycetota bacterium
CCGATGGCCGCGCCCTGGATCAGGTAGAGCACGATGAGCACCCAGATCGGCGTGGTGACACCGAGCGCGGCGTACCCGATGAGGTCGACGCCCATGACGAACAGGCCCGTCGCGCCGACGGCCTTGGCGCCGTAGCGCCGGACCAGGCGCGCGCTGCGCGGCGCGAGCAGCAGCTGGCCGATCGCGAACGGCACGGTCAGCAACCCGGCGTCCAGCGGGCTGTAGCCCCGAACGTTCTGCAGATAGAAGCTGGTGAAGAAGTAGACGCCGCCCATGCCGAAGAACACCAGCCCGAGCGCCGCGATCGAGGCGGAAAGCCGCCGGTCGCGGAACAGCCGCACGTCAAGCGACGGATGGGCGATCCGCGCCTCGTAGGCGGCGAAGCCGGCCAGGATGGCCAGGCCGGCCACGATCGGGCCGAGCACTGGCAGGCTCAGCCACGAGTCGCCATCGCCGCCCTGGACGATCCCGTACACCAGCGACACCAGGCCCGCGATGGACAGCAGCACGCCGATGTAGTCGATTTTCCCCGCCTTGGGGTTGCGCGACTCCGGCACCATGATCGCGGCGGCGATGCCGCCGACGACGGTCACCGGTACGTTGATCAGGAAGACCGAGCCCCACCAGAAGTGGTCGAGCAGCAGGCCGCCCAGGACCGGGCCGGTCGCGATGCCGAGGCCGACGGCCATGGCCCACAGGCCGATCGCCCGTGGCCGTTCGGCGGGCTCGAAGACGTTCGAGATGATGGACAGGGTCTGCGGCATCACCGCGGCCCCGCCCAGGCCCATCGCGGCCCGCGCGAAAATCAGCTGATCGGGCGACCGCGAGTAGGCCGAGAGCAGCGAGGCGATGCCAAACAGCGCGAGCCCGATGATGAGCATGCGCTTGCGGCCGATCTTGTCGCCGACGACGCCGAACGTGAAGAGCAAGCCGGCGAAGAACAGCGTGTAGGAGTTGATGGCCCATTCGAGCTGGCTCTGACTCGCGCCGAGGCCCCCGTGTGGCTCGGCGATAGTCTTCAGCGCGACGTTCAGGACGGTGTTGTCGATGACGATGGCGAGCAGTCCGACGATCAGCACGCTGAGAATCAGCCAGCGCCGACGGTAGATGGTCTGCGTATCCATGGGTCCCTTCCGGATTACTTGAAGCTCGTGCGCGAAACCAGGAAGGCGCTGGCCCGTCCGTGTGTTGCCATGAACAGCGCCCAGGTCCCGCAGCTAACAATACGGAACCGTCTCGTATCGGAATCTATTTCCGTGACGCCCCGGCGAGCGCGCGTGATCCAGGTCACACCGGGCTCGGACCCCGAGTCTCATCGCACCATCCAGACACAATTGCCCGATCTGGTCCCTATTTGCCCCTTTTTGGCATATTGTCATCCCCAGCCGGATGCGGCTTGGGACGCGGGGCACCGGTCGGGGCAGCCCCGGTACGAGGGGGGTTGCCTGTCGTGGCCTTGTTCAAGAGACCCAGCAAGCCTCCGCCCTCTCACGCTCGGTCATCTCAAGGTCGGCCCTCTCAGGCCCAGGCCCCGCAAGCCCAGGCCGCGAAGGAACAGCGCACGGGACCGCCGACTGACCCGATGGCAGGCGATGCGGCCGCGTACCATTTCCGGGCCGAGCTAGCCGAGGGCCGGTGGCAGGAATTCCACGATTTCCTCGAGACCACCAGGGACTGGGACAGCCACAGCCGCGATTTCTATACCGCCAGGCTCGCGAGCTTCGCCGGACGTCCGGCCTGGCTCGAGGAGTGGGCCGCGGCGCGTCCCCATTCGCCGCTGCCTTACCTGTTCCGCGGCTGTCACGGCACGAACTGGGCGTGGGAGGCACGCGGATCCGGACGCGCCAGCACGGTCGGGCAGAACACCTGGCCGGTCTTCTACTCACGGCTAGTCGACGCGGACCGCGACCTAGCCAGGGCCGCGGCCATGGACGAGGAGGACCCTACTCCGCACGCGCGCAGCATCGCGATCGCGATGGGGCTCAACCTCGGGCAGGCGGAGAAGCGGAGACGCTACAGCGAGGCGATCCGCAGGTACCGTTGGCACCGGAGCGCGCACGCGGAGATGATCCAGGCCGTGGCGGCCAAGTGGTCGGGGTCGAACGAGGAGATGTTCGAGTTCGCCCGGTCGGCGTCGGCGCAGGCTCCGGACGGGCACAGCGTGCATGTGGTGATCCCGCTCGCCCACCTGGAGAAATGGCTCAACCTGCCCCGCGAGTCCGACGACGGGAAGGTCCGGCAGCTGGAATATTTCCGCGGTGGCGCAGTGGCGGCGGAGATACTCCGGGCGGCCGACCAGTCGATCCGCTCGCCGCGTTACCTAAGGAACCGGTTCACGCCTGGTGACCGGAACATCTTCGCCATGTGCTTCTGGCTGATGAAGGATTACAACGCTCAGCTCGAGCAGATGCGCCAGATCGGCCCGCTGATCCAGGCGGTCCCGTGGCGCTACCAGGGGAATCCTGGCTGGGCCTACGAGCGGGCCAGGACGCGGGCGCTGACCGCGATACAGGGGGCAAGCACGGGCGGCTGGCCGCCTCCCGCGTCATGATCCCGGTGCTGGAAGCAGGCTCGATCGGCGGGGTGAGGGTCCTGCGATCGGGCTCTGCCACCAGCCGGAACGCGGCGGCGCTGGTGTTCGGAGTTGGGCGTTACGACGAGACGCTTCCCACCGCGGGGATCACCCACCTCATCGAGCACCTCACCCTCAGCGGCAGGCCGAAGGCCTCCTATGAGTTCAACGCCGAGGTCAGCGGCCGGTACACCCAGTTCTTCATGGAGAGCGCCGATCCAGCCGACACGGCGGACTTCGTCAGCACGGTCTGCCGGGGGCTGGCCGCCGACTACGGCGAGGCGCTAGAGCGAGAAAAACGCATCCTCAAGACCGAGGCGGCCAGCCGGGGTACAGCCGGGGCGCTCGGCCTGTGCCTGGGCGAACGCTACGGCGCGACCGGGCCAGGTCTTGTCGGCTACGAGGAGTACGGGCTGGACCGGCTTGGCTGGTCCGACATCGAGGCCTGGCGGCGCCGCTGGTTCGTGGCCGGGAACGCCGTGCTGTGGATCCACGGCACGATCCCGCGCGGACTTCGGATCGACCTGCCTCCCTATCCCGCCCCGGCCCCGGCCCCGTTGCGCCCGGCCGGTCTCACCCTGCCCGGCTTCGTCGTAGCCGGACGCGGCGGCATCGGCCTGTCGCTGGTCACGCCGCAATCAGATCCGGCCGTTGTCGCCCTGGCCATCCTGCAGGAACGACTTACCCAGGTCCTCCGGCATGAGCGCGGGCTGTCCTACGGGGTGCAGGCGACCCGCGACCAGCTTGACCGCGACCTCTGGCACGCCTGGCTGGTCGCCGACGCGCTCCCGGAGCAGACGGCCATGCTGGGACATAGCATGCTCGCGACCCTCGAGGCACTCGCCGAAGGCGGTAGCACCGACGAGGAAGCCGGAGACTACCTCCGGCGACTGCGCAGCGCCTATGAATCGCCTAGCGGTCCGGCCATGGTCATGCACCGCCAGGCGCAGGACATCCTGAGCGGACGCCGTCCGCGGGATCCGGCCGAGACCCTGCAGGCTGTCAGCGAGGTGGACACGAAAGCCGTCGCAGCGGCGGCCGGGCAGCTTCTCGGCCAGATGATCGTGGTCACGCCGCAGCTCGTCCCGGCCATCCAGGGCAGGATGCCCCGACTGCCGCTCTGGTCGGCGGCGACGATCACCGGCATGACGCTGCAGTCAACTGATTCCGGTTCAACGCTGACCATCGGTGACCAGGGGGTCATGCGGACGGTCGAGGCTGGTCAGCACGTGACGGTACGTTCCGGCGCGGTAGCGGCGCTGTTCCGCTGGAACGACAAGAAGCGGACCCTGGTCGGCACGGACGGGTTCACCCTCCTGCTCGACCCGGCCGAGTGGCCGGACGGCGACACCGTGGTGCGCTCGATCGAGGCCCGCATCGACCCGCGCCTGGTCGTCAGCATCGACTCCCCTGGGCCCGGCCGCCCCAAACCGGAACCGCCTCCCACCGCGGCACCGCCGCCGCCCCAGGCGGTTCCGCCGGGAAAGGTCAACCCGCGGCCATCATGGGGTTCGCGGATCCTCCTCGCCGTGAACATCTGCGTCGTTGTCTTCGGTGTGCTGGCGATATCGGGCGGGGACTTCATCGGCGGGATCGCCTTCGTGCTCATCGGCGGCACGGGCCTGGCATGGCAGCAGCTAGCGAGCCGGCGCACGACCCGGCGCCTTGGGCATCCTGGCGACTAAGGCTGACCAGCCCGGGCGTCAGGGCAGCGGCTCGGGCGTCACGGCAGCGGCTCGGGCGCGACGTCGGCTAGGTGGAGCAGGCGGGTGCCTGGGTCAACGACCAGCGCCAGGGTGAGCGCGCCGTGCTGGCCAGCCAGCTCCACCGCGGCCGAGGCGGAGCCGTCCCCGGCCTGGAAGGCGCCGACTCGGCAGGCACCGGCCCACACGGCGGCCATCCGCAGGCGGCGGGCCAGGAGGGCGACCTCGACCGTCCCGGCGACCGGGATGGAGGCGGGCCAGTCGCGGTCGGAGCCGTTCAGCCAGGCGACCACGGCGTCCAGGGTGTCACCCAGCGGCGAGCCCGCAGCGGGCGGGACGGCCAGGGAAAGCGACTGAACCCGGGGCGGCCGCTCGGGAGTGAGCTGGATCTGCACCTGGACCACACCGCGCTCCCCCTCGAGCCACCACCGGCAGTGCGCGGGCGTGTCGAACTCCGGCCGGCGCCCGGCGACCCGGAAATCCCCGATCCGCTCGCGGACCAGGGCAATCCGGCGCTGCCGTTCGGCGAACGGGGCATCTTGGGCGACGTTGGGCGCGAACAGGCGCTCGGCGGCGGCGCCGTCCCAGGATCGCATCAGCCGTTCCACCGCGTCCCGCGCCGCCAGCGTCTCCGGCCACGGACCTGACCCTTCCGGGCTGAGCGCCACGTCGTACCCGTGCGACGGCCGTTCACGGCGCCACAGCACGGCCTCGAGCAGCCTGGCCGCGAGGGGCGCCATCGCCGCGTAGGTGCTGTTGCCGAGCGCGATCACGCCGGTCTGACTGGCGGGATGCCAGCACATGTTGCTGCCGAACCCCGGATACCCGCCGCTGTGACTGACGATCCGGCCCAGCGCCGGATGCTCGGTCACGAACAACCCGAAGCCATAGGCACCGGGAGGCGTGGCGGCTCCGTCTCCCGGGAAGCTCGGCGAGGAGTCCCATCCGGTCAGGACCTGGGGCAGCTGCATCTCCCGCCGGGTGGCGCGCCGGACCGGATGCCGGCCGCCGGTCTCCGGGTCCCCGGGCGGGAACCCGGCCGCGAAACCGGCGACCCAGCGGCTGAGATCGGTGACGCAGCTGAAGATGCCGCCCATCGGGGCGAACGCGCCGCACGGTTCGAACGGCACCTCCGACCAGCCGCCCGGCGCGCGACGGTAGCCGCGGGCCAGGCCGCCGGATGTTTGCTCCGCGGTGGTGTCGAACTCCGCGGCCTCGTAGCCGGTGCGGGTCATGCCAAGCGGGCGGAGCAGCCGGTCGCGGATGTAGTCCGGGTAGGCGACGCCGGTCACGGCGGTGATGAGCCGGCCGAGGATGGCAAAGCCGAGGTTGGAGTACTCGAACCGGGTGCCGGGCGCCCAGTTGAATCCGACGCCGCGGGCCAGGAAGGCCGCGAAGTCGTCCAGGGGCAGGCCCTGCTGCCGGTCCCCCCAGGGGTCGTCGGTCGGGAAACCTGCGGTCATGGTCAGCAGGTGCCTGATGGAGATCCGCGCGGCGTCCGGGCTCACCGGCGGCCAGTCGCGCAGTTCGGGCACGTAAGCTTCGGCCAGGTCGTCGAGCCTCAGCGCGCCGTCGTCACGCAGCGCGAGCACCGCCGACGCGGTAAAGCTCTTGGTCATCGACGCGATGCGGAAGACGGTGCCGGCGTCCGGCGGCGGGCCGCCGAGGTCCCGCTCACCGAGCCCCGCCGCGTGCACGAGTGCGCCGTCGATCACGACCCCGTACGCCAGCCCAGGCTGCCCGCCGCGCTGCTGATAGCCGGCCGCCAGGGTGTCTATGTCCGCGAAGTCCACCATCGGCCTAGTCTCCCAGAACAGATTGGCTATACCGCGTTACCGGGTTCTCATGCGATCATCTAAGAGTCCGGGTACGCCACAGGGGCGACACGAGACACGGAGGCCGACGAAGATGTCACAGCACACGGGCACGCTTATGGCCGCGACAGGACAGCGGACCACCCCTGAACCTCTTTACGGCGGGTCAACCGCCGGGCGTCGCGTCACCGTACGCGATATCGCCGCCGCGAAGGCACGCGGCGAGAAATGGCCCATGCTCACCGCCTACGACGCGCTCACCGCCGGGATCTTCGACCGGGCCGGGATCCCGGTGCTGCTGGTCGGCGACTCGGCCGCGATGGTGGTCTACGGCCACGACACCACGATCCCGGTGACCGTGGATGACCTGATCCCGCTCACCGCGGCCGTCGTGCGCGGCACGAGCCGTGCCCTGGTGGTGGCGGACCTGCCGTTCGGGTCCTATCAGGCCTCGGCCGGCGCGGCGCTGCACGCCGCCACCCGGTTCCTGAAGGAGACCGGCGCGCACGCGGTCAAGCTCGAAGGCGGCCAGCGGGTCGCCCAGCAGGTCGAGGAACTCGTCGCGGCCGGCATCCCGGTCATGGCCCACCTCGGCCTGACCCCGCAGTCGGTCAACGCCTTCGGCGGCTACCGGGTGCAGGGGCGCGGCGAAGACGGCGAGCAGCTGCTGCACGACGCCAAGGTACTGCAGGCCGCCGGCGCCTTCTCCGTGGTCCTGGAGTGCGTGCCCGCTTCCCTGGCCGCCCGGGTCACCGAGGCGCTGACCATTCCGACCATCGGCATTGGCGCCGGCTCGGCCTGCGATGCCCAGGTCCTGGTCTGGCAGGACATGGCCGGCCTGTCCCCCAGGGTGGCCAAGTTCGTCAAGCAGTACGCCGACGTGGCGGGCGTCCTGCACGACGCCGCCCGCGCCTTCGCGGACGATGTCATCAGCGGTGCGTTCCCTGATGAGGAGCACTCCTACAATTGACTTCCACTCCGCCCCGATGCGCTACGGACGCAGCCGAAGCCGGCCGATCCGGTTAGGGCACGGTAACGGGCTGGATGACGACGGGGCCGAGGGTGGGGTTGAGTTCGGTCGCCTGGGAGACCCCCGCAGGCGTGAGCACGTCCATGGCCTTCGGCACCGTGGTGGGGTCGACCGAGCAGATCTTCGCGGTCCCGCCCGCCGCGCAGACCCCGAACGTGTAGGCGCCCGGTGCGGTGGTGAAGGCACGGGCCAGGTCGGGGCTGAATCCGTCCTGGCCGGTCAGCACGACGCTGAAGCCCCAGCCGGACGTCGGGGTGCCGAACTGCGCTTCGGGCAGCGCGACCGTGATCGTGTTGTCGGCCTGCACGGCCAGCGCGGACGCGGTGCCGACCGAGTTACCGGCGGCGTTCACCCACACCGGCGAGGCGAATCCCTGGACCTCGACCCGCTGGCTCCAGGCTCCGGACGGCGCGATGGTGTAGTTGCGGGATGCGTACGCGGCCTGGGTGGAGGTGGACGAGGCGCCCGGCACGTGCACGTAGAAGTCGAGGAGCTGCGCCCCGTCGAGCGCCCCGAACGTCGGGACCAGGGTGCGCAGGGTCACCCGCAGGTAGGCGTCGGTGCCGTCGCTCAGGACCTGGAACCGGGTCAGGTCGAACGACCCGGCCACGAAGTCCGACGCGGTCGGGTACTGGTAGGTGCCCGGTCCGTTGTCGTCGCCGGTGGGGTCGGTCACGTCGAGCACGGTGCTGCCGCCGCCCTCAGCGCTCACCGTGACCTGGGCGTAGCCGGTGCTCCGGCCGCCGGGCGCGGTGGCCGTCGCGGTGATCGCGTTGGTGCCGAAGCCGACCGGCACGCTCGCCGAGAAGGACCCGTCCGACGCCGCGGTGGTGCTAGTCACGGTGGCGGCCTCCCCGGTCGTGGTGTCAGCCGCCTCGATCGACACCGCCGAGCCCGGCGTGGTCGTCCCGGTCACCGTGGTGGTGGCGGTGGTCAGCGTGGCGCCCGAGGCCGGAGCCGTGATCGTCACCGGCAGCGAACCAGGTGCTCCGCTGGTGATGTAGCGCGCGGTGGTGACAGCCGGGGTGTCCACGTTGTGGCCGGTGCCCAGCGAGGCGATCAGCCGCAGTTCCTGGGCCTGGGCCCAGCTCAGCGGGGACGCCGACCCGGCCGCCTTGCCGTCGGTGAACCCGATGGACGCCGTGGCCGGGTCGCTGCCGTACGGCGAGGCGGCCAGGTCCGGGTCTTCCCAGGCCTGCTCGGGCACCAGCCCGACCCCGGAGGAGAAGTTGATCATCGACTGGAGCAGGGACTTGGCGCCGCTGGTGTTCCCGTCGGCCAGGTCGGACTCGGCCCGCTCACCGGACAGGACCGGCCAGAGGTGCCCGGTGCCGCTGTCGGTCGGCGGCCACGGCGCCCCAGGCGTGGTGCAGGAGTCCTGGCTCGGCTGGTAGCAGTCGCCGTACCCGTCCGCGCTGCCGTCGGCAGCCGAGTCGCCGTACCGGTAGTAGCCGGTCCCGCTGGGCGTGGACACCGAGATGTTCTTGTCGTAAATCGCCAGCGAGGCCTGGATGTCGGGGTCGGTGACCGGCAGTTCGCCGAGCCGGACCAGCTCCTGGAAGCCGCCGTCGAGCACGCTGCGCTGGTCCAGGGTGGGACCGCCGTTGCCGAGGCTGTAGGTAATCGCGGCGTTCGGGTCGCCGGTCTTGGACAGCCTGATGAAGTAGGCCGGGCCGTCCGGGCCGGTGGTGGTGACCGTCCAGGACTTGATGTTGCGCTGGAAGTCGTCGGCGGTGGCCTGGTACAGGTCGGCCCGCGCCGTGTCGCCGTGGCTCGCGGCGATGGCCGAGGCGGCGGTCAGCCCGGCGATCTCGGCCGCGATCGTGGACGGCGAGTAGCCGGTCTGCTCTTCCCAGCGCTCCACGCCGTCCGAGGGCCCGTTGGCGACCAGGAAGTCGGCGGCCGGGCGGATGTGGTCCTGCCACAGCTCGGTGTCACTCCCGAGCCCGGACTCCTGCGCCATCAGGATCGGGTAGGCCGTCTCGTCCAGCTGAAGGCCGCCAGTGTCGGGGGCGGCCTCGCCGTTCAGCAGCGAGTTGCGCGGCATCGCCCCGGACGCGAGCTGCTGCTTGTCGAACAGGAACAGCGTGGCTGCCCGGGCCGTGGCGACGTCCCCGTCGGCCATCAGCCCGGTGAAGATCTCGTACAGGTCACGGGCGAACACCTCACGGTAGGAGCCGAAGTAAGACGGCTCGCCGTTCGAGGTCACCCCGGCCGGCACCGACTGGCCCCACGGACTGGCCAGCGACGCCACGATGGCACCGGGGTACGTCTTGTCCTCGCTCGCCTTCAGGACGTTGGCCGACAGGTAGTAGTTGCGATCCAGGCTGGCCTGGCCGGACGGGCGCTTCAGCCCAGCGTCGTAGATGGCCCAGCCGAGCAGGTACTTGGCCGCGGTCAGGACGAACGAGTGGCTCACTGAGGTCCGGGCGACCGAAACGGACTGGGCCTGGCTGCGGCCGAAGCCCAGCGCGAGCGTCACCTCGTGGCCGCTGCCGGGGGTCACGTCCTCGGTCGCGACGATGTGGCCGTCCGGCGCGGAGGCGTAGGAGGTGAGGGCGTGCGTCGCGTCGAGCTGGGTGAGACCGTCGCTGGCGGTGCCCTCGTAGCCGACGCTGGCCGCCTGGTCAGACGAGGCCGCCAGGGCCATGTAGGTCGGCACCGCGTAATTCCGGTTGACGGCGTCGGTGACCGTGTTCGTGCTGGAGACCACCGGGACCGGCGCCCCCGCCGAAGTGTCCACTACGCCGGTGTTGGCGCCGGCGTTCTGGGTGCCGCCGCCGCCGTTGCCGTTGACGTGGGCGTCGAGCCGGGCGTACAGGTGCAGGCCGGCCAGGCTGGTGCTCGAGCCGGGGGTGTCGGCCAGCGTGGTGTGCATCAGCACCGTGTCGCTGGCCGGGTCGGTGATGTAGGTGGTGATCAGCCGGAAGCCGTGCTTGGCGTCGGTGGAGGTCACGGTGCAGGCCATGCCGGTGGGGTCGGCGGCTACCGCGTAGGTCATGTCCCTGGTCTGCAGGTCGGTGAACGTGGACCCGTCGGTCACGACGTACTGCAGCGTGCTCACGTTCGTGTTGTCGATCGTGGGCTCGTAGACGTCGGAGAGCACCCCGTCGGCCACCGTGTACCAGACCTTGGACCCCGTGCCCGCCGCCGTGCCCACGCAGTCCTTCCTGGCCAGGTCGAAGTACGACGGCGCGCCCGGCGCCCCGGGCGCTATCGCGTCCGCCCGGGCCGCGGTCGCCGCCGGGCTGGCGACAGCCAGGCCGGCCAGGATGGCCACGCACCCAGCCAGGGTGATGAAACGACGTCCGCGTGCCATGGCCAAGCCTCCATCGTTACGTCTGCGGGCCGAAGAACACATCAGCCGGCTGTGGGGCAAGCCTCGCCCCGGACTAGCCGGCCAGAGCCGTTGCTGAGCTTTCTCCCACCCAGCGCTCAGGTCAAGTAACAATTCGGCAAGGCCGCGCGTTCGGTCCGGGCGGGCGTGCGGGCTGCTCGTAGAGGTGAGCAAGGACCGTTCGGGAAAAAAGGTCTTAAATATCGGTGATGCGCAGGCCGGCGTGGGCCTTGTAGCGGCGGTTGATGGACACCAGGTTGGCGGTCAGCGCCTCGATCTGGCCGCAGTTGCGCAGGCGGCCCGCGTAGACGCCGCGGACGCCGGGGATCCGGGCCGCCAGGGCCTGAACGGTGTCGGTGGCGTGCCGGTCGTCACCGAGCACGAGCACGTCGCAGTCGATGGTCTCGATCTCAGGGTCGAGCAGCAGGACCGCGGACACGTGATGGAACGCCGCTACGACCCGGCTCTCGGGTAGCAGCGCCGCGGCCTGTTCGGCCGCGCTGCCCTCGACGACCGGCAGCGGGTAAGCGCCGCGCTTGTCGAAACCGAGCGGGTTCACGCAGTCCACCACGATCTTGCCCGCCAGCTCGGCCGCCAGTCCGGAGAGCAGCTCGCCGTGGCCTTCCCACGGGACCGCGGCAATCACCACGTCCGCCGCACGCGCGCAGTCACGGTTGGCCAGGCCCCGGGCGCCGTCCCCGATCTCCCGCGCGACGCCCTGGGCCCGGTCGTGGCTGCGGGAACCGATGATCACCGGGTTCCCGGCCAGCGCAAACCGGCGGGCCAGGCCGCGTCCCTGCTCCCCGGTGCCACCGAGGATGCCGATCACCAAGCTGTCTACCGCCGGAGTTTCCTGCACGCTCATGAACCTGAATCCTGCCAGACCGACCCCCGCAGGGGGGTCCCAGGGGGTATGGGGGGTGGAACCCCCCATAAGCGGGGGGGTCTGGGGGGCAGAGCCCCCCGGGGCAACACCTCCCCCCGAGAAAACACTGCGCGTAAGGACTTTTGGGGGCACCATGGAGAGGTGGACGGCAACCAGGTGACCACGCTCCGTGCGCTTCTCGCCCCGACCGGATGGCTCGAGCGGACCCGTGCCTTCGCGCAGGGGCTGCGCAAGGCGACCCGGTCCCCTGGCGGTCTCCTCCTTGTCGGCACGCCCGACGAGGAGCCCTGGCACCTGACCGCGCACCTGGACGAGGAAAGCCGCCTGTCGCAGATTCCCGAGTTGAGGCCGACGCTGGTCCGCTGGCGAGTACCGCCGGGCGCGCCGTCGCACCTGCGGGTCGGTATCGAGCGGCTGGAAGCCGCCAGGCGCGGCGAGACGCTGTTCGTCGTGTCGCCATCGACCGCGCCGGTACCCTTGCTCGAGCGGGTCCATGACGCGCGCCGGACTGGCGCCACGATCTTCGCGCTTGACCAGGGCGATCCCGAGCTCGACTCCCTGGCCCACGAGACGATGGCGATCAGGACCGGGTTCGACCCGATGTCGTTCGGGGCGGCGCAGCACCTGATCAGTTCGGCGGTCGGAGACCTCGACCGGCCCGAGGGCTTTGACGACGGCGAGTTCGGCCTGGCCAGCGCCGTAGGCCGCGTCTCGCAGCCGGGAGTTCCCGGCTACCAGGGTTACCGGCGGCGGCCCGGCGTCCGGGGCCTGAGGGAACGGGTAGCGCGCCTGCTGGACGCGGTCAGCGGCCCTACCGGTTAGCCCTAGGCGTCCAGGGTCAGGACCATGGTGGGACGCTCGATGATGTGATCCGGGCGCAGCGGTCGCACGGCCGTGCCGATGGCGAAGAACTCGGTGGTGTGCGAGCCCCAGGTGTGGCTGTGCTGCCTGAGCTGCACGCCGACGATGCCCTCGGCGTGCAGTTCCTCCGCCTCGGCCTGCATCCGGCTCATGGCCAGCTCACGGGCGTCGTAAAGGGCCTGGGTGAACTGCTCGATCTCCACGTTCTTGCCGATGTTCCCGATCTTGCTGCCGAACTTCTGGTGGGCGATGTGGTACACGCACGTCCCCATCACCATGCCGAGCGGCGCGTAACCGGCCCGGATGAGCGTCCAGAAGTCCTGGCCGGACAGGTCCGAGGTGAACGGCTGGTTCTTGTTATTGCGCCAGTTATCGACCCCGCCGCCGCCCGCGCCCTCTTCCGCCTTGACCGCCGTGCCGACCGCGATGAATTCGGCGATGTCGGCACCGAA
>PMST01000315.1:12721-15181 GCA_003168295.1 Actinomycetota bacterium
CGGAACCCGGCCTCGCGCACCAGCAGGAACTCGTTGACCGACAAGTCAGAGGTGAAGATCGAGCCGGGGCGGCCTGGCTGCAGCTCCGCCAGGCGGCGCATAGCATCTTGCGGGACGCCCGCGGCATCCAGTTCCGTCGCTATGTTCTGCTGGTCGGTCATCGTCTCTCCTACGAGCCCTCGGCTCTGGTTGCTGTGCTCTTAAGCTGTTTGGCGTGCTTGGTGGCGCGGGTCAGATCCGGATCCTGGCCGCCTGCCGGCGCTGCGGGTCGAGCGACATGATGGCCAGTGTGGGCCCGCTGTGCCGCTGCTCGTGGGTGAACCTGGCAATCGCGGTCCCGATGCTGGTGGCCTCGACGATGTGGTCGCGGCGGCCCTCTTGTACCGGGCATTCCCGCTCGCTTACCCGCATGTCCATGGTGGCGATCACCACGCCCTCGGCCCCGAGCCGCTTGACGTCTTTCGCCAGCTGCTGCCGTGAATCGTGCCTGGCGTCGTTGACGAGCTCGGTGTAGCCGACGACCTCGGCGTTACCCGCGCCCCAGCGCGTCTGGCCGACGGTCAGCCAGTCATCGTGCCTCGAGCCGATCGAGATGCCAAGGACGAGGCCGGCGGGCACCCAGCCCTTCATGATGAGCTTGGCGAAGTCCTGCCCGGACAGGTCGGAGGTGAACGGCGCCTTGCGAGTCTGCCCCTTGGGCCCCTTGGTCCCGGAGAACACCGGCGGCGCGCCGGGCGCGCGGATGGCCGTGCCGATGGCCTTGAACTCCATCCCGCCGGCCGGGAACGACCCGATCGTCAGCTTGACACCCACGACCCCGTGCCCGCCGAGCTCGGCGCACTCGGCCGTCATCCGGTCAAGCGCCTTGTGCCGCGCCTCGTACATCGTCTGGACCAGCGGGGCGAAAGACCCGAAGCCGCCGCGGCCCGACACCTGAGTGACCGTGCGGGCCGGAATGCCGTACCCGTAGGAGCCCCAGGCCCCCGGGCAGTTGTAGCCGCCGGTGAAGCCGATGCTGTAGACCGCGGCGCCGAGCACCTGGCCGACCGGCTCGAAGCCGACGCTGCGGATCGCGACAAACTCGTCAGAGCTCAGCGCGGAGCCCCACGTGCCGCTGGCCCGGATTTCCGCCATCCGGGCCTCGGCCGCGGCAGGCAGTTGTTCGCTCACGCCCCTAGCCTATTAGCACGGCGGCGCAAGTTATCACGGAGGCATAAACGCGCCGAATCTAATCCTTCGCATCCCACTCCTCGTTTCTGCGCTTCGCTGTCTCCAGCGCGTTGGCCGCGGCCTCCCGGGTGGGGAAGGGACCCAGCCGGTCCTTGCCCGGGGTGGGTCCGTCGTCGTCTTCCACGGTGTGGCGGGTAAGGCTGTACCACCATCGCTTCTCGTTGTCCATGCACATTAGACTCGCAAAGCATGGCGACAATGCTGCAACCGGGCCGGCTTTCCCCCACCCGTCAGGTCCCCGCGGAGATCACGCGGCCCGAGTACGTGGGCAAGAAGCGCCCGAAGACCGGGGAACCGGACGTGAAGACCCCCGAGATCATCGAGCGGATGCGGGTCGCGGGCAAGCTCGCCGCCCGCGCGCTGGAGGCGGTCGGGGCTGCGGTCGCTCCTGGAGTCACGACCGATTACCTGGATCAGGTAGGCCACGATTTCCTCGTCAGCCACGGCTCTTACCCGAGCACGCTCGGCTACCGCGGTTACCCGAAGTCGCTGTGCACCTCGCTGAACGAGGTGATCTGCCACGGGATCCCCGACGACACGTTGATCAAAGACGGCGACATCGTCAACATTGACATCACCGGTTACATCGGCGGCGTGCACGGCGACACCAACGCCACCTTCCTCGCCGGGAACGTGGACGAGGAGTCGCGGCTGCTGGTCGAGCGCACCCATGAGGCGATGATGCGCGGCATCCGCGCGGTGGCCCCGGGACGCCCGCTGAACGCCGTCGGCCGGGTGATCGAGTCGTACGCCCGGCGGTTCGGCTACGGGGTGGTGCGCGACTTCACCGGGCATGGTATCGGCCGGACGTTCCACTCGGGACTGATCGTGCCGCACTATGACGACCCGCACACCAACGTGATCATGCAGCCGGGGATGACGTTCACCATCGAGCCGATGCTGACCCTCGGCACGATCGACTACGACGTCTGGCCGGACGGCTGGACGGCGGTGACCAAGGACCGCAAGCGCACCGCGCAGTTCGAGCACACCATTCTCGTGACCGACGATGGCTACGAGATCCTTACCTTGCCGTAGGTATTTTGCTGTCGGTACTGAGAGACGCGGGTGGGCGCCCTGACGGGGGAATACGAGTTTGACGCAGACAGCCGGGTCGAGCCGAGCGGTGGGACAACGGGCGAGGCCGACCCGGCTGGCACGGACTACAAGGCGGAGCTGACCGGCCGGTGGGACGGGATCGGCGGTGCGGTGAACGGCGGCTACATGCTG
>PMST01000353.1:0-4860 GCA_003168295.1 Actinomycetota bacterium
GTCCGTGGACGCGGACGACTTCGCGATCACGCTGTCCGCCCTCCTCGACGGGCTGGCGGTGCAAATCGCGCTGGAGGACCCCCAGGTGCCGCCGCAGCGCACGTACGATTTGGCGATGCGGTTCGCGGCGGGCCAGCTGGGGTTTGACTGGGAGCCTGCGCCCGCGGCCAAGCGGGCGCGCAAACGCGTCAGTTAAGTAGGAGGTGCGCCGTGGCCGGTGGAAGCATCGAGCTTTCCGGGCTGAGCAAGCGATTCAGCGAGATCGCGGTCGACAACATCGACCTCACCGTGGCCAGCGGCGAGTTCTTCTCCCTGCTGGGCCCGTCGGGCTGCGGCAAGACCACCACCTTGCGGCTGATCGCCGGCTTCGAGCAGCCGACCTCGGGCCGGATCCTGCTGGACGGCGTCGACGTGTCCGACGTGCCGCCGCACCGCCGCAACGTCAACACGGTGTTCCAGAGCTACGCGCTGTTCCCGTTCCTGGACGTCCGGGACAACGTGGCGTTCGGGCTGCGGAACCGCAAGGTAGCCAAGGCTGATCTCAACCGCCGGGTGGACGAGGCGCTGGACCTGGTGAAGATGACCTCGTTCGCGAAGCGGCGGCCGGGCCAGCTGTCCGGCGGCCAGCAGCAGCGGGTCGCTCTGGCCCGCGCGCTGGTGCTCAACCCGGCGGTGCTGCTGCTCGACGAGCCGCTCGGCGCGCTGGACGCCAAGCTTCGCCGTTCGCTGAAGGTCGAGCTGAAGGCGCTGCAGGAACGCGTCGGCATCACCTTCCTCTACGTCACCCACGATCAGGAGGAGGCGCTGACCATGTCCGACCGGCTGGCCGTGATGAACGCCGGCAAGATCGTGCAGATCGGCACCCCGCGCCAGGTCTACGAGGAGCCGGCCGACACCTACGTGGCCGACTTCCTCGGCGCGGCGAACCTGATGGAGATCGAGGTGATCTCGGCCGGCTCCCCCGCCGCGATCCGGCTCGGCGACTGGGCCCTGTCGGCGCAGCGCTGCGAGGCGACCGCTACCGGTACCGCGCACGCGGTGATCAGACCGGAACGGATCCGGATCGAACCACACGGCTCAGCCGGGGACAACCGCGTGCCCGCGATGGTGGAGCGGGTGGTGTTCCTCGGCGCCGCGATGCAGGTAATGCTGCGGCTCGCGCCCGGGGTTTCGGTGCAGGCGCTGATGCAGAACGACGGTGAGCGGCCGGATTTGACGCAGGGCACCCCGGTGCACGCTCACCTGCCCGCCGAGGCGTTGCGAGTGCTGGCCGGCGCCGCGGGCTCGGTGCCGGTAGCCGCGGACGAGCCGCTCGTCGCGAGCTAGCGCCGCGCCTGCCGTCCGAGGCTGCTATGCCCTAGCCTGGCCTGATGCGCGCACTGGTGATCACCGGCCCGAGGGCCGCGCGAGTCGAGGAGGTCGAGGCCCCGCAGGCCGGGCCCGGGCAGGTGGTGGTCGACGTCCGCCGGGCCGGGATCTGCGGGACCGACGTCGAGCTGTTCACCAGGCAACTGGCTTACTTCGCTCAGGGCAAGACGGGTTACCCGCTCCGGCCGGGGCACGAGTGGTGCGGTGTGGTGTCCGCGCTCGGTGCCGGGGTGGACCCGGGCTGGCTGGGCGTCCGGGTGACCGGGGACACCATGCTGGGGTGCGGGCACTGCGACCGCTGCCGCGCCGGGCGGGGGCATGTCTGCGCCGAACGGCACGAGGTCGGAATCATGGGCTGGGCCGGCGCGCTAGCCGAGCAGGTCATGGTGCCCGCATGGAGTCTGCACCGGCTGCCCGACGCCATCGACGACCGGGCCGGGGCCCTGGTTGAACCCGGGGGTAACGCCTGGCGGGCCGCTTCGGCCGCCCAGGCCGGTCCGGGTCAGCGGATCCTGGTGTGCGGTCCGGGCACCATCGGGCTGCTGACCGCGGCCTTCGCCGCGGCCGCGGGCGCTGAGGTACACATCCTGGCCCTGGACCGCAGCCGCGAGGCACTCGCCGCGTCGTTCGGCGCCGCGGCCTACTGGACCGCTGATGACCTGCCGCCGGGGACCTACGACGCGGTCGTCGACTGCACCGACGATCACCAGATGCCCGCGACGGCGCTGGAATTGGCCGAGCCGGCCGGGCGGCTGGTCTTCATCGGCATCTCCGGCGTGCCGAGCCTGGTCGACAGCCGTGGCCTGGTGCTCGGGGACATGACCGCGATCGGCATCCTCGGCGCGTCGGCCGGACTGGCCCCCTCGATCGAGCACTACGCCGGCGGCCGGGTTGATCCGTCGGCTATCGTCCAGGTGACCGTCGGCCTGGACCGCGCGGCCGAGGCGCTGGCCGGGCAGATCAGCGCCGGGGCAGGTACCAAGGTCCACATCGACCCGGCACGATAGCGGCTCAGGGGTCAGGGCAGGCGGATGCCGTGGACGAAACCGTCCTGGTCGCCGGCGACCAGGGTGCCGGCCACGATGGCGGGGCGGGAGTAGGAGTAGGCGAGCGTGTGCTGCACCGAGCCCTGGCGGCGGCCGTCGGCGAGGCGGACGCCGATCAGCCGGCCGCGGACGGACAGGACCCAGGCGCCGTCGCGATCGGTCGTGACGCCTGCGTTCAGCACGCGGGCCTTCAGAGCAGTTTGCCAGTGGACGTGGCCGTCGGCGAGGCTTACCCGGGCGACGGTGCCCTGCTCGTTGGTCAGCAGCACGGTGTCGTCGCCCAGGACGACCGCGGCCGGGTACATGGTGGCCCCGGGAAACTTCCAGCGCACCGCGCCGGTGGCGGCCTCAAGCGCCAGCGATCCGGATACCGTGGCCACGACGACCGCCCCGGCGCCGAGCGCGACGGCGTTGTCCCAGCCGCTGTACAGGGCCACCCGATGCTGGTCGCCGGAGACCATCGGACTGGACCATTCCTGCCGCCCGGTGAGCGCGTCGTGTGCGCGCGCGTAACCATCGGCGGCACTGGTATAGACCCGCCGGCCATCGCACGCGGCCTGCCCGGCGGAGAACCCCCGGCCGGTCACGGACCAGGCCAGCTGGCCGGTGGACGCGTGCACCGCGAGCAGCTGGCGGCCGGCCGAGAAGATAACGTATTCGCCGCCGTCCACCCGCGCGACGGCGGGCGCGCTGAGCACCGGCGCGCCCGCGTCGAACCGCCAGACGGCCTGGCCGGTGGAGGCTTCCAGCGCGTACAGGTGCCCATCGGCAGACGGGACGAACAGCGTGCGGCCCGCGGCGTCAACGCCGGGCGCCCGGTAGACCGGCCCGAACCGGGCCCGCCACAGCCACGGCGTACGGTCATCGCCCGGCGGGATCCGGACGGCGGCCACCTCCCCGGCGGTCGAGGCGGCCACGATCACCGGGCCTGCGGCCGGGCCGGCCACGGCGATCCCGGCCTGGACCGCCCCGGTCAGCCTCAGCCGCCAGGCCGGCGCCGGGTCGGTGGCGCCACCGGGCACACTGAACGGGATGTGTTTTTCCTGCCAGCTGCCGTCCGGGGCCCGTAGCCGCAGCTGGACGCGATACGCCCCGGGCACTATCCGTGGCACGGGCAGCGTCCCGGACCAGCGCCCAGCGGCCGGGCCACCGGGTCCCGCGTCTAGATCGTGCCAGTCGCCGCCGGATAGCACCTGGGGATACGTCGACGCCGACACTCCGCCCACCTGGCCGGCCGGCTCGGCCAGCACCGTGACCGGCAGCCGCCCGCCGGACGCGGCGCCGATGATCACCCGGTGCCGCGCCCGGGGGCGGAGCCGGGCCAGCGGCACGGTGGCCACCAGCACCGAGGCCGGCGTCCCGTTCGCGGCCAGCGTGACACGGGAGACCGCAAGCACCGGCTCTCCGCGTTCGGGATCCGGCACCTTCTCCGCCCAGTAGAAGACCGGGCTGGCCAGGACGGGCGCCAGCGTCACCTGGGTTAGCTCGTTGAAGCGCGTGACCTCCTCGCGGTGGATGTGCCCGGCGAAGATGCCGCGGACGTCATACTGCGACACCAGGTCGAGCAAGGCGGCCTGGTCATCGACGTCGTAGTGGCCGGCGCCGACCGGGAAGTGCTGAAACAGCAGCACCGGCGTGCCTTCGGGAAGACCGCGGAGAACCCGCTCGAGCCAGCGCAGGCCGCCCCGGCCGTAGTGGCCGGGCTCCTGCAGGGCCTGGGTCGGGTCAAGCCCGGCAAAGTGCACGCCGCCCGCGCCGAACGACGACGGCGTAGCGCCGAAATACGCGTGATAGCGCTCCTTGGCGGTTGCGTCCCACCGCACGTCGTGATTTCCTGGCACGTGCCGGACCCGGTCGGCGAGGCCGGCGGGAACCACCTGGCGGTACAGCGCGTATTCGCCCTGCAGGCCGGTGTCGGTGATGTCACCGCAGTGCAGCACCAGGTCCGGCTCGAGCCGGGCGATCGCGCCGTAGACCTGCGCCAGCCGCTCCGCCGATTCCGGCCGCGAGACGCTGAGGTGCGTATCGCTGACCAGGGCGAAGCGCAGCGGTCTCACGGGACAAGTGTTCCAGATGACGCCCAGAGCCGGGCTCAGGTCTCGTCGTGCTCCTGGAGGAAGACGCGGAACTCGTCGATGGCCTGTTCGGTGTCGGAACCGAGGTCGGGGACGATGGCCATGTCGGTGCCGGTCCAGTAGGCCCCGGCGTACTCGCCGCCGTCGGTCTGCACCAGGAGGTGGTGGTGCGCGATCTTAATGTGGTCCCGGACCTCGGTCCAGGTAACGCCGGGCGGCACCAGTCCGATCGCGGGTGAATCGCTGTCATCGATGTCCAGTTCCCCGAGCACTGATCTCCCTCCGAGGCTGCTAGTTAATCTTGACATCCTCCCTCGCTTGATGGCGAGGGATTCCAGCTACTACCCCGAGTGGAGCAGCAGTTGAGGTTC
>PMST01000353.1:4905-5384 GCA_003168295.1 Actinomycetota bacterium
TGATCTTCTCCACCCGGCCCGGAGCCTTGTCCTGCAGCCGGCGCACCAGCAGCCCCCACCCCGACCCCAGGATCCCCCGGTTCAGCCCGGCCTTGGCCCGGACGTTCCGGCCCGGGTTCTCCCGGGTCCCTTTCCCGGACCGGGTCATGTTCGTGATCTTCAGGTCCTCAACCCGGATCACGTCGAACCGCCGCGCGATGCCGGTGCTGGTCTTCTCAGCCCAGTCCTTACGCCGGTCCGTCTCCCGGGCCTTGAGCCGGGCAATCGCGTGCTTCACCCGGCCGCGGCCGTTCGATCCCCGCTTCGCGCGGGCAAGCTGCAGCCGCTGCAGCCGCCGCAGCCGGGTCCGCTCCCGCGCGGTCAGGGCGGGGCAGTGCAGCAGCCGTCCGGTGGACAGGGCCGCGGAGACCGCCACCCCCCGGTCAATTCCCACCGTCTGGCCGTTACCCGGGGCGGGCACCGGCGCGGGGATCACCGCG
>PMST01000556.1 GCA_003168295.1 Actinomycetota bacterium
CAGACGCGGAACGCGCCAGGCAACACCGCCGCGGCCTCGACGATCTACCTGACCGTCGGGGAGTGGGCGGCGGCCGGGTCGCTGACCGACGCGGACTTCAACGTGGCCCTGGCCACCGCCGGATGGGCGGCGGGTTTCACGCCCGCCGGCCAGAACATGCCCCGGCCAGGGGATCAGGCACGGGAAGCAATCGCGATCTGGCTGGCCATCCTCGCCACCCGCCCCCCGGCTAGCGAACTCCAGCAAGGCGTGCAGTGGCGTGGGCTCAGTCTGCGCCGGGGCCGCCCCACGTTCGTCGCGATCTGGAACTATCCCGGGACCGGCGGGGTCAGCGCGGCCTGGCCGTCGCGACAGCCACTCCCCGCCGCCGTGTACCTGATGGCCAAGGCCATGACCCGCCTGCCCGAACAGAAGGTCAGCCAGGTCCTCAAGGACCGATGGGCCACCTGGCTGAACCCGCGCACCACCGATGCCCAGCTCGCCGCGGCCCTCGGCATCCAGGTGCCGAGCGGTCCCCTACCCCCTTACCCCCAGCCTTGACCACGAATGCGCGGCGGTGGCGCCTGTCCTGGCTTCGCGCGCTGCCCCTCCTCGCCCGGTACATCATCAAGACGATGCCCTGGGTCACGCTGATCACCGGCTGCCTGGCCGGCCTCGCCATCTTCACCATCTTGGTCCGCGTCGCCCATCACGACCAGGCCACCTTCTGGCTCGACCAGGGCACCGTCCGCCTGTCCCTGCTGCCCGCCGCCGCGGCGCTGGCCTTTGTCCCCTACGTCCCGTTCCGGCCGCTGAGGTGGGCCACCCCCGTCCCGGCCTGGGTGACCCCGGCCGGCCACCTCCTGCTCGCCGCCCCCATCCTGGCCCTGACCTTCTGGGCGCAACTGCGCATCATGGCCCCGGCCATCCCCCCGCACGCACCCCAGGACCCGCATGAACCGTTCTACGCGCTGATAGCCCAGCTCATCGGATGGTCCGCGATCATCGTGGCCGCCGCCGCCTGCACCGCCCGCTCCCGCTTCGCCGACCTCGGCGGCGCCATCGCCGCCCCCATCAGCTTCGCGGTCATCGCGCTCGCCTGGTACACCCCCCCGAGCGCGAAATTCCTGGTCAGACCGCCCGCGATCCCGCACAGCATCGCCATCGGCTGGTACGCCATCGCAGCAGCCGCGCTGATCTTGACCTGCGCCGCGATGCGAGACCACTGGCATCGCTGCACACGCAGCCCGCACCGGCGCCCAACCGCCGTCATGACCCGACGCCGATGTCCCTGACCTGGGCTAAGGCGGCTTAGATGGGGGCGGTGGGGGCTCGGCGAGTCTAAGCCGT
This sequence comes from Actinomycetota bacterium, assembly GCA_003168295.1. The sequence goes on from PMST01000556.1 coordinate 1,330, forward strand.
GCTGGGTCCGGAAGATAAGGCATTCACCCGATGCCAGGGGTTGGGCCTTACGGCGAATCTTGAAGATGCGGGAACCGGACGAGGTTCCCCGGGGACCGAGGAGGAACCCATGCATCCCGAGATTCTCCGTGAACTGAGCTCGCAGCGCGGCCGTGAGATGCGGGACCGGGCGCACCGGGCCGGGCTCGTTCGGATCGTGAGCCGGGCGCGGCGGGCGCGGCGGCGCGGGCTGGCCGAAACGGACGAATTCGCCGTCCCGGCCGTCCCGGACTACGTGGACGGCTCGTTCCGGCTTCAGCCGGCCGATGGCGAAGCGGCCCGGGTGCCGACCACCGGGCGCGCGGCCTGAGGCGGCCATGACCACGGCCGCCTCGCCGGCGCCTGATGGCGGCGCTCAGGCACCTGGCGAGCTTTCCCGAATGTCAGACCCGCGTGACATGCTGGATGCAGAGATGAGCGGACGAGCAGCTTGTCCCGTCCTGGTCGGGCGGGGTGAGCAGATGGCCGTCCTGGAGGCTGCTTTCGGCAGCGTGCGCCAGGGCGGGCCGTCGGCTGTGCTGCTCGGCGGGGAAGCCGGTGCCGGCAAGTCCCGGCTGGTCAGTGAGTTCGGCACGGTGGCCGCCGCGGCGGGCGCCCGGGTGCTGACCGGCGGCTGCCTGCAGCTGGGGACCGACGGACTGCCCTACGCGCCGTTCACCGCCGTGCTGCGCGACCTGGTGCATGAGCTGGGCGCGGACGCGGTGGCCGCGATGCTGCCCGGCCGGACCACGCTGGGGCTCGCCCGGCTGCTTCCCGAGCTGGGCGAGCCGGACCTGGCCCAGGCGAGCCGGGCCGAGGTGGCCGAGGGCCTCGCCGCCGGCGAGGCGCGGGCGCGGTTGTTCGAGGAGGTGCTGGCCACACTCGAGCATCTGGCCAGGCCCGCGCCGGTGGTGCTCGTGATCGAGGACGCGCACTGGGCCGACCGGTCCAGCCGGGACCTGCTGATGTTCCTCATCGGCAACCAGCGGGCGATCAGCGGGCTGCTTATCATCGTCACGTTCCGTTCGGACGAGCTGCACCGCACTCATCCGCTCCGTCCGCTGTTCGCGGCGCTGGACCGGATCGACTGGGTGGAGCGTGTCGAGCTGCCCCGGCTCAGCCAGCATGACACCGCGGAGCTGGCCCTGGCGATCCTGGGCCGCGAGCCGACCAGCGGCCTGACCGAGGCGTTGTACCGCCGGTCCGAGGGCAACCCGCTCTTCGTGGAGACCCTGCTCTGTTGTGACGGCGAGCTGAGCCCGGAGCTGCCGGAATCCCTGCGCGACCTGCTGCTCGACAGCGTCCGCAGGCTGCCGGAGGACACCCAGGAGGTACTGCGCGTCGCCAGCGCGGGCGGTGCGGTGACCGGACACGCGCTGCTGGCCGTCGTGACCGGCCTGGACGACGGCGCGCTGATCCGGGCGCTGCGCCCGGCGGTGACCGCCAACGTGCTGCACCCGCAGGGCGACGGCTACGCGTTCCGGCACGAGCTGATCCGCGAGGCGGTGCACGACGACCTGCTGCCGGGCGAGCACGGCCGGCTGCACAGCCGCTTCGCCGAGGCCATCGACGCCGATCCCGGCCTCGTCCCGCCGGGCCGGGCGGCCGTCGAGATGGCCCACCACTGGCACTCGGCGCACGACTCCGTCTGGGCGCTGATCGCCGCCTGGCAGGCCGCGGCGCAGGCGGGCCGGGCGGTGGCCGCCGCCGAGCGGCTGTCACTGCTGGCTCGCGTCCTTGAACTGTGGGACCAGGTGCCGGACGCGGCCGAGCGGATCGGCGCCGATCACGCCCGCGTCCTGGAAGAGGCGGTCTGCGCGGCGCGCGACGTCGGCGACTTCGAACGCGGGATCGCGCTGGTGACCTCGGCGCTAAAGGAGCTCGACCCCGCGACCGAGCCAGTACGCGTCGCTGAGCTACTCGAGAACCGCAGCCTGTTCCGCATCAAGCTAGGACACAAGGACTTCGGCCGGGACCTGGAAGACGCGCTGGCCTACGTACCCGCTGACGTGGCCCCGGCCACCCGGGTAGACATCCTCCTCGCGCTCGCACGCTGCGCCCCTCACCTGGCGACCAAAGAACGGTCCTACGCCGAGGAGGCCCTCGCCCTGGCCCGCCAGACCAGCGACGAGGTGAACGAGGCGCAAGCGCTGCTGACCATGGCGATGTTCGACGCCGACCCTGGCCAGCAGGCGCTCTCGGACAGCCGTTCTCTCGAGCTGATCGCGCAGGCCCGGACCACGGCGAGGCGCCGGGGAGCCGACCACGTGCTGCTCACGGCGGCAGTCAACGAGTCCCACCTGCTCGAGGGCGCGGGTGAGCACGAACTCGCCGCCGAGGTGGCCAGCCGGGCCGCCGCCAGCGCGGACCTGCAGCGGCTGTCCCGCGTCTCCGGCAGCCTGCTCGCGATCAACCAGGCGGAACCGCTGTTCGCGCTCGGCCGCTGGGACGAGGCGCTCACGGTCGTCAACCAGGCCACCGACCTTTATCTCGCCCCTGGGCCGATGCACCGGGCCACGCTGCAGATCATCGCGGGCGGCATCACGGCGGCCCGGGGCGATCTGGCCGCCGCGGTTCGCACGATGCGGGCGGCACGCGACGCGCTGCGTTCGGCCCGGTACGAGGATCAGCATCAGCTCCCGTTGGCCTGGCTGGAAATCTTGCTCGCGCTCGCCACCGACGGCCCGGCCGCCGCGCTGGCGGCCACGCTGCAGGGCCTGGACCGCTTCGAAGAGTCCGGCGGCAGCCCGAGGTACGCCTGGCCGGTGATCACCGCAGGGGCGAGCGCGGTCCTGGCGGCGGCGCGGCAGGGCGCGGCCGTTCGTGAGGAGCGGCTCCGCTACGAGGCCGCCGCCGTCGCGGCCCGGCTGAGCGCCGCGGCAGAAAAGCTCGAAGCGTTCGGCCGGGTCCAGCAGGCTCACCAGCTGACCTTCGCCGCAGCCGACGCCAGCGCCGCGCGGTTGCTCGCCGGCATCGGTGGCCCGCTTCCCGGGGAGGAGACGAGCGAGCCTGCAGCGCTGCTCGCGGCCTGGGACGAAGCCGCCACCGCGTGGGCCGCCCTGAACGAGCCTTATCCGCTGGCCTGGGCGTTGCTGGCCGGGGCGCAGGTCGCGCTGGCCGACGGCGACCGCGATGGGGCGGCGGAAAGGCTGCAGCGCGCGGGCCCGCTCGCCGCGCGGTTGGACGCCCACCCGCTCAGTGACGAGATCGCCGTACTCGCGCGGCGATCCGGGGTCCGGCTGGTCGGCCAGGACGGTGACGGGGCGCTGAGGCCCGACGCACCTGGCGGCACGAACGCCGGCCTCGGGCTTACCGGTCGCGAACTCGAGGTGCTGCGCCTGGTCGCGGCCGGAGCCAGCAACAGGGAAATAGCCGCCGAGCTGTTCATCTCGCCGAAGACAGCCAGCGTCCACGTGTCCAACATTCTCGGCAAGCTGGGCGCCGCCAGCCGCGGCGAAGCGGCCGCCAAAGCCCACACCCTGCGCCTGTTCGACTCCGCCGCGGCCGCCGGTCAGTAACCCAAGACCTGCCCAGGGCCTGCTATATCGCGCTGGGCGTAGCCGTTGCGGGGATGACCGCTGCGGGGATGACCGCTGCGGCGATGGCTGCCTCGACCAGTGCCGCGGCGATGGCCCGTGCGGCCTGGGCGGTGCTGGCGTCGTGGTCCATCCAGGCGGAGATCCCGGCGCCGTCGTAGAGCAGGACGAGCTGCTGGGCGAGATGGCCGGGGTCGGCTGCCCCGGCCTGCTTGGCGAGGTCGACGAACAGGGACCGGAGCCAGGTGCGGTAGTCCTCGGTGACTTCCTCGATGCTGCTTCCGGGTGAGGTTTCGGCGTTCGCGCCGACGAAGGCGCAGCCGCGGAAGCCCGGTTCGGTGAAGGACAGGCCCTGGACCTCGAACACCCCGAGGAGGCGCTCGCGGGGAGTGCCGAACCGGGCGGCCAGTTCCCGGGTCATGCGCTCCCGGGTCCGGTCGTGGCGGGCCTGGAGGTAGGCGCGGACGAGTCCGTCCTTGCTGCCGAAGAGGGTGTAAAGCGTCGCCTTCGCCACCCCGGCGCGCTCGGTGATCCGGTCGACGCCGACGGTGTGCACGCCTTCGTCGTAGAACAGCTCGCTGGCGGCGGCCAGCAGGCGCTCACGCGCTGACGGCCGCGCGACGGTCTTGTCTGCGGGCACGGTTTGACTTTACCAGAACGGTCTGTACAGTTTTACTGAACAGACCGTCCTGTTCAGTTCTTTGCCGCGAGGAGCACACCATGACCGATGCCGCCGTCACGACCCGGCCCCTGACCGCACTGGTGACCGGAGCGACCTCCGGGCTGGGCCGGGAGATCGCCGTGCGGCTCGCCCGGGACGGCATGACGGTGATCGTCGTCGGGCGCGACGCCGCGCGGGGCTCTGCCGTCGTCGAGCAGATCGAGGCGGGCGGCGGCCAGGCGCGCTTCATCGCGGCCGAACTCAGCGACCCCGCCGAGATCCAGCGCCTCGCCGGGGAGGCCGGTGACATCGACGTGCTGGTCAACAACGCCGGGCATTCGGTCTGGGGGCCGACCGAGAAGACGACCGTGGAAGACTTCGACTCCATGTTCGCCAGCAACGTGCGGGCGGCGTACCTTCTTGTCGGCGCGTTCGCCCCGGCGGTGGCCGCCAGCGGCTCGGGCAGCATCGTCAACATCAGCAGCATGGCCGGCCGCATCGGGCTGCCCGGCGGCGCCGCCTACGGAGCGACGAAGGCCGCCCTGGCCTCGCTGACCCAGAGCTGGACCGCCGAGTACAGCCCCCGCGGCGTGCGCGTCAACGCCGTCGCCTCCGGCCCCATCTTCGCCCGTCCCGAAGCCCGCGAGTTTTTCGAAAGCATCGGCGCCACCACCGCCTTGCACCGGGCGGCCGAGCCCGGCGAGATCGCCGAGGTCGTCGCGTTCCTCGCCTCGCCCCGGGCTAGCTACGTCACCGGTGCTATCGTCGCCGCCGATGGCGGCCGCACCGCCATCTGACCCGGGCCAGCCGGGACAGCCAGACAAGGAGAACACCATGGCCATCAGCCTGCTCGCCATCAGCGTCGACGGGTCCGACATCGCCCGGCTCGCGCAGTTCTGGGCCGACGTGCTCGGCCAGCCCGTCAACCCGGGCGCAACCGGCAGCTCCGCCGCCATCGACACCGGTAACGGACTGCGGCTCATGTTCCACCAAGTCCCAGAGGGCAAGATCGTCAAGAACCGGGTCCACCCCGACCTGGGCAGCAGCGACTACGACCTCGAAACCGAGCGGCTGATCAAGCTCGGTGCCGTCCAGCTGAACGAGGTTGAGCAAGGCGGCAGCCGGTGGAGGACCTTCGCCGACCCCGAAGGCAACGAATTCGACCTCGTCGCCATCACGCCCCAAGCTGACTAGCTTGACCGGCCCGGAAGGCACCTTCGGGGCCTGCGGCTGGCGGCTGGCGGTTAGCTTCAGCGCAGGACCTGCGCCGTCTGGGCCTGGTCAGCGCGGGTGGCGGCGCGACGGGCGAGCAGGACCCTTACGCCGAGGACGACCGAACTGATGCCGAGGATGGCCCCGACCACCGCGCCGGCGAGGACGACATCCCACCTGGCCGCGCTCATGCCGACGTTGTGCTGGAACAGCTCGCTCACCTCGCCGACCGTGAAGCCGGCCGCGAACAGCGTCACCAGCACGGTGCCGGTTACGGCGATCCAGCGCCGGGCCGACCCGGCCATCAGCAGGGCGATGAGCGCCACTACGAGGAGGAACAGCGGGCCGGTGAACTGCGTCCCGCCGCCGATTGCGGAAGCGGCACTTGTCCCGGGCTTGGTGAGGTGGGCGGCCCAGGTCACGATCGTGCCGAGGATGTTGAAGCCGATCAGGACGCCGACCGTGATGCGGAATTGCTTACTGTTCATGACGGACATACCTCCACTGCGTGGGCGAGGCGCGCGGGCGCCGCAGGCCTCTCGGGTTTCCTCTGTAAGCCTGAATCCGGGGCCGGCGTTTGGCGTCAGTCCCGTGAGCGACATGCGGTGGACTCCCGGATGGTTTGTGCCGTCGTCCAGAGGACGACGCCAGTTCATCCGTGCGGATGACGCCGGCTCCTATCTGGCGCGTTAGCCTGCGAGTATGAGCCGCAGGAGGGCAGCCGCAGACCGGGTCCGCGCGCTGGCCGGGGCCCGGGCCGGGTTCATCGATGCCGGCGTGGCCGTGGTGCTGTCCGCCGGTGCCCTGGCCACGATGGTCCCGGCTTCTTCTGGCGTCCTGACGGTGCTGGCCGTCGCCTGCGCACTCGGCGGCACGACTGCGGTGGCGTGGCGGCGCCGCTACCCGCTGCTGGCCGCGGTCATGGCCGCGGCGGGTCTGGCCGGGTACGCATGCCTGACCCACGACCACAGCATGGGGATCGAGCCGTTCGCGGTCCTGCTGACTTTCTACACGGCCGGCGCGCGCGGGCTGAGCAGGCGTCACCTGGTGCAGCTGGCGGCCCCGCTGGGGTACGGGATACTGGCTTGCGTCACGGTGGCCGCGGCCACCGGCGAGCTGACCGTCGCCAACCTCGCCGCCCACGGCTTGGTCATCACGGTGGTGCCCGCGGCGGCGGGCGTCATGGTGGCTCGCCAGCGGAGCCTGGCGCAGCGCCTAGCGGCGGCCAACGAAGAGCTGCGGCACGAGCAGGACCTGCGCCTGGCTACCGTCGCCGCCCGGGAACGCAACCGTGTCGCCCGGGAGCTGCATGATGTCGTCGCCCATGGCGTCAGCGTGATGGTGGTGCAAGCGGGGGCGGCCCGGATCACCGTCCGCGACGAGCCGGCGATGGCGCGAGCAGCGCTGCGCGAGGTGGCGACGTCCGGCCGGGCCGCGATGACCGAACTGCGCCGCATTATGGGCGTGCTGCGCCAGGACGAGAACGACGCGGCCGGGCCCCAATTCGGGATCGGCGGGCTCACGGCGCTGGTCGAGCGCCGGCGCGCCGGCGGCCTTCCCGCCCAGCTCTCGGTGGCAGGCGCTGCTGCCGCGCTCCCGGCGAGCACGGATCTGACTCTGTACCGCATCGTCCAGGAGGCGCTGACCAATGTGGTCAAGCACGCCTCATCGGCGCCCACGCAGATCCGGGTGGCGTTCGAGCCTGGCGAAGTCGACGTCCGGGTGACCAACGCTTCACCCCGACCGGGAGTGACCGAGCGCCGTCCCGCTCGCTCCGGGCATGGCCTGGTCGGCATGCGTGAGCGGGTGGAGGCCTGCGGCGGCGCGCTCTGGCACGGGTCATGCCCGGACGACGGCTACGAGGTGCACGCACGGCTCCCGCTCGCCCGCCTGCGGTCGGAGCCAGCGCTGGGGCCAGAGCCAGAGCTGGGGACGAAGCCAGAGCTGGGGACGGAGCCCGAGCAGACCCGATCTCGAGTGCGGGCAGGCATAGCCTGGGCGGCGAGCGGGCTCCGCCCGCCGAGCACGGTGAGCACGGCGACGCTGACCGCGGTCGTGCTCGTCGTGCTGGTCGCCGACGCGGCCACGAGCGGCGACCGGCGTGGGTCGCTGGCCCTCAATGTCGGGCTGACCGCGGCCATGTCGCTCTTGCTGTGGTGGCGTCGCCGGGCGCCGCTGCTGTTCCTGGTCGCGGTGAACCTCTTGGCGCTGCCGCTCAGCAACGGCCTTACCTCTATCAACGCCCCCACCTTGGTCAGCACCTACGTGTTCGTGGTGCCGCTGTGGACGGTGGCGGCGTGGTCGACGGCCGGTACCGCCATCACCGGACTGGCCCTCACGGCTGGCGCCTTCGCCGGGGCGGGTGCCTACTGGCACCTGGGCGTGGCCAGCGTCGTGCCCAACGTGGTCGTGGCCGCCGCACTCTGGGTGGTGGCGCGGGTCATCCGTTCGCAGCGGACGATGATCGATGACCTCGAACGGACATCGGCGCGGCTGCAGGCCGAACAGGAGGCGCGCGAGCTCCTGGCCTTGGCCGGAGAGCGAACGCAGATGGTGCGCGACCTCGATTCGAGCGTGGCGGAGCGGGTCAGCGGCATGATCGTGCTGGCCGAGGCCACGGACGCCACGGCCTGCGCTGATCCGGAGGCGGCGATTGAGTCCATCGCCCGCATCGAGGCGTCCGGACGCGCGGCCCTGGGACAGATGCGCCAGATACTGGGCCTGCTGCGCGCCGAGCACGACCCCGCCGAGCTGCGGCCCCTGCTCGGAATCGAGCACATCCACGACCTCATCGAGCGATCCGGCGCCGCCGGCGGCCTAGTCGACCTGACCGTGACAGGCAGGCCTGGCCCGTTGCTCGGCGGCATCGACGTGGCGGCCTACCGGCTGGTCGCCGACGTGCTCGCCTGCGCGGGCCGGACGGTCAGCGGGCCTGTGACGATCGGCCTGCACTTCCGCGACGACACACTCGAACTGGGTATTGCCCTCCCGGAAAGCTTCCCGGATTGGCCGGATGCCACAACCCGAGAGCAGATCATGCGGTGCGACGGGCAGATCAGCCGGTCTGTCCTCGCCGCCGGAGAGAAGATCACCGTGGCGCTCCCCCGCCACCTGGAGGCGGCAGCCCGATGACCGTCCGCGTCCTCATCGCCGACGACCAGCAGCTGGTCCGGGCCGGCTTCCGGCTGATCCTGGAACGCCAGCCGGGCGTGGAGGTGGTGGGCGAGGCGACCAATGGCGCCGAGGCAGTCGCTCTGACCGAACGGCTCTGCCCTGATGTCGTCTTGATGGATATCCGGATGCCCGACCTGGACGGCATCCAGGCCACGCGCCTGATCTTGGCCAACCCGGCCGCCGCCGGTGTTCGCGTCGTGATCCTCACCACGTTCGACCTGGACGAATACGTTTACGACGCGCTCAAGGCCGGCGCCAACGGGTTCCTCCTCAAGGACCTGCCACCCGAGCAGCTTGCGGCCGCTGTGCTCACTGTCAACCAGGGGGACGCTCTGCTCTCGCCGTCGGTCACGCGTCGACTCATCGACTCCTTCACCGCGGCCAACCGCCCGGCGGGCCGGCCTCCGGCCGTCCTTGACCAGCTCACCCGGCGTGAGCTGGAGGTCCTCGAGCTGCTCGCGGCGGGCCTGTCGAATGTGGAGATCGCAGCCAAGCTGTTCGTCGCCGAGACGACGGTCAAGACCCACGTGGCCAGGCTCCTGGCCAAGCTCGGCTTGCGGGACCGAGTCCAGGCGGTCGTCTTCGCCTACTCCAGCGGGCTGGTCCGGGCCGCGGCCGATGCCGCGGCCCAGGACCAGGCTGACCGACGCTGAGCGGCCGGCCTTTAGTCGCCGTTGGCGGCCTGGATTTCGTGCACGGGCACGTTGCGGTTCCAGACGACCGGGTCCAGGTCGGCTCCGGGGACGGGCTGGCAGTTCGCCGGCGGCGGGCCGTATACCACCTCAGGGACCCAGCAGGTCCGCCAGTTGAGCGTCGCCGTGACGCGCCACGTCCCGGGCTGATCAAAGGTCACCCCGCAGTCGGCGGTGCCGTTCGCGCCGGTGCTGGCCACCTGCGCCGGGTGCAACTCCATCTCGAGCGAGCCCAGGTAACCGCACGTCAAAAACTTCTGAGCGGAGGTGTCGTCGGTGCTGAGCTGCAGCGGCTCGGCGATGACCCAGACCGTGGCGGCCTCGCCCTGGACCGCGGCGTTGTCCGTCACGTAAGGCGCGCCGTCGGGACCGATCTGGTAGGCCCGGTTGAAGGTCACCCGGACGAAGGTGGGCAGGTTGGCGTACGTGGGGCCGTTCTTCGGGCTCAAGATCATCGTGCCCGCACTAGGGATGCGCAAGGTGCCTGTGGCCAGCTCGGCGAGCGACACAGGAGCCAGCGTGCCGCCGGGCAGCGGCTCACCAGGCACGGCGAAGAACCAACGCGGATAGCCCGCGCACTCCGCCTGCAGGGCCGCGCTCTGACCCGGCTGGTTCGGGCGGAAGTACCACTCGCCCTGCTCTGTGGAGTGGGTGGCAATCATCGCCTGGGCCTGCGTGTACGTGGCGTACTGGTCGTTGGGAGCATTGTGCGCCGGAGGGGTGCTGTAGGAGGCGATGAGGGCCCGGCTGCCTGGCTGCACGGTGCCTTCGGGATCCCATTGGCACGGCGGCGGCTGGACTGGGATCGGGTTGTCCGCGCCCGGTGAGTAGCCGGACCCGCCGTACTGGATGTGGGTGTAGAGCCAGAAGTTGCACTGCCGGCCGACGCAGCTGGTCGGAGGAGGCGTGTCTGCCGCGCGGGCCGGGCCTGCGAGCAGGACGGACAGCAGGACGGCCAGGCCGGCGGCGACGACGACGGCACGTTTCACGGCTTGCACTCCTTAGCCTGCGGATAATAAACCGGCTGATAATTCGCCACGACCTGCCACTGGCCGCCGGAGACCGGCGCCAGCTCGTCGGTGAACCGGTAGTAATCGGTATCCGGCGGCGGTGACTGGCCGGGCAGGACCGCCCCGGTGCTCACGTTGGTGTTCACGGCCTGCGCGGTGTCCACGCAGCCGGACACGTCCACGTCGGCGTGGTCGTCCGGGGCGCTGGCCACCGCGAAGCCGAAGAACCTGATCGTGCCCTTGAACGATTCTGTCGTCACCGCCTGGGCGGACAGCGCGTTCGTGAGCACGGGAGCCAGCCCCGAGTTGACATAGGAGGCCCAGTCGCCCGACTGTCCCGAGACGTATTCCGCGTACAGGTAGGCCAGCTGGTAGTCCTTGTCGATCAGCACGGCCCGGGCGAAGCTGGCGTCTTTCGGCAGCCAGCCGGTCATCACGATGTGCGCGTTGCTCCCGAACGGCGGCATGGTCACCCCCGCTGGTCCGCTCTGCTGGGCCAGCGGCGTGGCCGCGGCCGCGGAATCCGCGCCGCCCGGGTTGAAGGCCGGCGGCTTCGCCCCGCCGCAGCCGGCCACCGCCAGGCAGGCCGACCCGACGACCGCGGCGAGCAGGCCGGTGACGATCGCGTGGTGATTCCGCCTGGTTTTCATGCCGCCGAGGTCCGCCAGGACGGGAGGAGCTCGTCGATGAGCGCCTCGGTTTCCGGTGCCATCCTCGGCATCACCTCATCCAGCGCGATCCGGGCGGAGATCTCGCTGACCACCCCGCGCAGCACGTGCTCCTGACCGGTCGCATGCGCGGCGGTCAGCAGGTCGCGCCAGCCCATCTCGTCGTTGAAGGCGAGCCGGAGCCCGGCCCGGGCCGCGTCCATGGCGGCGTCCGGGTCGCCGGCTGCCAGCCGCAGCTCGGCCAGCTGGTGTGCCGCGTCGGCGATCGCCGCGGTGACCTCGTACTCGATGTCGTCGGTGGCCAGCCAGGCGTACCTGGACGGGTCACGCCCGTCCAGGAACTGCCCTTCGACCAGGGCCAGTGCCTGCTGCAGGGCCTCCGCCTCGGCCACCGGGTCGCATCCCGCGGCGGTCTGGCTGGCGCGGGCGAACCAGGCGCGGAACACCTGCCAGTCGATCCGGACGCCCGGGCCCAGGCGCAGCCGGCCGGACCCGTCGGTGAGCAGGTTCGGCTGCCCGGCGTCGTCGGTGCCGAGCCAGGCGTGCACCCGGGACAGCGCCGCGTCGCGCACCTCGCCGGTGACCCCGCGCGGCCAGACCGCACCGGTCAGCACGTTGGGGTGCACGCCGTCCGGGTGCACGGCCAGGTAGACGACGAGCTCGGTGGCCAGCGCGAGCCGGTCCGGCTCGATCGGCCCGGGCGCGGTGACCGCGACCTGGCCGAGCAGGCTGACCTCCACCGGCATGACCGAGCCCGGCACCAGCTGAGCGGCCGGCGCGGCGCCGGGGGAATTTGGGTTCAGGGTCGCGAGCGGAACGTCCGCTCCGGCTGATGCGGCCCGGAACAGCTTGATCATCGCCGCGTACTGTTCGGGCGGCAGCAGCTGCGCCTCCAGATCGAAGCCGAGCAGGCCGGCCTTCAGCCGCCCGTCCGGGGACAGATCCCAGGTCCAGGTGGCGCCGCGGACATCGCCCGCGATCACGTAACCCGCCGCCATCCGGTACCGGCTCCGGGCCAGCGCGAGCAGCCGTTCCGCCTGCGCCTGCGTGGGCGGCACCCCCATGATCAGGTAGTGCGGCGCCCATAGTTCGGCGTCGGAGGTGCGGGACCGGCCGGTCAGCACCGACTCCAGGCCGGCTGCGGCCATTGCGTCCCTGACCTGCGCCGCGTGTTTCTCCAGTTCCGGCAGGACCTCATCGAGAGTGCTGACAACCCGTGTCCGTTCCGGAGATAGATCGGTCAAACCGTCGCCGAACCCGACCAGGGTGACCTTCATCCGGTCTGACCAGCGGTTCGTCACCAACTCGACGGCGAGCGCGGCCAGCGCCGCCTGGACCACCGGGCGCGGGCCGCGCACCGCGATCAGGCCGTGCGCCACCTCCAGGTCCACCAGGATCCGGCCGGAGGAGTTGGTGCCAAGCGACACCAGGCCCGGGTAAGGAGCCAGCGCGGCCGCATCGGGCAGGTCGAGCCCGGCGACCGCGGCGTACGGAAGCCGCCATACCTGACCGCCGTCGGCGGCCTGCCAGGGCCGCGGCGGGTTCGGGTCGGGCGGGGCGATCCACAGATCCAGGTTCTCGGCGCCCAGATGAGCCGCGAACACGGTGGGCGGGGTCTTGTCCGCGGCGGCGAGCTGCTGGGACAGGTAGCGCAGCCCGGTGTCGAGCCTGCGTACCGCGGGGTCGTCCGCGCCCAGCCGCAGCGCCTTCTCGGCCAGCGCCGCGTCCGGATCCGGACCCGCGATCCGGCGCCCGAACGCCCGCCGCCACAGCTGCTCCCGCCGCCGCCGGCCGAGGGCGACCAGCACCCCCGCGGCCAGCAGCGAGGCCGACGAAAGCTCAAAGGGCCAGGCCGGTACCTGGTGTGCGGCCGAGTCAGGCGCGGCAAAAATTCCATCCTCCGGAACGGACCCGGCTGATCCCCCTGTGCCAGGCAGGACCACGCCCGGGGTGTCGCCGCCCGTGGTGTTACCGGCCGTGACACCGCTCGTGCTGTTACCGGCCGGGGCGTCGCCGGCCCAGACGTCGGCGCCGCGGGCCGTCGATGCGCGGGAGTCCAGGCCAAGCTCGCTGGCCAGCTTCGGCGTGACCGCCTCGATGCCGGGGCCGTGGGCGTCCTTCGGCATCAGCAGCACCCAGCCGGGCCTGATCAGGCTCGCGATCGTGAGCTTGGTGCCGTCGGGCTGGACCCGGCCCTTGTTCAGCTCGAAGATCTCCCGGTAGCGACGGCCGTCACCGAGATGGTTCTGCGCGATTTCCCACAGCGACTCGTGGAACCGGCCGACCGGCGGCTCGACCCGGTAGGCCTTGTCCGCGTTCGGCGCGGCCTGAGGCGGGGTGGCGCGGGTGGTCAGCTCGGTGTTTTGCGCCACACCCGGCGTGACCTGCGCGGAGATCGACGGCACCGGGCGGGCCGGGCCGGGACTGGCGACCGCGGGGGCCAGGGCGGCGGCCGCGGTGAACAGCAGCAGCGCCGCGGTGACCAGCCGGTGCACGGCCGACTGGGTGGCGCCGGCCAGCGGAACCCGGGACGGCACCCCGACGTTGCTGACGGCCGCCTTGATCTCCACCAGCACGCACCAGACCAGCTGGACCCAGGCCAGCCAGATGACCACCGACAAGATGCGCAGGATCGAGGTGACGTCGAGCTGGCTGGTCAGGGCGCTCGCGCTCGGCATGGTGTGCGGCAGCGGCAGGCCGACCACGGTGATCAGCGCGATCGGCACCCCGATGGTCAGCGCCGTCAGCGCCACGACGGCGACCACCCCGGCCAGCACGTCCCCCGCGGTCCGGTGCCTGATCCTGACCGGCGGCCTGAGCCCGGGAATCGGCGGCGCCATCAGCAGGCCACCACCTGGGTCGCGGTGCCGCAGGCGAGGTAGGCCGTCTCGGACACGTGGAAGTTGAACTGGCCGAACGCGCCGGCCGAGATAGCCGGGGCCACGGTCGCCCAGACCGTGACGGTCACGTCCGGCGCCCCGCCCGGATCGGTACCCGGGAGGCATTTGAACTGGGTCACGTCGGTATGGACCCCCTTCGCGTAGGTAGAGATGAGGCCTGCCGCCGGGCCGGTCTGGTCACAGGCGCCCCCGGCGATCGCGACCTGGCCGTTCCTGAGCGCGGCCGGAGCGATGTCGTCGGCCGCGGCCCGGGCGGCCTGCTCGGCAATGTCCGCGGCCTGCGACTTCGCGATCATCACCTGGCCGCCGTCCACGAGCAGGGTGAGCAGCACCATGGTCACGAAGGCGAAGATCACCACCCACAGTGACACCGAGCCGCGGTCCCGGCGACCGAACCCGGCCAGCGCGCGTAGCGTTACCCGCATGGTCAGCTCCTGTCCACGAACGGGTCGAGCGGGGCCACCGCCGTGCTGGTGAAGGTGTGGTTCGCCCGGTAGCCGACATCGCGGAAAACGCCCAGGCGGGCCGCGCATGACACGGTGACCTGCACGTCTTGCGCGACGGCGAAGGCATCCGGGCCGCGGGCCGGCTGTCCGTCTGAGTACAGGCTGACCACCGGGAGCGGGACCGTGCCGAAACATATGTCGCTCAGGTCAGCGATGGCCGCTTGGCGCGCATCGGCTTTCGCAGCGTCATAGCTGCGGGCGATCGACGCCGCGCGAGCCGCGTCGCGGGCCGCCGCACTCACGTCCCCGTTCAGGTTGAGCCATTCACCGCCCGCGCACAGCACGAGCAACAGCACCACGAGCGCGGGCGCCGCGATGACCATCTCGACGGCCATCGAGCCGCGGTCACGCGGGGCCAGCCGCCGGGGCCCCGCCGGGCGTCGCGTAGGTCTCATCCGCAGGCCGTTCCCTGGCTGACCTCGGTCCGGAAGCACTCAATGGGCCCGGTGACCGTGACGCTGATCGGCAGGGAGAGCACCCCGGTCATCTTCCCGGTCACCCGCACGGAGACCGTGCCGGGCTGCTGGCCCGCGAATGCCGCCGGGACGACCGCGGACAGCACGCTGGTGTCCAGCCCCCGGTAGTAACTGCTCGTCGCGGTGTCCGCCAGGCTGGCCCAGCCCGAGTTGGCGGAGGCATCTTCACGGGCCACCAGGTCTCCCTGCTGGGCCGCGGCCAGCGCCGCGTGCCGCGCGTCGAACCACAGCGCGAACTGGATGATGAGCAGGCTGGCGAGCAGCAGCGCGGGCGCCAGGATGGCCAGTTCGATCGCGCTCGCGCCGCGATCCCGGCCGTCGCCTCGGCAGGCGGCGAACCCGGCGCGCAGTCCGCGCCGGCCGGCCCCGCGGTCGTTGTGGCTCATTGCTCGTTGTGGCTCATTGCTCGATGTGGCTCATTGCTCCACGTAGCTAGTTGCCGTTGCCGGGGATGGTGTGGGTGGTGATCGTGTTCGCCTGGGTGGTAGCGAAGTGGTAGATGATTCCTAGGATGATGACGGCCAGGCCGACCAGGACCGCGGTGATGATGGCGAGCTCGATGGCCGACGCGCCCCGGTCCTTTTCCCGCATGGCGGACCGCAGCCTGGCGGCGTGCCCGCCGAGGAAGGCGCGCACCGCGTCCGCCCTCTCGGCGTAGGCCAGCGTGAACAGGTTCATGACAACTCCTCTGTCAGGTATGCAGCAGCGTCTGGATGGCCGGGTACATAAGGAAGATCAGGAACGCGGCCGCCAGCAGCATCTGCGCCACCAGCATCGACTGCGACCGCTCCCCGGCCTGGCCTTCGAGGTCGGCGAGCTCGCGACGGCGCAGGCTGGCCGCACGGGCGGTCAGCGATTCCCTGACCTTGGCACCGTCCTCGGCCACCAGGCTCAGCGCGGCGGAAAGGTCCTTCAACTCGCTGACCTGCACCTCTTCGCCCAGTACACCGAGGGCCTGCCACGGCGTCTGGCCGGTAATCCTGGCGTTGGCCAGGGCGTCCCTGATCCGCCAGAACGCCCAGCCTTCGCCGATCTCGCTGGCCGCCATCAGCGCCTCGGGCACGCCCCGGCCACCGGACAGGTTCATCGCAACCAGGTCGAGAAAGGCGCCGATGGCGTGCCGGAAATCCCGGCGCCGCTTGTCCACCTGCTGCTTGAGCTCGAGGTCGGGCAGCATGAAGAACACGCCTGCGAAGACCAGGGCCACCCAGACCGGGATGATGACCGACAGGTGAAGGCCGGCGAATCCGAGGGCCAGCAGCAAGATCGGCGGCAGGATCAGCCCGAGGAACCCGAGCATGACCTTGCTCGCGAGATAGTTCTCAAAGGACTTGCCGACCAGGGCCAGGTTGGCACGCAACGACCGGAACTCCCAGCCTTGCTCGGCGCAGAACTTGGCCAGGGCGGCACCGAGCCGCTTGCTGAACGCGCTCTCCTTGCCGTCACCCCGATAGCTCACGGTCCGCAGCGCGGGCGCGCGGCCCGCGTCGAAGGCGGCGATCCGCCGGGCCAACCCCACCCGGCGCGGGATCAGCGCGAAGATCAGCAGGAACAGGGCGAACCCGGTGAGGGCCCCGACGATGAGCGCTGCGGTCATGGTGTATCACCTGCTCGCCTCCGGGACGCCTTAAGGTGTCCCGTTGGCTCGGGGGTCATGCGGCACCGCCTCGCCAGGCGGCGACGGCTTCGGGCTCGGCGGCGGGGACGGTAGCGGCCCCGGGCGTACCGAGCAGCCGCTGCGGCGTCTCGAAGGTGGCCAGCCGACGCAGCCACAAGATCCCGGCCGCGTAGATCGCCCCGATGATGACCAGCACGAACTGTCCGTAGACACCGTCGTAGGGCGAGAGGAAGGTGTGGTCGAGGACAGCGAGCGCGATCGCCATGCCGACCGAGACGGCCACGACGATCTGCACGCTGCGCCGGGTGGACCGCCGGCCGGCGTTGACCTTGCGGCGCATGTCCAGTTCCTCGCGGACCGAGACGGCGAGCGCGCCGAGCAGAGCGCGCAATCCCGGGCCGCGCAGCCGGGAGTTGATGATCAGCGCCGCGATGATCATGTCGGCGCTCGGATCGTCGAGGTCGTCGGCGAACCGGCGCAGCGCCACGTGCATGGGCACCCGGGTGTGCAGCCGGTCCACCAGCTTGGTCAGTGGCTCGCGGATCGAGATGTCGGCCACCCGGATCGAGGATGGGATGGCCTGCTCGAGCCCGACCGCCCCGGCGATCGTGTCGCGCAGCGATTCCGTCCACGTCGCCAGGCTCTCCAGCCGGGACATCGTCTTGCGCTCGGAGGCGGCCCCGCCGAGCGAACGCCAGCTGTAGGCGAGCAGGGCCACGCCGACCCCGGCCACGATCCACCGGGTGGCGACGAGGACCAGGATCCCGGCGATAAGCGCGATCCCCCCGCGGACGGACAAGAGCTCCCTGACCTGCCGCTCGAGCTTGCCCGGCCCTTGATTCTTAGGCCGGACCGGCAGCCCGCGCAGGGCGATGACCAGCAGGAACAGGCCGCCGCCGGTCACCGCGCCGATCAGTATCGCGAGCATCGGAAGCGCACCTGAGGAACTCATCGCCAGCCTCCCCGCGACGGGTCATAGCCGTAGTCGGCCAGTTCGTCCAGGCACGACACCGGCGCGTGCGCCACCGCGCAGCCGTCCCGGGCCGGCGCGAACACCTCGCTGGACAGCACCCGCCCGTCCACGCCGGTGACTTCCCGGACGCTGCTGACGAACCGGCGCAGCGTGCCGCCGTGGGTGTACTCGTTTTTCTTCTCCTGGAACACCACGAAGTCGATGGCGCCCGCGATGAGCATGTGGGTCGCGTCCACCGGCAGCCGTTCGCTGGCCTGGATGGCGTAGGTGGAGATGCGGTTGAACACCTCGAGCGAGGAGTTCGAGTGGATGGTGGACAGCGACCCGTCGTTGCCCTGCGTCATCGCGTTGAGCATCGTGACGATCTCGTCGCCGAGTACCTCGCCCACGATGACCCGGCTCGGGTTCATCCGCAAGCTGCGGCGGACCAGTTCGGCCATGGTGATCGCGCCGTGGCCCTCGCTGTTGGCCAGCCGTTCCTCGAACGCGACCACGTTCGGGTGCAGTTCGGGGAAGTGGTCAAGGCCGAGTTCCAGGGAGCGCTCGACGGTGATCAGCCGCTCGTCGGCCGGTATCTGGTTGGCCAGCGCGCGCAGCAGCGTCGTCTTCCCGGCGTTGGTCGCCCCGGCGATCATGATGTTCTTCCTGGCCATCACCGCGGCGGCCAGGAACGAGGCCAGGTCGGGGGTGAGCGTGCCGTTGCCGACCAGGTCGGCCAGGAAGACCTTGCCCATCCGGGCACGCCGGATGGAGATGGCCGGCCGCAACGTCACGTCCATCACCGCGGACAGCCGGGAGCCGTCCGGCAGCCGCAGGTCAAGCTGCGGGTTCGCGGTGTCGAACGAGCGGCTGGACAGGCCGGAATAGGCGGCGAGCACCTGGATCAGCTCGACCAGTTCCTCGTCGCTTTCTGCCACCGGCTCGCCGAACACCTCACTGCCGTCGGCGTAACCGATGAACACCCGATCGCAGCCGTTGATGTCGATGTTCTCGATGTTCTGGGCTTCCAGCAGCGGCTGAAGCCGGCCGACGCCGAACAGGGCCGCGTGGATCGCCTCGGCGAGATCGGTTTCCTCCTGCGCGTTCAGCGGCGGGCGGCCGACCAGGATCTCGCTCCTGGCGTGCTCCTCGAGCACCTGAGAAATGATCGCCCGGGCGTACTGGCGCTCGTCCTCGCCCGTCATCGGCGGCATCCCGGCCGCGGCGTCAAGCCGCCGCTGCTCCGCCAGCCGGTCACCGACGTCGCCGCGCAGCCGCTTCACCAGAGTGTGGTCCACGTGCTGTCACCCCCCGCCCGGCCGGGTCGAGCCCGCCTGGTCCTGAGCGGGGTCCGGGCTGGCGGCTCCTTGAGCGTGCCGGGCGGTTGACCGCGCCTGGCCCGGGTTGCTGGCCGGGGCATCGGCGATGGGCGCACTGGCGTAGAGGGCCTCACCCGGATCGGCCTGATGCCGGCCGGAACGGGTCCCGAGAACCCGGCTGAACGCGGCGCGCGGGCCCGCGGTGGGGCGGACCCCGGCCGGAAGCTCCTCCGCGGGAACGTGGGCCGACCCGGTGGTGAGCGTGGCGGCCGAAGAGGGCACCGCGGAGGGGGGTACCGGCTGCGGGTCCATGGCGGGCGGGCGGGCGGCGGCTGGGCTCGCGATGGGCGGGCTCGCGACGGGCGGGCTCGCGANNGGGCGGGCTCGCGACGGGCGGCAGGCCGACCAGGAGGTGCTGGGCCACCTCCCGGGCCGTCTTGATCAGCAAGGTGCGGTCCAGGTTGCCGCCCCACTCGCCGGCCAGCAGATCGGCGCCCTTGACGTCATGGGCGATACCCCCGAGCACGGTAGCCGGAGCATTCGCCTGCCCGAGCACGTGCTGCACCTCGCCGAGCGCGGCCCGGAGCTTCTTGTGATCGGCCACCACCACCACGCCGACGCCGAAGCCCCGCCGGCCCCGGTTCGCCGCCGCCGCCGTGAAGGCCGCCGCCCGGTCCCGCAGCCTGATCACGTCGGCTACGTGCACCCTGGTCACGAGCACGACCGTGGTGGCCTCGGCGAGCAGGTCGTACAGCGGGCCGTCGGCGCCGAGCCGGCCGCAGTCCGCGATGACATCCGCCTGCGGCAGGGAGGCGAGGACCTTGCCGATCGGACCCCAGAGCAGGCTCAGCCCGGCGCCCTGCTCGGCATTGGTCACGCCGGCCAGCACGTCGAGCCCGCCGTGCAGCTTCTGCGTGTGTTCCCAGACCTGCTGCGGCTGCATGCCGCGGCGGGCCACGACGGCGAGGCTGAGCACCCCGCGCCGGGGATCAAGGTGACCGCCGTCGGCCGCCGGGAAACGGTAGACGAGGTCTCCGCCCGCCGGATCGCATTCGGCCAGCAGGACCGGCCGGGGCCACACAGCCGCGAGCGCCAGGGCCGCTGTCGTGACACCTGGCGCTCCCTTGTCGGACGCGATAGCAATCAGCGCCATGATCACCCGGCCCCGGTGCCGGGCATCAGCGTGATGGCGACATCGCCGGCCGACGCGTAGCAGGCCAGGGTGCCGGCGTCCGCCGACGACACGGCGAGCGTCACTCCGGCGTTGTTCCCGGTTTCCGAAGCGCCGCCGGACAGGCTGGCGACCGTCCCGGTCGCGATCGGGACGTCCGTGCTGGCGCTGTTTGCGTCCGCGCTGGTCCCGCAGCCGCTGCCGGTCCCGACCGGGAAGGCTTCCACGGTGTCACCGATCAGCAGATTGCCGGGCACCTGGCCGGCCTTCAGCGAAAGACCCACCTCGACCTTGCCCGCGGCCAGGTTGTTCGTCGACGACGTCATGGCCTCGGTGAGCAGGGTTCCGGCCGGTATCTCGGTCGCGGCGTAGACGCCGGCCACGCGGCCGGCATACTGCCAGGCCACATAGTCCAGGCCGCTGTCCGAGGAGATCTCGACCTCGCGGATGGCGGACGCCGGGATCTGCTCCCCCTGCCCCACCTGCTGGACGATCTCGACGGCGGCGACCCGATGCCCGGCGTTGATCACCAGCAGCCCCGCGGCGACCGCGCCCAGGGCGACGAGCAGCACGGCGAGGGCCGCGAGAGCCGGCTTGCGCTCTCGCGGCGCGCTCGGCATGCGCCGTCCGCCGGGAGCGGTCGGTTCCGCCCACGTCTGCTGATCGGCCGCCGCCCCGCGCGGCAACGTACCCCGGTCGGTCACCATAAGATCGCGGTCTCCCCTGGTCTACAGGCGCGCCCCTGGAGGAAACTTCAGGCGCACTTATGTCGCTGTTGCTTCGCCGCCACCTGTGCGCCCGAAGATATCGTGATAAGCCCCATTCCCGACCCACATATAACAAATCCGTAAGCACAGATGACCCAAATTGCCTCTCCTGAGAACAGTGCGTTACCAGCGCGCCAGGACACCGGTCCAGCCACCTGAGGCAATCCCCGGCACTATCGCCTCGCCTAACCCGCAACGCTTCTAAGCTGGGCCAAAACGGGCACGGGCGGCGACGGAGGAGGGACGATCATGCGGCTGGCGCTGACGGTGGTGTCGCCCGCGACGCGATTCTGGGCGGACGTGGTGATCGACGCCGACCCGGCCACGCCGGTGGCGGATGTGGCGGCCGAGCTTGAGCGGCTGGCTTACGGAGCGCACTCGCCAGGCGGTGAGGGTGCGCGCGGCGCCGGCGACGGTCCGGGCGGCCCTGGCGCCGATCCGGGCGGGCGGGTGCTGCGGTTCCCCGGGCCGCGGTCCAGAGGATCGCTGGCCATGGCGGCTCCTGGGAGCCTTGGGGTCCCAGGGGGCCTCGGGGGCCCGGCGGGCTACGGCACCGGGCTGCGGGCCGCCGACAGCGTCCCGCTCTACGTGGATTTCCAGCAGGTCGGGCCGCGGCTCACGCTGGCCAGCTCGCCGATCAGGAACGGGTCGGTGATCAGCCTGGGCGATCCCTCGGGGTGCCTGCCGCCCGAGCCGACCGGCTTGGTCGAGATCCGCGTCGCGGGCGGCCCGGGCGCCGGCGGGGTGCACCGGATCAGCCTCGGCGAGGCTGACATCGGCAGCGGCGAGGTGGCCAGCATCAGGGTCGCTGACCGGTCGGTGCCGCCGCTGGCTCTGCACGCCAGCGTGGACCCCGGCGGCGGCTGCCAGGTCACGCCGCACCGGGGCGTGCAGGCCACCCTGGACCGGGAGCCGCTGGCCGGGACCGTTTCGTGGCGGCCGGGCCAGCTCATCGCGATCGGCGACACGCTGCTCGGCATCGCTCCGTACGAGCCGCCGGACGCGGCCCTGCACCCGGGCGAAGACGGCGCGAGCATCGACTTCAACCGCCCGCCCCGGCTGCTGCCCCCGGTCCGCCGGACCAGGTTCGCGCTGCCTTCTCCGCCGAACAAGCAGGACCGCCGGCCGCTGCCCATCCTGATGGCCGTCGTGCCGGTCCTGCTCGGCGCGGGCCTGGCGTACCTGACGCGCGAGGTTTACATGCTGGCCCTGTGCGCGATGAGCCCGGTGATGGTGATCGGCAACTACATCTCCGACCGCAAGCACGGCCGGGTGACCAGCGCGCAGCGAATGGCCGAGTACGCCGAGCACAAGGCCCGGGTGGAGGAGGACGCCCGGCTGGCCCTGGCGGCTGAGCGCCGGCAGAAACGGGACGACTGCCCCGATCCCGCCACCGTCTTGTCCATCGCCTCCGGCCCGCGCCGCCGGCTGTGGGAGCGCCGCCGCACCGACCCGGACTACCTGCTGCTGCGGGCCGGCACCGCGGACATGCCCTCGGCGGTCGAGCTGACCGACCCGACCCAGGACGAGCACCGCAGGCTGGTGGTGTGGGAGATCCCGGACGC
Source organism: Actinomycetota bacterium (assembly GCA_003168295.1). The sequence continues at coordinate 23,575 of PMST01000556.1, forward strand.
GCCGGTGACCATACCGCTGGCCCAGCGAGGGGTGCTCGGCGTGGCCGGCCCGGCGGACGCGCCCCGCGCCATCGGGCGCTGGCTCGTGGCCCAGGCGGCTACCCTGCACAGCCCGAACGACCTGCGGATCTACATCCTGACCGACGACAGCGGCCAGTCCGGCTGGGAATGGGCCCGGTGGCTCCCGCACCTGCGTCCGGCGCAGGCCGCCCTCGGCGACCCGCCGCCGAACTGCGTCGCGCTGATCGGCAACGACGCGGAGACCGTCGCGGGGCGGCTGGCCGAGCTGCTGGCCATCATCGGTGCCCGCAACAAGGCCCGGCAGGAACCCAGCGGCGAGCAGGCCGCTTTCTACCCCAGCGTGCTTGTCGTCTTCGACGGGTCGCGCCGGCTGCGGTCGCTGCCCGGCGCGATCCAGGTTCTGCGGGAGGGCCCGCAGGTCGGCGTCTACGCGATCTGCCTGGACGGCGACGAGCGGCTGCTGCCGGCCGAATGCCAGGCGGTCACCGTGGTGGAGCCGGACGGCCTGCGCGTGCAGCAGATGAGCGGGGCCACCTACCGCGGCGTCCGCCCGGACCACGTCAGCCCCGGCTGGTGCGCCCAGCTGGCCCGGCGGATAGCCGCCGTGCGCGACGCCAGCGACGACGAGGAGGTCTCCGCGCTGCCGGAGGAGAGCCGGCTGCTCGACGTGCTGCAGCTTGAGCCGCCAGGCCCGGACCTCATCAGCGCCCGCTGGCTGGCCGGCGGCCAGTCCACTCATGCCGTCCTCGGCGAGTCCTACGACGGGCCGTTCGCCATCGACCTGCGGCGAGACGGGCCGCACGGGCTGGTGGCCGGGACCACCGGCGCGGGCAAGTCCGAGCTGCTGCAGACGTTCGTCGCCTCGCTCGCCGTGGCCAACCGCCCGGACGCCATGAACTTCGTGCTGATCGACTACAAGGGCGGGAGCGCGTTCAAGGACTGCGCCCGCCTGCCGCACACCGTTGGAATGGTCAGTGACCTCGACGGGCATTTGACCGAACGGGCGCTGGCTTCACTGTCCGCGGAACTGAAACGGCGTGAGGAGATCCTGCTGCACGCCGGGGCCAAGGACATCGAAGACTACGGCGACGCCCGCCGGGCCAGACCCGCGGACCCGGGGCTGCCGCCGCTGCCCCGGCTGGTGCTGATCATCGACGAGTTCGCCTCGCTGGTCGCGGAGCTACCCGAATTCGTCACCGGCCTGGTCGGGATCGCCCAGCGCGGGCGGTCGCTCGGCGTGCACCTGATCCTGGCCACCCAGCGCCCGGCCGGCGTGGTCAGCGCGGACATCAGGGCCAACACCAACCTTCGGATCGCGTTGCGGGTCACCGACGCCAGCGAGTCGACCGATGTCATCGACGTGCCCGACGCGGCGTGGATCTCCAAGGCCACGCCGGGACGATGCTACGTGCGGTCCGGCGCGGGCAGCCCGATCGGCGTGCAGGCGGCGCGGATCGGCGGCAGGCGCCCCGGCGCGACCACGCTGACGCGGGATCCGGCCCGGCTCGTCCCGGTGCCGTGGTGGTCGGTCGGGCGGCCGTTGCCTGAGGTCAGGCTGGCCGCCGCCACCGACGACGGCACCACCGTCACCGACCTGTCGGTCCTGGTCGACGCCATCTGCGCCGCCGCGCGGCGGCTGGACTGCGCCCGGCAGCCGAGCCCGTGGCTGCCGCCGCTGCCGGACCTGGTCACCCTGGAGGAGATACCGGCGGGCGCTTCGGGCCCTGCGGTGGCGCCGATACCCTTCGGCATCACCGACGTCCCGGCCCGGCAGGCGCGGGAGGCCATGACGCTGGACCTGGCCCACGGCGGGCACGTGGTGGTGGCCGGCGCGGCCCGGACCGGCCGGTCCACGCTGCTGCGCACCATCGCCGGATCGATCGCCGCCCACCAATCCGCGGCCGACGTGCACATCTACGCGATCGACGCCGGCACCGGCGCGCTGCTGCCGCTGACCGCGCTGCCGCACTGCGGCGCGGTCGTCACCCGCGACCAGACCGACCGGATCGAGCGGCTGATCGGCAAGCTGCGCGCCGAGATCACCCGGCGCCAGCAGCTGCTCGCCGCCGACGGCTTCGCCGGCGTCGCCGAGCAGCGGGCGCGCACCGCCGATCCGGGCCAGCGGCTGCCCTGGATGGTGCTGCTGCTCGACTGGTGGGAGGGTTACTTCGCCGCGTTCGAGAAGTACGACTACGGACGGCTGGTCGACGGCCTGCTGCAGCTGATCCGCGAAGGCGCGGCGGTCGGCATGCGGGTCGTGGTGACCACCGACCGGCTGGCCCTGCTCGGGCAGACCGGAACCGTCTTCGAAAAGCGGCTGCTGCTGCGGCTGAACGACCCGAGCGACGCGGGCCAGGCCCACATCCGCGAGCGTTCGCTACCCACCCGCCAGCCGCCGGGCCGGATCATGATGGAGGGGGTGCCCGATCCGCTCGAGGTCCAGGTCGCGCTGCTCGACGCCGACGCGTCAGGGCCCGCTCAGGTCGCGGCGCTGCGGCGGCTCGGCGAACAGTCGCTGGCCCGGCACGGATCGCCGCGCGGCGACCAGCGGCCGTTGCGGGTCGACACGCTGCCGGCCCGGATCACGCTCAGCCAGACCCGAGGGCTCGCTCCGGGCTTCGTTCCGCCGTCGCCGTTGTGGGCGCTGCTGGGGGCGGGCGGGGACGAACTGGTGCCGCAGGGCCTCGACGTGCGCGACGAGGGACCCGGGCTGACCATCGCGGGACCGCCGCGGTCCGGGCGGTCCAGCACGCTGGTCACCATGGCGACTTCGCTGCTCGAGGCGGGAACGCCGGTGCTCGCGCTCACCCCGCGGCGCTCCCCGCTGCGGTCGCTGCTGGGGCGGGACGGGGTCCTCGGCGTGCTGGACGGCGAGACCAAGCCGGACGAGCTGACCGCGGCGACCGGCGGCCTGGACCGGTTCGTGATGCTGGTCGACGACGCGGAACTGCTTTTCAACGGCCCGCTGTCCGCCCCGCTGGAAAAGATCCTGGCCAGCGGGCGGGACAGCGAGCACGGGCTGATCATCGCGGGCGCGACCGGCGACCTGACCCGGGCCTACTCCGGGTTCATCAAGGAAGCGCTCAAGTCACGCTGCGGTGTGCTGGTCGCGGTCGACTCGCCGGGCGACGGCGACCTGTTCGGCGTCAGGCTGCCGCGCAACGCCGGACCGGGCCCGCTCGGCCGCGGCCTGCTGGTGCGGCCAGGAACGATCGCGCCGGTCCAGCTGGCCCTGCCGGACTAGACCGGGCGGACTCGGCCGGACATCGGACTCGGGCCGGACACGGGACTGGGCCGGACATGAGACTGGGCCGGACATGGCAAGACGTGGCCACCTGGGCCACGTCTTGAACCTGTTGGGGTGCCTGCCTGAGGCGGTCAGGCGCCTGCGACCTGCTCGACACCCTGGACAAGCTTGTTGGTGTCGGTGCGGTACTGGGTGTGCAGGTTGGTGTGGTCCGACTTGATCTTGTTGGTCAGGTCCTCGCACTGGCCGTTGAGGTTCTGGAAGTGCGCGCCACTGGTGACGTCGTTAAACCCCTGAGCCGTGGTGCGGTAGTTGTCGTGCGCATCCATGACAGCCTGGTGCGCGGACTCGAGCTTGCTCATCTGAGACTGAACGCCCGCCGGGTCGTAACCAATGTAACTAGGCATACCAGAAATTACCCTCCGTGGTCTCATGGGTACCGTACTCAACCCGCTGAGATCGGCCCCGGACATTTTGTCGGCACCATACTGACGCACATCGCCCAGAGAAGGTCACGTATCGCACAACTTCGCGGTACTCAAGCACCGTTAATTGCTATCTGTACCTGTATGCACCACTCGTCCCGGATACTCATAGGAGGTAGCATCGGCGGGTATTCGACTAAAGCAGAGGCAGGGGGCCAGGCATGAACAACTTCGTCGAGGAGGCCGTACAGGCCGCGGCCGCCGACATGGGCACCGTGCAGGCCGCGGCCGACGCCATCAGCGGTGCTGTCGCCAAGGTCCAGCCCCTGCTGAGCGGGCAGACCTGGACCGGTCCCGCCGCGGACGCCTGGGAAGGTGACTGGAATGCCTGCTATAGCGCGGTGCTGAGCTGCCTGAACGCACTGCCCGCGGCCGAGTCGAGCGTCATCGCCGGGGTACAGCGGCAGGCGGAGCAGTTCGTCACCCAGCACGCGGCCGCCGCCCGGGCAAGCTAGCCGCGGCAGGCCCAGCCACGCGAAGGTCGGACACGATCGGGCAACGGCCTCAGCTGTCCCAGATGCCGCGTTGCGGCACAAGGTTAAACTAGCCCGGTCTTTGCCTCGAACCGGATCGCGCGTGGAGCCGTCAGGGTAGATAGCGCGTCAGCAAAACGAGGGAGCATTTGACATCCTCCCTGGCCTGAAGCTGAAGGCGAGGGATTCCAGCTATTACCCCGAGTGGAGCAGCAGTTGAGGTTCACGGTTCACAGGCCGGGCAACCCCGTCGCCTCCCCGCGCAGTCACGGCGTGCNNCCGGAGCCTTGTCCTGCAGCCGCCGCACCAGCAACCCCCACCCCGAGGCCAGGATGCCCCGGTTCAGCCCGGCTTTGGCCCGGACGCTGCGGCCCGGGTTCTCCCGGGTGCCTTTCGCGGACCGGGTCATGGTCGTGATCTTCAGGTCCTCGACCCGGATCAGGTCGAACCGCCGCGCGATGCCGGTGGACACCCTCTCGGCCCAGTCCTGGCGCCGGTCCGTCTCCCGGGCTCGCAGCCGGGCGATCGCGCGCTTCACCCGGCGACGGCGGTTCGATCCCCGCGTGGCGCGGGCGAGCTTGCGCTGCAGCCGCCGCAGCCTGGCCCGCTCCCGCGCGGTCAGGGCGGGGGCGTGCAGCAGCTGGCCGGTGGACAGGGCCGCGGAGACCGCCACCCCCCGGTCGATACCGACGGTCTGGCCGTTACCGGGGGCGGGAACCGGCGCGGGGATCACCGCGAAGGCGACATGCCAGCGGCCCGCCCGGTCGAGGGTCACCCGGTAGGACTTGGCGTCCGGCGGTACCGTGCGGGACCAGCGGAACCGGACC
>PMST01000482.1 GCA_003168295.1 Actinomycetota bacterium
CCGGGTCTACGACGAGTGGGACGCGCTGAGCCGCCGGGTCACGAGCGGCGAGGCCGACGCCGCGTCCGCGACGATCTTCGCCCGCGCGTCAGGCACCTCGGACGGGCCGCTGCCGGTCACGCCCCGGCCGCTGCCGTTCCGCACCCTGGCCTCGGTGGCGGACATCACGGCCGGTGACCAGGCGCAGATCCTGCGGATCGTGCGGGACCTGACCGAGCCGGACCCGGTGATCGCGCTGGCGGAGGTCCGGCCACGGCTGGACTGCGCGCAGGCCTGGGTGGCCGGGTACGTCGCGCCCGCCGACCGGACCCAGATCCGCGCCGAGCCCGACTACGCTCGGCTCGCAGCCCTCACCGAGACCGAACGCGGCAGCCTCAAGCTGCTGACCGAGGGCATGACGACCGACTGGTCCCTGAGCGGCCTGACCACCCTGCTGTACGGGATCCCCAAGCTGCAGCTCGGCTTGCCCATCACCGCGCCGCCGACGCCCGAGATCAAGGCAGGCCAGCGGGCCTGGTTCATCCTGCTGTACCAGTTGCTGATCGACAAGGTCACCGGTCCCCGTCTGCCCACCCTGCTGCTGGCCCTGGGCCCGGATCGGGTTCGTTCGCTGCTGACCCCGCCGTAGCCCCAGATTTAACCGGAACGGGGCCTGGTTACACCGCCGACCTCAAAAGTGTCGTGTGGTGCAGTAGTCCTCCGCGAGCCCGGGCATGCCGCGCCCGCCGTCGCGAGGAGCGCTCCCGCGGCAGCGCCGGGCCGCGTTCCGCCCACGGCCGGGCCGCGTGCGAACCGGGGCCGAGCCGGCGGACCGGATCGAAGCCGTCGGCGGCCTCATGATCGGCCAGCCGGATGCCGGCCAGCTCGGTGTTGGCCAGTCCGGTGTTNNAGTCCGGTGTTGGCCAGTCCGGGCGCGCCGACGAGCCGCAGCGAGGGCCGCCGCACCCCGCGCAGCGCCATCGCGAGCGCGGCCGGGGTCAGCGGCCGGGCCGGCGCATCGGGCGCCTGCCCCCGCAGGGCCTGGTAGGTGATGGCATCCAAGATGGCCGGAACCCCGGCCCGGACCTGCCGCGGGGTACACACCCGCCCCTTGTACCGGGGCGCCGGCGGCAGCGAGGTGGCTTCTTCGCCCGGCCAGAACCCGGTGAGCAGGGCGTAGAGTATCCGGGCCAGCGCGCGGGTGTCGGCGATCACCGGGTCCTCATCCGGCCGCGAACCACACAGGGCCGCGTCCAGGCCCAAGCCGGTGATCTTGAGACCGGTGCTGTTGTCCCAGCGCAGCGAGCGCGGCATGAGGCGCAGGTGCGGCCGCCCCGCCTGATGCGCGACGGCGAGCGCATCCGCGGCGTCGGCGACCATGGCGGCGGCCAGCGCCGGGGTGGGCAGACCGGAGAGCACCAGGTCTTCCAGGTGCGTGCCCGTAGCCCACTCGGACACGATGTAGGGCCGGTCGGCGCTGAAGTCGGTGTCGTAGATCGTGGCCAAGCGCGGATCGCTGACCTTGGCGGCGGCCAGGACGGCCGCGACCACGTCCGGCGCGACCGGACGCCCGGCAGGCAGCAGGTAAATAGTGACGGCCCGGCCGAGCAGCTCATCGGTGGCCTTCCACAGGGACAGGCCGGATGTCTCCCAGGTGGCTCCGCAGGTTCCGCTGATACGATCCCCGACGTTGATCCGCTCATCCAGCCGGAACCGTCCGCCCAGCCGCGTCTCTGCCAGGGACGGTGATCTGTCGGCCTCAACTACGGTCACTGATACCTCCTGCCGCTCACCGGCTATGCCACTCACCAGCCATCTCTAGCCGTGCCCATTCGTGGCCGGAGATACCACCCCACCTCGCGCCGCCGCTCGTGCGGCAGCCGCCGTACAGGGCTCAACCTGGGGAAACGCGCCGCCAAAAAACTGAAATTTCTTCGGTTCAGGCCCGGGGCTCCGCCAGCAGCCGGTCCATGATCCGGACACCGGACCCAAGAACGGACAAGGGGGCTCTCGCCTCACCCCCGGACCCTCAGCCCCGGACCCTCAGCCCCGGACGGAGAGGGGCCCGGTGCTGGCGGTCAGGCGGCTCACGATGTCACGAGCGCCGATGACGGACAGCGCGACGCTGGTGAGGGTCGGGTTGCACGCCGTCTGCGTCGGGATGACGCCGTTGCCGGCCACGTAGAGGTTCTCGGTGCCCCATACCCGGCAGGACGGGTCACAGACGCTGGTCCCGTCGTCTGCGGTCCCCATCCGCACGGTCCCCTGGTAGTGCAGCGAGCTGCCGGACGGAGGGAGCCAGGGGACCTCGCCGTCGGCCGGATGGCCGAGGATATGGCTGAGCCGCAGCGCCTCAGTCTTCCCGTGCTCGAGTACCGCGCGATCCCGCGTGCTGAGTGTGTGGTGGATCGTCATGGCAGGCATCCCGATCCAGTCAGTCTCCGTCTCGCTGAACTCCAGCCGGTTGTCGAACCGCGGCTCCTGCGGGGCGAAGAAGTGCACCGAGATCAGCGGCTTGCGCTCACGCCGGTCCCGCGCCGAGCGGCTCACGGTGTCCGGATCGATCTGGGACAGCATGCCGTGGAACGGGAATCCCTCGCCCTCATAAGGGATCCAGGTGACGCCGCCGGCGGCGACCGTGACGGCCGTGGAGTCGGACATCGCGGTCGCGTTGCCGACCTCGCCTTCATGCCCGGTGTCGGATCCGAGGCCGTCGACCTCGGCCATGATCGACACCTGGGGGTGCTCGTTGAGATAGTGGCCGAGCGCCTGCGGGCGGACACCGGATGCGAACAGCAGCTGCGGCGTCCGCAGCGAGTCGGCCGCCACCACCACGTGGCCGGCCCGCACGGCGGTCATAGTGCCGGAGGCGCGGTCCCGCGACTGCACGCCGACGGCCCGGCCTCCGGCCATGATGACCTTCTCGCAGAGCGTCTCCGGGCGGAGCTCGAAACCGGGGGAGGCGCCGTCGAGGAGGCCGCCGAGAATGACGTTCGGGCCGGCCCGGTGGACCCCGTACGGCGTGAGGGTGACCGCCATGGGCATGGCCTGCACCCGCCGGTCCGGCGCGCGGCCCTCGTTAAGGGCGTCGCCGAGTACCCGCCGCACGTGCGCGGCGAAGCTGGACCCGAGGAACTGCGTGTTCGAGACCCCGAGCAGGCGCTCGGCGGTCACGTAGGCGTCCTCGAGCACTTCCGGGTCGACGAAGGTGATCCGCTCAAGGTCGCTCGGGCGCGGGCAGGCCCCGAACCAGTGCGAGCCCATCCCGCCCACGTTGCTTGACTCCTGGGCCGCGGGGAAGCCGTCGCCGTGTATGTCGCCCCCGCCGACCGGGAACAGGCCGGGCCGCGTGACCAGGGCCCGCTCGCGGTCCTCGCTGGCCATGTTGTGCGCGATGCCCGACGCGGCGGCGAGCTCATAACGGTACTGGTTGGGGCCCTGGCAGGCGATCTGTGCGCGCTCCCGCTCCGCCGGGTCGATGATGTTGCTCATGTGCAGGCCGGGCGGGTCCGCCGCCACCGGCCCCGCCTCGACCATCAGAACCCGGGCCCGCGGCCTTGCGTCGGTGACGACCCGTGCGTAGGTCGTACCGGTCGGGCCGCTGCCCACGATGACGACGTCGACGTCCTCGGTGAACTCTGGCACGGCCGCTCCTCGTCGATACGCTGACGAGCACAGCCTAACTGCTTTTACCCGTGTACTGTTAACGCCTGTGTACATTTGGCGCACTGCGGAAACCGGCGGCCCCGTGATCCAGAGGGAAGAGGAGACCATGATGACCCAGCTCCAGTGGCTCCTCGACCCCGACGCCCGGCCGTCGCTCGGTGCCGGGAACTAGCGGCCGGTGGCAGTGACGGACGCGGTCCTCGCGCTCGACCTCAGCTCCAGCGGCGTCCGGGCCCGGGCGCACAGCCGCGCGCTCACGGTCGTCGCCGAGCGCTCGGTGGACATCGTGACCCGGGTCGGCGCCGACGGGGCGTCCTGCCACGATCTCGGGGCCGTGATGGCCGCGGTGCGCGAGGTGGTCCGTCCCCTGGCGGCCGATCCGCGGCTGCGCATCGTCGCCCTGGTCGCGTCCGGGACGGCGAGCAGCCTGGCCGTGGCCCGCCTCGGCGGGGGCGCCCCGGAGCCGCTGTCGGAGGTGCTGCTGTGGTCCGACTCGCGTGCCATGAGCCACTATCCCGAGCTGGCCGGCGACCTGGCCGCAGCGTACCCCCGCACGCTCTGCCCGCCGGACGCCAGCTACTGGCCCGCGAAGCTGCGCTACCTCACCGACCGGGACGGGCTAGCCGGCTACCTCGCCGACCGGGGCGAGCTGGCCGGCGGCGTGCTAGCCGGCGCCAAGGACCTGGTCTTCGCCTGGCTGACCGGCCTGCTGTGGACCGATCCGATGAGCGGGGCGTCGACCGGGATGTTCGACAGCGCCGCCTGGCGATGGGACGTGGCGCTGCTGGACCGCGCCGGGATCACGGCCGGCCGCCTGCCCGAGTTGCACGAGGCCGTCGAATCCGCCCCGCTGCTCCCGGCCGCCGCGGATGACCTCGGCCTCCCGGCCGGGCTGCCGGTCACCCTCGGCGGGATGGACGGCCCGCTCACCCAGCTTGGCGCGGCGGCCACGCGGGAGCGGACGGCGTCGTGCACGATCGGCACGAGCATCGCGGTCCGGGCCGGATCCGCACGCCGCTGCGCCGATCCGGCCCGGCGGACCTGGTGCTACCCTGTCACGCGCGACTTCTGGGTGATCGGCGGTGCGGGGAGCAACGGCGGCAACCTGCTCACGTGGCTGCGGGACCAGGTTGGACTGGCGGCGACCATCGCCCAGCTCGCCGACCTCGCGTTCAGCGTGCCGTCTGACCCGGACCTCACCTTCGTCCCCTATTTGCATGGGGAACGGGCGCCCTTGTGGCGGTCCGATCTCCGGGCCGCCTTTATCGGTCTGGCCGCGCATCATTCGTCCGCCGACATGACGCGGGCGGTTCTTGACGGGCTGGCGGCGTCTCTCCTGGAACTGGCCGAGGCCGTCGAGTCGGTGGCGGGCGTGCCGGAGCGAGTCGTGTTCACCGGCGGGTTCTTTCGTGACGCGCGGTGGGTACAGCTCATGACCGACGCGCTGGGCGTGCCGGCCGCCGTCCCGGTGCCCGAGGAGGCCACGTCGGTGGGCGCGGGCATGCTGGCCTGGGCGGCAGTGCAGGACGTCCCGGTGGCGAAGGTGTTCACCCCCGGGCTCGAGCCCGTGGCCGACCCGGACACCCAGGTGCACGAGTGGCTGCGGGCCGCCGCGGCGCGGCTGGCGGAACGGCGCGGCGTGCTCTGGCCCTAGTCCTGCCGTCAGTTCCGGAGAAACCGGTCCATGATCCGGACGCCGGCCGCCAGGGCCGACAGCGGGATGCGCTCGTCGGTGCCGTGGAACATGGCGTAATAGTCGTAGCCCTCCGGCAGCACCAGCGGCGTGAAGCCGTAGCAGGCCATCCCCAGCCGGGCGAACTGCTTGGCGTCGGTGCCGCCGCTCATGCAGTAGGGCACGACCGTCGAGCCCGGGTCCTCGGCCAGCAGCGCCTGCGCCATGCTGGCCATGATGCCGGCGTCGAGCGGGGCCTCCAGCGATACCTCCTGGTGCGCGTACTCCCAGCGCACGTCGGGTCCGGTCAGCTGGTCGAGGGTCGCCCGGAACTCCTCTTCGAAGCCCGGCAGGACCCGGCCGTCCACGTAGCCGACGGCCTCGCCGGGGATGACGTTCAGCTTGTAGCCCGCCTGCAGCATGGTCGGGTTGGCGCTGTTCCGTATCGTGCCCGCCACCAGGGCCGCGCCGGGTCCGAGCGCGGCCAGCAGTTCCGCCGCGGTGAGCTCCCCGGCCGCGGCGCCGGGCGGCACCCGCACCCCGGCCGCGGCCGCGATGGCGTCCACCGCGGCGCTCACCGTCGGGATCAGCCGGACCGGCCAGGCGTAGCCGCCGATCCGGCTGATGGCCCCGGCCAGCCGGGTGACCGCGTTCTGCTCGTTCGGCTTCGCGCCGTGCCCGGCCCGGCCGTGCGCGGTCAGCTTCAGCCAGGCGGTGCCCCGCTCGGCGGAGGCGACGGGATACAGCCGCTGGCCCGGCCCTGCGTGGAAGGTGAACGCGCCCGATTCCCCGACCGCTTCCGTGCACCCCTCGAACAGTTCCGGGTGCCGCTCGACCAGCCACTGGGCCCCGAACGCGCCGGTGTCCTCCTCGTCGGCGGTGAACGCGAGCACGAGGTCGCGCCGCGGCCGGCGGCCGTCGCGAGCCCACTGCGTGACCAGGGCGAGCAGGACGGCGTCGGCGTTCTTCATGTCGACCGCGCCGCGCCCCCACAGCACGCCGTCGCGGACCTCCCCGGAGAACGGATGCACCGACCAGGCCGCCGGGTCCGCGGGCACCACGTCCAGGTGGCCGTGCAGCAGCAGCGCCCCAGCCTCAGCCCCAGCGCCAGCGCCAGCGCCAGCGCGGTCACCGTCGGTGCCACTGATCCGGGCCACCACGTTCGCCCGCCCGGGCGCGGACTCCAGCAGGACCGGTTCCAGGCCCGCCTCCGCCAGCCGCGCGGCCACGTATTCGGCGGCCGGCCGCTCCTGGGCGTCACCGCCGCCCCGGTTGGTGGTATCGATCCTGATCAGGTCGGAGGCGAACCGCGCGGCCAGGTCTGCGGTAGTAGGCGTTACATCGCGGAGTTCGGGCACGATTCAGGCTATGACATGGGGTGGCCGGGAAATCGGGGTGGTGTCCCGGTTGACATAAAAGTAACTGGGCATTTACGTTTCCTGCATGTGGACATCCGCCGCGACCCGAAGGAACTGACCTCGTGCCATCGCCAGCTAGCGTTTCTCCCGAGGAACTGATCATCGGGACCTACACCGAGCGCCTGCCTCACGTCGATGGCCAGGCGGAGGGAATCCTGTCGTGCCGTTACCAGGCCGGGACCATCGGCCCGCCGCGGGTCCTGGCCCGGACCCGCAACCCCTCGTTCCTTGTCCTCAGCCCGGACGGCCGCCGCCTGTACGCGGTCAACGAGACGGTGCAATTCGAGGGGCAGCCCGGCGGCGGCGTGACGGCCTTCGCCCGCGATACCCGGACCGGCGACCTGTCGCTGCTCAATACCCGGCCGTCGGGCGGCGTCGAGCCTGCCCATCTGGAGCTGGACCCGAGCGGGCGCTTCCTGCTCGTGGCCAACTACCGATCAGGTTCGGTCGCCGTGTTCCGGCTCGAGGCCGACGGCAGCATCGGCCCGATGACCGATCACGTGCAACACCAGGGCTCCAGCGTCCATCCGGTCCGCCAGACCGGGCCGCACGCCCACATGATCATGTTCGACCCGGCCGACGGTGCCGTGCTCGTGCCCGATCTCGGCCTCGATGCCGTCCTGACCTACGACCTCAGCGACCAGGGCAAGCTGCTCGAACGGCCCGGACGGCGGATCGACATGCCGCCTGGGGCCGGCCCCAGGCACCTCGCCTTCCACCCGGCTGGCGGTTACCTGCTGGTGGTCAACGAGCTGGACAATACCGTCGCCGCGCTGCGCCGGGAGGGGGATGGCTACCTGACCACCGACGTCGCCTCCACCTTGCCCGCGGGCTTCGACGGTCACAGCCAGGCCGCGGCGATCCGGATCTCGCCGTCGGGCCGCAGCGTGCTGGTGTCCAACCGGGGGGCCGCCAGTGACACCATCGCCCTGTTCCGCTTCAACGTGGACAAGGGCACGTTCGATCTCGTCGAGCTCGCCCCGACGCAGGGACGCGAGCCGCGTGAGCTCATTTTCTCCCCGGACGGCCGTTTCGTGATCGTCGCCAGCCAGGATTCCGATGCTCTGGCGGTGATGGAGTTCGACGGGGACGCGCCAGGACTCCGCTTCCTGTCCTCGACCCCGGTTCCGACCCCGGTGTGCCTGCGATTCGCCTGACACCGGATCAAGGCGCTCATCCGGTCTGGCCGCCCCGCGGCCAAGAGCGCTAATGCGCGACCCGCGGGATCTCCCGTTCCCTCTTCGATGACCGCCGCCTCGTCCGGTTCGATGACCGCTGCTTCGATGAACGCTGCCCCGTCAGGTTCGATAACGGCCGCCCCGTGCGCTCGGGCGGGGCGGGTCCGGGGCGTCCGGACCTTGGCGCCGCGGACCCAGCGCTCGAGGATCGTGCTGAGCTGCGCCTCGAACATATGCACCACCGGCAGCGACGGGTCGAGCAGCCACTGCAGTTGCATGCCGTCCATCAGGGCGAAGACGCCGCGGGCCTCGATCTCGATCTGCTCGTCGTCCATCGGGCCGACCTCGCCGAGCTCCGTTGCCTCACGGAGGTATCGGATACCCTTGTTGACGACCGTCTGGTACCGCTCGACCGCCCAGTCCCTGGCCGGGTGCTGTGGGTCGGTGGCCTCGGTGGACAGGGTCAGCAGGAGCTCGATGAGACCCGGCTCGGTCGTGTGGTAGTTCATGAGGCCCGGGAGCCGGCGGAAGTACTCCAGACCTTGGGCTCCCTCGAAGTGGTGGTCGTCGTCGTCCTCCCAGTGATTGAGGACCGCCTGGAGCAGGCCGTACTTGTTTCCGAAGTGCCGGGCCAGGGCGGCCGGCGTGACGCCGACGTCGTTGGCGATCTGGCGCAGCGAACCCCCGTACCCGTAGCGGGCAAAGATCCTTGAAGCGGCGTCGACGATCTCGCGACGTCGCCTGATCCCCTTCTGGTACGGACCGCGGGGAATCACCACTCTGGACATGTCATCACCCTATGGGTTGTTCGCCTGCCAGCCATCGCCGCCTCGCTCCTCCTTGACCGGGAGTTTGGCCCGGCTCTAAAGTGGACACCCAGTAACAATAAAAACCTCAACGGGTGGTAACTATTGATGATCGCCCCTCGGCGCCACCCCCTCAAGCCATCAGGCATGTTTGTCCGCAACGACGCGCCCCCCTCGGAGACCAAACATGAACAGACCCGGCAGCCGTGACCGTAACGGCGTATCACGGCGCAAATTCCTGGCGATGGCCAGCGCCGCGGGTGTTTTGCCCATCGTCCTCGAAGCCTGCAGCAGCTCGTCATCGACGTCCGGCGCCAGCACATCCGGCGGATCCGGCGCAACCGGCACGATCGAATTCTGGGACGGTGAAGTAGGCACCGGCCAGCTCAACACCGAAGCCAAGACCCTCACCGACGCCTTCAAGTTCGGCAAGATCACCGGGACCTACGACCTCCTCACCGGCAACCTCTACGAGGTCATCGAGGCGGCGCTGGCCGCCAATAAGGGCCCGGCGGTCGCCGGGGGTTACGCCTACCAGGCGTTCCAGTTCGCCGACCAGGGCGACATCCACTACGCCGACAACGTCGTCGCGAAGATGCAGGCCAACGGGCAGTACGCCGACTACCTCGACGGCCTGTTCACGCCGCTGAAGACCTCCAAGGGATACGTCGGCATTCCTTATGGCGTCGATACCCGGGCCCTGTGGTACAACAAGAGCCTGCTGGCGAAGGCGGGCGCGGCCGTACCGACCGACTGGCCGTCCTTCCTGGCCGCCGCCAAGGCGCTCAAGAAGATCGGCGTCTACGGGTACGTCACCGCCGCGGCGAGCAGCAACTCGGCCTACGGGACCCACACCCTGGCCAGCTTCATGATCAACAACGGCGGCGGCATGTTCGACGAGGCCGGAAACGTCGACTGCCTGTACGACCGCAACGTCGAGGCGATCGACTTTCTGCTCGAACTGGTCCAGGGGGGTTACGTCGACCCCGGCTCGGTCAGCTACATCGACACCGACGTCTACAGCGAGCTCAAGGCCGGACGCGCCGGCATGGCGCTGGCCAACCCCACCATCCCCCAAGAGTGCGGCACCGATCCGGTCACCGGCGACCTGGTGGTGATGAGCCCGCTCGCGGGGCCGCACGGGGACAAGGGCACCATCCAGTACCTGAAGAACTACCAGATGTACACCAGGACGCCGAGCATCGCGGCCTCCGAGGACTTCCTGCTCTGGTGGAACCAGCAGTTCGTCGGGGCGAAGGGGTTCTACGCCCAGGGCATCACCGCGGCGGTGCCGATCCGCAAGTCCGCGATCGCGCTGCCCCAGGTCCAGGCCAACCCGCAGCTGGTGAAGATCATCAACGAGTGGGTGCCGGTGGCCAAGGCCGAGTCCGCCCGCTCGCCG
The DNA here is from genome assembly GCA_003168295.1 of Actinomycetota bacterium. The sequence continues at coordinate 10,122 of PMST01000482.1, forward strand.
GTTATTTTCTCCGGGCTCGCCACGGTCGACAACGGCACGGCCATGGTGCAGTGCATACAGTCGATCCTGGGCGGGAAGGTAACGGCTAAAGACGCCCTGACGACCCTTCAGTCAGGGATCCAGAACTATGGCATCTCCTACAAGGCGTGACGGCCCGAGCCGGTACCGCGTCCTGACCTCCCAGAGGGTATGAGGCTGAGGTGGCGAGCACTAAGACCGGACCTTCGAACGTACTGACCGGACTGGCCCGTGCTCGAAAGGGAGTAGGCCTCGGCGGCCGGAGCGAACACAAGCCCCGGCCGCCGCGGCGGTACTCCAACCGGGTCATCACCCTGACGCTGCTGGTCTTCCCGTCGGTGTTCCTGGTCGTCCTCATCTACGGCTACCCGGCGGTCGGCGCGGTGATCCAGTCGCTGCACAACGGCAACCTGGTCCAAACGGGTCCCTATGTGGCGCTGCAAAATTACTGGACCGACTTCCACAACCCCGTCTTCTGGCACGCGGTCCGGTTCACGGTGGTGTACTGCGTGGTGGGCGTGTTCGGCAGCTGGGTGGTCGGCCTCGGGCTGGCCCTGCTGCTGCGGAAGAGGATGCACGCCCGGAGCTTCTTCAAGACGCTGCTGCTGCTGCCCTGGGTCGTGCCCGTGGTGGTGACGGCGACCGGCTGGAACTACCTCGTCGCCACCCCGTCGAGCCCGGTGCCGCGGATCGCCCAGGACCTGGGTTTCGGCCAGCTGCTGTTCCTTGACAGTCCGGGCCTGGCCGAGTTCATCGTCTGCGTATACAAGATCTGGCTGAGCTTTCCGTTCATGATGCTGATGACCAGCGCGGCGCTGGCCGGCGTGGAGGAGCATCTCTACGAGGCGGCCCGGGTGGACGGGGCCGGCGCCTGGCAGCTGTTCCGGCGCATCACGCTGCCCCTGATCGCACGCTCCACGTACATCAGCTGGATCTTGATGTTCATCTTCTGCATCGGTGACTTCCAGTCGATCTATCTCCTCACCGGCGGCGGCCCGGTCAGCTCGACCAACACCCTCGTCGTGCTCTCCTACCAGACCGTCTTCGGCGACTTCCAGACCGGACCGGGCGTCGCGATCGGCATCATCATGCTGCTGGTGTCCGTGCTGGTCTCCGTCGTCTTGTTCCGGCGGATCAAAAAGGTGGCGATATCGTGAGCACCCTCACCCCGGTGACCTTCGAAGAAGGCCCGGCGGCCCCGCCCGGCGGCGCCAGGAGGAAGAAGGTGTCGGCGGGCGGGGCGCCGCAGTGGCGCTACACCCTGATCGTCCTGATCATCGTCATCGTGCTGCTGATCCCGGTGTTCGTCACGGTGGTGCTGGCGTTCCGGCCGCAGATCCAGTCCACCTCGCACTCGTACTTCACGTTCCAGAACTTCAGCTACGTCTTCGCCCAGACCCAGGTTCTCACCTGGCTGCGAAACAGCCTGGTCGTGACGCTGGCGACGGTCCTGGTCGCGGTCCTCGTCGCCGCGCCGGCCGGTTACGTGCTTTCCCGGGGCCGCAGCAAGGCGGTCAGCGGCTACGCGCTGCTGCTCTTTATCGCGCAATCGTTCCCGCAGATCGTCTCGGTCATACCGTTGTTCGTCCTGTTCGCCAAGTTCAACCTCGACGACAACCTGATCGGGCTGGCGATCGTGTACGTCAGCAGCACCATCTCGGTGGCGACGTGGATGATGGCGGCCTACTTCGACACCATCCCGGTCGCCCTGGAGGAAGCGGCGTGGATCGACGGCTGCTCGCTATTCAAGGGCTTCGTCCGGATCGTGCTGCGCAATTCCCTCCCCGGGGTCCTGTCGGCCGCCATCTTCGCCTTCCTGCTGGCCTGGAGCGACTTCCTGATCGCGGTCGTGTTTCTCCGTTCGGACACCAACTTCACCCTGCCGATCGGCCTGCAGACCTTCTTCTCGACCAACAGCACCGAATGGGGCTACGTGATGGCCGTCTCGGTCGTCGTGATGGTGCCGCCCATCATCGTCTTCAGCTTCCTGAACCGCTACTTCAGCATCGGCGGGATCGGCGGTTCGCTGGCGGGCCGCTAGGGCTCGCGGCCGTTATTCGACGTTGAGTCCGGCGTCCTTGGCCAGGTCGGTGAGGAATTCCAGCGCGAGGATGTATTCGCGGTCCACGGCCGGCGACGCCTCGACGTTCGACTGGTAAGCGCCGGCCTGCGGCCTCGTCCCGCGCGACACGCCGGGAATGTCCTCGAATTCCAGCGAGACCACGCCGTCGTAACCGACGTCCTTCAGCGCCTTCATGGCACTCGCCCAGTCGATTTTGCCCTTTCCCGGGCGGAAGTGCATGTTGTTGGTGCCGTCGTTGTCGGAGAAGTCGCAGTGCCACAGACGGTCGGCCAGGCGGTAGATCGACACATGGGTCATGTCGCCCAGCGGGAAGGTGTGGCTCGGGTCGAGGTTGACCCCGAGAGCCGGGTTGTCCACCGCTTCGATCAGCCGGAGCAATCCCTCGGCGGTGGCGGCGTAGCGGAACGGGTGCATCTCCAGGCTGTACTTCAGCCCGACCGACTCCGCGTACTGGGCGCACTGCCGGATGGCGTCGACGTAATCCAGCCAGTTCTGCTTCCAGTCCAGGTCGGCCGGCATGTCGACGGTGAAGGTCTGTGTTATCGCGCGATCGATGATCGCGGGATAGCGGACGGCGAAGGGATAGTGGGTGACGGTGTTCACGATCGTCGTGCCGAGGGCGGCCCCGACGTCGCTGAAGCGCTTGAAGTTCTCCACCGCCTCGGCGCGTACCGCGGCGTCGCCGCTGGCCAGCTCGCCGGGATTGGCCACGAACTGGGACAGCAGCATGCCCTCACCGTCTAGGACCGAGCGCAGGTCCTTGACGGTCTGCGGCGTGTAGTACGCGCTGAGCGTCTCCGGCTTCCATCCGATCAGCTCCACGGCCCGGAAGCCGAGACCGCGGATGCGGCGTATCGCGCCGTCGTAGGGCTCTTCCCACTTGAACGGCCAGACCGGAGCTCCGAACCTCATGATGCGTCCTTTACCTCAACCGGGGGGCATATTGTTTACGGACGTTAGCAATTCAGCCTATGGGTGTCAACAGCCGGCCCCGGCCGGCCGCAGGGCTTGCGGTCCCAGGCGCGACGCGGGCGCTGGGCGGGCAGCAGTGGGCGCGGGCATGAGCGCGCGCGGGCAGTATCTGTACAGAATTGTTGATGACTGATAACGTTTCGTTCGGTCGAGGATCGCAGCGCTCAGACCGGCGACTACGGCGGTGAAGGAGAAGGTTTCGATGGCGCGGCTAGGTGTGCTGACCAGTGAATTCGAGCGCCCCAGCCTGGAGGCGACCCTGGACGCCATCGTCGGCCACAACATCGGTGCCGTCCAATTCCAGCTCGGCTCGGCGGTGCCGTCCGTCCCGCTGCAGACTGCGCTGCACATGGGCCTGGATGTCCTGGGGACACACCTGAGCCCCGCCTTCTGCGGCGAGATCCGCGGCCAGCTGGCCGAGCGCGGCCTCGCCTTGGCTGCGGTAGACGGCACCTTCAACATGATCGATCCCGACGAGAAGCGCCGCTGGACCAACCTCGGCTATCTGCAGCAGCTGGTGGAGTGCTGCGACGCGCTGGGCACGTCCGTCGTGACCCTGTGCACGGGCAGCCGCGACGAGATCATGTGGCGGCGCCACCCGGACAACGACAGCCCAGAAGCCATGGCGGATCTGGTCGCGGTGATGCGAGCGGCCGCGCGGACGGCCGAAGAGCACGGGGTGACGCTCGCGTTCGAGCCCGAGGTCAACAACGTCGCCAGCTCGCCGGAAAGGGCCCGCCAGCTGATCGACGAGGTCGGATCACCCGCGGTCAAGGTCGTCATGGACCCGGCCAACATCTTCAAGGCCGGCCAGCTGCCCCAGATGCAGGACAAGCTCCGGGAAGCCTTTCACCTGCTCGGCCACGACGTGGCCCTGGCCCACGCCAAGGACCTCGACCACGACGGCGAGGCTGGCCACCTGGGGGCGGGCCAGGGACTCCTGGATTATCCGCTCTACCTCTCCCTGTTGCAGCAGAGCGGCTTCGACGGCACCATCGTCCTGCACCAGATGCACCATCTCAGCGACGCGGAGATCGACTCGTGTTTCGCTTTCGTGGGCCGCAAGGCGCCCGCTGGCTTCCTGAATTAACAGCCCGGGTGGCGGCCGCCGCCGGACGAGGTGCTGCTGGTGAACCGCCATGCGTGGTACGGGCCGCTGCGGCGGACGCCGTTCGTCACCTCGCGGACCGCCCGGCCTGCCGCGCGGATAACCTCCCAGCAGGCGACCGCCGTGGCCTACGTGGTCACCATGTTCCTGTGCGCGATGGACACCGCGATCGTCAACGTCGCCCTGCCTACCCTGGCCCGGGTGTTCCGGACCTCGGACGCGTCGGTGCAGTGGACGGTTATCGCCTACGTGCTGAGCCTGGCCATCTGGATCCCGGCCTCCGGGCGTATCGCCGACCGGATCGGGACCAAGCGGGCCTTCCTCGTCGCGCTCGCCGTCTTCACCCTGGCCTCCGCCGCGTGCGGGGTCGCGCGGGATCTTCCCGGGCTGGTCGCCGCCCGGGCCGTGCAAGGGGCCGGGGGCGGAATGCTCATGCCCACGAGCACCTCGATGCTCTGGCGCGCCTATCCGCCCGCGCAGCGAGCCAGGCTCGGCCGCATCCTCATCCTGCCGATCCTGGTGGCGCCGGCCGCCGCGCCGGTCGTCGGCGGCCTCCTGATCGACAAGCTGTCGTGGGGCTGGATCTTCTACTTGAACCTGCCCTTCGGCGCCATCGGGCTCCTGCTCGGCGCCCGGTACCTCGTCGAGTACCGGGCCGGACGGCAGGAAAGATTCGATGTGGCCGGCTTCCTGCTGTCCGGTGTCGGCCTGTGCCTCGTCCTGTACGCCATCAGCGAGGGCTCGCTGCTCGGCTGGACCGCCCCTGCGGTGGACGCGTCCGCGGCGGCCGGCCTGGTGTGCCTGGCCGTATTCGTCCGCCTCGAGCTCCGGCGGACATTCCCGATCCTGAGGGTCGCGCTGCTCAGGCACCGCCTTTTCCTTGCGACCAACGTGGCGGGCGCGTTCAGCACGGCCTCGTTCCTGGGCATCCTCTACCTGACCCCGATCTTCCTCCAGGTGGCCCGGGGACAGTCGGCAGTCAGCTCCGGGCTGACGACGTTCGTCGAAGCGGTCGGGGTCGTCGTCGCGACCCAAACGGTCGGCAGGCTCTATTCGCACATAGGTCCGCGTGCCATGTGCACCGCGGGCCTGGCGTTGCTCACCGCCGTCGTCGCGTCGATGGCGACCATCGACGCGCAGACCAGCCCGTGGACCGTTCGCGCCATGATGTTCACGGCCGGAGCGGCCAACGGCATGGTCTTCCTCTCCCTGCAGACCTCGATGTTCACGAGCATCGCCGCCGAAGATACCGGGGACGCATCGGCGATCTTCAACGCCAGCAGGCAGACGTCTCTCGCGCTCGGGGTCGCCATCCTCTCCACCGTGGTGGCCGGCGTGGGCGGGGAGAGCTTCGTGGCGTTCCACGCCGCCTACCTGGCGGCGGCCCTGATCGCGCTGGCCGGCGCGGTCGCGGCCGTCACGCTGATCCACGACGATGATGCCCGGGCCACGCTGGCGCGCCGGAAGGATCCCCCAGATGCCGGCTGAGGCCTTCCCGAAAAGTAAATCCTGCGATACATTTCAACTGTAGTCAGATGGAAACTATTGGGCGTGGCGACGGAGGTATGGAACGGTGCGATTCGGAGCGTCGATCTGGCCGTGGAAGTGGCATAAGCCCTACGACGGCGCAATCAAGCGGATAGGACGCGCGGGGTTCCGGGCTACCGAACTCATCGCGTGGGACGACGATTCGTTCACGGACTACTACACGGATCACACGGTGCGGGAGTTGCGGCAGATCCTCGACGACGAGGGAATGCTCCTGTCCCAGTTCGTGGTCAAGACGCCGGAACTCGCGAGCCCGGACCCGGCCCGCCGCGCGGCCGCGGTGGACCTGTTCAAGCTCGGAGTCGAGAAGACGGTCGCGCTCGGCTCGCCCATCATCAACACGACCGTCCACTACCCGTTCGGGATATCGTTCCCGAGGCTCATGGACCGGCCGCTCATGCAGACGTTCTCCCAGGAGCTCCCGGGCGACCTCAACTGGGCGCAGAACTGGGAGGACTACATCTCCGCCCTGCGTGAGTGCGCCCAGGCGGCGCAGGACGGCGGGATCCGGTACAGCCTGGAGCCGCACCCGTTCCGGTACGGCGCGAACACCGAGGGCCTGCTGCGTATCCTCGAGGCCGTCGACTCCCCGACGCTGGGCGTCAACGTCGACCCCAGCCACCTGTTTGCGGTGGGGGACCTGCCGAACATCACCGTCTACCGTCTCGGCGACCGGGTGCTGCACTGCCACTTCTCGGACAACGACGGCGAGACGAACGCCCACTGGCGTCCCGGCATGGGCAAGATCGACTGGCGGCACGTCATGCGCGCGCTCGCGGACACCGGGTTCGATGGCGTCATCTCGCTTGAATTCGAGGACATCCCCGGAGTGGCGCGGGGCTTCGTGGACTCCCAAGGTGCCTACCACGGGAACGCGGAGGCGACAGGCGGGTTCGAGGACGAGTACCAGATCGCGCTCGGCTATCTCACTGGGCTCGCGAACGAGGTCGGGCTGAACGTCGATTAACCATCGGCGGCGGCCATCTTCTGGTCGGCCACGCGGCAGCGAGACGTGGGCATCACGATCTCCCGAGGATGCCCGGTCGGGGCTAAGCCATGGGCCGACGGCCGGAATCGTCGCGCCCCCTGGTGGATTTTGGTAACCTTCCGTTTACCGAGTGGTCACCTTGGTGACAAGGATGTTACTCTTTGTCACCCCCCGTGTTGACGTGTCCGTGGTGTCGTTGTTCAGCATGGAGATCAAGGTGAGCCGTTGAGCCAGGATTACCGTCGGGTGGCCCTGGTCAGCGACGGCTCGAGCGGCATCGGCGCGGCCACCGTGCGCAGGCTGGCCGCGGCCGGCTGGGACGTAAGCTTCTGTCACCGCGGCGACGAGCAGGCCGTCCGCCAGGTCGAGAAGGCTGTCTCCGAACTCGGCGGCCGGGTCCTGGCCGTCGAGGTCGACGTGACCGACGAGGCCGACGTCGCCTCCTGGTTCCAGCGGGCGCAGGACGAGCTCGGCCCGGTGCAGGCCGCGGTGAGCTGCGCGGGGATGACCAGGGACCGGCCGCTGGCGCGGCTGGAGGAGGCGGACTGGCGCGCGGTGCTCGACACCGGCCTGGACGGCATGTTCCATATCTGCCGGGCTGCCATGTTCGCCATGATGAAGCAGCGATCGGGCCGCATCGTCGCGGTGTCCTCGGTCTGCGGGGCCTACGACCACTCCGCGCCCCACGCCCGGCCGGCCCACCAGGGGGCGGCCCACCACTGGCCGGTCCGAGCCGGGATCGCCGGGTTCGTCCCGGCGCTGTCCGCCCTGACAAGCCGGTTCGGCGTCAGCGTCAACGCCGTGACTCCCGGCCCGGCCACGCACGACATGAACGCGATCCTGCCCGAACTCACCCGGGCCGACCTGACCGAGACGGTCGCGCTCCGCCGGTTCGACGACGCCTCCGACGTCGCCGACCTGGTCACCTTCCTGCTCTCGGCATCCTGCGGCATCACCGGCCGCGTCCTGGAAGTCCGCAGTCCCATCTCGCTCTTAACGCCCGCCCGTTCCGGGCGCAACCGAATAAGAAGTACAAAAGCCACGGCCCGTTCCGCGAATAAATTATCCGGAACGAGCCGTGGCATTACGGTCCGGACTCCGCTCAAGCCCCGGCCGGCGAACCTTACCGGACGGCCTCGGCGGCGGTCTGGATGAGCTGGGCCACCTCGTCGGGGTGAGAGATCGTCGCTACGTGGCCGGACGGGACTTCCACCGTGGTGGCGCCCATGCGCGCGGCGAACTGGCGCCAGCCTCGGGCGGGATGGCCTCGTCCAAGCCGCACCCCTGTTCACGGCGCACCCCTGTTCACGGCGCACCCCGGTCCACGGGGCACCGCTGTCCACGGGGCACCGCTGTCCACAGGTATCTCGCCAACACGCACATCGTCGCGCCTGCCCACCGAGTCACGCGAGCCTCGGCCGCCCCGTCAGTCTCCTCTAGAATAAGCCCTTCAAGGTTGAAATTCGACTATGATTTCGATACAATAATCTTAAGTTGCAATTCTCCCGAACGAAAGGTGGCTCATGTCCGAAGGACCGTTCCCCGATCGCGGGCAAGACGGCAAGGAGCCCGACGGCTCCAAGCCGCAGCCCGCCGACAGGAGCGGGCCGGAAAACCGAGTCCCAGCGCCCTCTGGTGACCAGGACAGCGACGCGACGCTGTCCGTGGCACTCCCGGACGAGCATGAAGCGCCGCCGGAAGAGCCGGTGCAGGGCCTTTTCATCTGCCTGCCGGCCGAGCAGGCAGACCTGTCCGGGTTCGCCGACGGCACCGCTACGCACCCGATCGCGCCGGGTCCGCTGCTGGCCGAGGTGGTGACCGCGGTAGCCGGAGGCGACGGTGCCGGGCTGGCTCAGATCTCAGAGGACTGCCTGTTCTCGGTGCTGTCGGCGGGCCGCCGGATGTCGTCCTGGGGAACCTGGCTCGAGCTGGCCGCCATGCGCGAACTCGCCGTCCGCCACCCCGACGCCCCGGACAGTCGTGCCAGCCGGAGCCGCACTCCCAAGACCTCCGGCACCCCCGTCCAGGACCCTCCTGGCGCTCAGGATCGCCCTGCTTCCCAGGATCAGTCTGCCGCGCCGAAGTCGGCCGGCACCGCGCAGGACCCCGCCGGTGCCGGTGCCGGTGCCGGTGCCGGTGCCGGTGCCGCGGGTGCTCCGGCCGGCCCGAATCAGCCTGCCGATGACGGGCGGATCCAGTTCAGCGAGTTCATCTCTGATGAGGTGGCCTGTGAGCTGCGGCTGACCTGGATGGCCGCGGAGGACCGGATGGCTTACGCGTGCGATCTGGCCGGGCGGCTGCCGGTGACGTTCGCGACGCTGGGTGCGGGGCTGATCGACCCGGTCCACGCCAAGATCAACTTCGAGCAGACCGAGTACCTGTCCGCGGCCGACGCGGCCAAGGCCGACCCGATCCTGGCCGCGGCGGCGCAGAAGAAGACCTACGCCGAGCTCCGCGCCGCCGCGGCCAAGCTGGCCCTCAAGCTCGACCCGGAATCGGCGGAGCGGCGCAAGCAGGCCCGCCGCAAGAACGACGCGCACGTCCGCCCGTTCCGGGAAGAGTCCGGGAACGCCGGGATGACCGCCCGGGAACTTCCCTCCGATGAGGTCCTCGCGTCCTGGCAGCACATCGAGCAGCGGGCCCGGGAGCTGCGCGCCGCCGGGGTCCCCGGCACGCTGCGCGAACTGCGCATCCGCGCCTATTTGGATCTCCTCCAAGAACGCGACAGCCGCCTGGTCGCCGGGCCCGCCCCGGATCAGGGTCACAATCCGGCGGATGCGGCCGCCTCGAACGGCGTGCCGTCAGATGGGCCAGACGGACCGGAAGGACCGGAAGGACCGGGCGGCCCGGATGGGAACGGCGGGCCGCAAGACGGCTCGGGCGGGAACGGCGGGAACGGGCCGGGGTCGCACAGCCCGGCCGGGCCGGGCACCGGCCCGTGCCTGGCCGCGCTGGTGAACCTCACCGTGCCGCTGGCCGCCGCGCTGGGCCAGTCCGGGACACCGGGCGAGGCCGGCGGGTTCGGGCTGCTGGACGCCGCCACCGCCCGCGACCTGCTCGCGGCCGCCGCCCGCAGCCCGCACACCCGCTGGTGCGTCACCGTCCTGCATCCGGACGGGAGCGCCGCCGCCCACGGCTGCGCCACCGGCCGCCACCCCCCGCCCCCCGGCCCGGAACCACCCGGCCCGGAACCACCCGGCTCACCATCACCAGGCGGCGCATCACCGGCCGCACCACCGCCCCCAGGTCCCGCACCGCCAGGCCCCGCCGGCTCCGGCACCAGCAGCGGCACCAGCGGCGGCCCGGACCAGCAGCTCCCGCCCGACACCAGGGCCCGGGACTACCTGCGCACCCTGCGCGTCCGGCTGACCCCGATCGCCCGCGGCAGCTGCGACCACCGACACGCCGAACCCGGGTACCAGCCCAGCCGCAAGCTCCAGCACCTGATCCGCACCCGCAGCACCCGGTGCACCGCACCCGGCTGCGGCCGCCCCGCCGCGCGCTGCGACCTGGACCATACCCTCGCCTGGGACAAGGGCGGGCTCACCTGCGAATGCGGAATCGCGCCGCTGTGCAGACATCATCACCGGTGCAAGCAGGCCCAAGGGTGGCAGCTGACTCAGCCGGAACCAGGCGTCCTGGAATGGAAAACCCCGCACGGACGCACCTACACCACCACCCCCACCGAGTATCCGGTCTAGCCTTGGCATGACCGCAGTGGCGACGGCGCTTTTCGGAGCCTTTCTAGGTCCGGTCGAAGGGCTCCGCATACCGGAACGCCCCGCGCACTGCCGGCTGGTAGCAGGCGAGAGTCCGCACCTCGAAGTACGGCTGCCAGCCAGGCACCGGCGGCGTGATCCTAAGGTCCGAGGCGAGCCGGAACCCGAACCGCTGGTAGTAACCGGGATCTCCGAGCAGCACCACCATGGGCTCGCCGAGCGCGTCGGCCGCACCTAGCATCGCGTGCATGAGGGCGCTGCCCACGCCGGTCCGCTGCCGGTCGGGCCGGACGCTCAGCGGCCCGAGCGCCAGCACCGGTGTCTCGTCCACGTGGGCCCGCGTGCAGAGCACGTGCCCTATCACCTCATCCTGCGGCGTGACGGCCACCAGGGACAGCGCCGGGAGCCACGCCGGGCTGGCCCGGAGCTCGTCCACCAGCCGAGCCTCCACCGTTTCCAGGCCCGGCGCATCGGGCCGCGCGAAAGCCGCCCCGGTGACAGCGCGGATGACAGGAACGTCGCCGCCCGATTCGCGTCTGATCAGCATCGCACCACGATGCCGTGCGCCCATTCTGCACGCAATCGAATAAACGGCAAACCGCTTACGGAACGCCGTGCATCAGGTAGGCGAAGCCGAAGACGTCGCGGTGGCCACTAAGCCACCCGGACCAACCAATTTAATCCGAACGGGCCGTGGTGCTTCATTCCGTTACCAGCCTTCGGCGAGCACGCGGTCGAGAGTGTCGGCGAAGAAGTCGGCGCCGTCGGTGTCCAGGCACAGCGGCGGCTTGATCTTGAGCACGCACATCCGGTCGCTGGTGGGCTGGATGATCACGCCGAGTTCGAGCATGCGGTCGCAGATGGCCATGGTCTCCTCGGTGGCGGGCTCCAGCGTGCCGCGGTCCCGGACGAACTCGACGCCCAGGTAGAGCCCGGACCCGTGCACGGCGCCGATCAGCTCGTGCCGGCCGGCCAGGGCCTCCAGCCGCGCCTTCAGGTGCGCGCCCACCCGCGCGGCGTTGGCTTGCAGACCCTCGTCGCGGATCACGTCCAGGACGGTCAGGCCGATGACGCTCGCGACCGGGCTGCCTCCGGTGGAGGAAAAGAAGTAGCCCTCGTCGCGGTACCGTTCGGCCACGGCGCGGGAGGTGATCACCGCGCCGAGCGGATACCCGTTGCCCATGGCCTTGGCCATCGTGACGATGTCCGGCACCACGTCTTGCTGCTCGAAGCCCCAGAACCAGTGGCCTAGGCGGCCGTACCCGACCTGGGTCTCGTCCGCGATGGCGAGCCCACCGCGGTGCCGGACGGCGGCGTAGACCTCGGCGAGGTAGCCGTCAGGCAGCGGCATGCCGCCGGCATTGCCGTAGAACGCCTCGGCCAGGAACGCTGCGGGCGGACGCCCGCTGGCCGCGAGTTCCTCGATGACCTGCGCGGCTTCGGCGGCGTACCGGCGGGCATCGGCGCCGCGGTAGCGCCCACGGTAGGAGTTCGGCGCGTCCACGGCATGCGCCCACCGGGGCCGGGTGCTCAGCGCGTTCGGGTTGTCGGCGGTCGAGGTCGAGACGGCATCCGAGGCGTAGGTCCAGCCGTGGTAGGCCTCCCGCACCGCGACGATGTCCCGGTGCCCGGTCGCCGCCAGGGCCAGCCGGATGCCCAGATCGACCGCCTCCGAGCCGGAGTTGACGAGGAAGACGGACTCCAGCGGCTCGGGCAAGGTGGCGGTCAGCCGCTCGCAGAACTCGACGACCGAGGCGTAGTTGAACCGCGAGTTGGTGTTCAGTCGCCGTAGCTGCCGCGCGACCGCGGCCTCGATCCGAGGGTGCGAGTGACCGAGTACGGCCACGTTGTTGACCATGTCCAGGTACACCCGGCCGTCGGTGGCGACCAGGTGATGCCGCCATCCGCGTTCGATCTGGGGCGGGTCGGGGTAGTAGTGCTCCTGCACGGTCGCGAACGACGCGTCGCGCCGGTGCAGCAGGTCGTCGTCCCGCTCGCGGGGCACGGGCGGCAGGCCCAGCAACGGCGCTGGGTCAGCGGCCAGCGCCAGCCAGCCGGGCGCGTACTCGGGCCTGACCAGGGGCGGCATCGGCGGCGCGGTCGCGGCCCGCAGGTTGACGTGCAGCCGGGCACCGGCCGACAGCCGGCCGAGCGCCTGTCCAGCCGCCACCTCGCCGTCCGCTACCCCGTGGCCTGGTACCTCACCGTCTGACCCGGGCCAGGTCAACGTCAGCGCGAGCCCGTGGCCGGTGAGCACGACCTGACCCGGTCCGGACGAGGTCAGCTCGCCGGGCCACGGCGCGGTCAGCTCGGCCGGCCGGGCCAGCCACAGGTCAACTCCGGTGGCGACGGTGGCCGGAGAGACCTCGGCGAGCGTCCCGGCGGCGGTCAGCCGCGGTTCGGCAAAGCGGGTCGCCACCGCCTCCGCCCGCCCCCCGGAGTCCCCAGAACCCACCAGCGCCGCCTCGGCCAGCCTGTCCTGGCACCCAGTCTCCAGCCAGGCGCCCGCGTCGGTGGCGTCAGACTGGCTCGACAGGTCGAGGATCTCCCACCGGACCGGACCCAGGGAGCCCGCGGGCACCAGAAGGGTAAAGCCCGGAACGCGCAGCGGCGACCTGCCGAAGCCGAGATGGTTCAGGATCAGCTCGGTCATGACGTCCATCGGGACCGAGATCGCCTGTTCGAAGATCTGCCGTTCACGGTCGAGGGAACCGGTCACGTAGGCGTTGCCGACGTCGATCGCGGCCTGCTGCTCGCTGCTGACAACCAGCACGGCGGCGCGCGAGACCACCAGCGGCCACAACACGGCGGCCTCCTCGGGCGACAGCGGCCGGAGCCGGTGGAAGGAGCGTACGGCCGGCAGCATGGAGCAGGGTTCGGCCCCGGCGTGGTGCAGCAGCGACGTGATCGCGACGGCCAGCTCGCAGACGGCCCACGACGTGGTCAGGTCACCGAAGTCGATCACCCCGTCCGGTGACCTGATGCCGTTGCGGGTGGTGCAGACCACGTTGTCGTCGGTCACGTCGAGATGGACGGCCTGGCGCGGCAGATGAGCGGCGAGCGGCTGGATTTTATCCCAGGCCTCGCTGGCGCGGTCTTGGATCAGCGCCCGCAGGGCGGGGTCGCGCACATGCTCGGCCAGGCGCGCGACGAGGCGGTCAGCGTGCCGCAGGTCCCACTGCAGCACGCGGTCAAGGCCCGGGTGGGTGAAGTGGCGCAAGGCCCGGCTCACCTCGCCCGCGATCGTGCCGACCCCGGCGACCACCGGCGGGCCCAGGTAGTCCGGGCCGGTAAGCGTGCCGCCGGGCAAGTACTGCAGCAACCGGGCGATGGCCGGCCCGGCGGCGGTCTGAACGGTCACCGGTCCGTCCTGGAGGGTTCCGACCCGCAGCCAGCCGACGGTGGCGGCGAGGTGATCGGCCGCGGCGTCCTGAGCCTGGATTTCGGTGCCGGTGAACGCCGGATTAGCGATCTTGAGGACGCCGAGCACCGTGGGCTCTGGCCGGCCGAGGACGCGGGAGTCCGGCTGGACCAGCAGGAAATTGCTGTCCTGCTGACTGCCGAGCAGCCGGGCGTGTGCCGCCAGGCCGAACTGCGCGACCGCGATCCGCTCGGCCTCTTCCTTGGTCACCAGGGGCGCGGGCAGCGCTCCCGAGCTGAAGAAGTCAAGGCCGGCCGCGGAACTCATGGCGTGAAGACAATCCGGCCTACCGTGTCACCGCGGGCCAGCTTGTCCAGCGCCTCGGGTACGTCGTCGAGGCCGAGCCGCTCGCTGACTAGCGGCCGGATCGCCCCGTCGGCGACGAGCTTGGTGAGCTGCCGATGGCACTCTACGATGGCTTGCGGTTCCTTGGTCTGGTACAGACCCCAGTGCAGGCCCACGATCGAGTAGTTCTTGATCAGCGCGTGGTTCAGCGCGGCCGAGGGGATCTGGCCGCTGGCGAAGCCCACTACCAGGATCCGGCCCTCGAACGCGATGCACTTGGTGGACCGGTTGTACGCTTCACCGCCCACCGAGTCGTAGACGACGTCGGCGCCGCGGCCGTTGGTGACCTCCTTGACCACCTGGACGAAGTCCTGGCTGAGCCGGTCGACCACCACATCCGCGCCGAGGGCGCGGGCCACCTCGGCCTTGTGCTCACCGCCGACGACCCCGATGACCCGGGCTCCGGCGGCCTTGCCGAGCTGGATCGCGCCGCTGCCGACCCCGCCCGCCGCGGCCTGCACCAGCAGCGTCTCGCCGGCCGCCAGCCGGGCCCGCCGGTGCAACCCGAACCATCCGGTCTGGTAGCTGATGAAGAAGGCGGCGGCCTCGGCGTCGTCGAGGCCCGCCGGGGCGGGCAGGACGGCCCCGGCGTTCATCAGGGCGAGCTCGGCGTAGGCTCCGGACGGGAGCGCGGAGCCGCCGATGACCCGGTCGCCGACGGCGATGCCGGTCACGCCGGACCCGACCGTGACGACCTCGCCGCACAGCTCGACGCCGGGGGTAAACGGCAGCGGCGGGCGGACCTGGTAGGCGCCCTGGCACATCAGTACGTCGGGAAAGTTGGCCGCCGCCCCGAGCACCCGCACCAGCACCTGGCCCGGGGCAGGTTCGGGCGCTGGGATCTCGGCCAGCCGCAGCGCGTCGCGGGGCGCACCGAGCTGCTGGATCTGCCATGCCCTCATCGCGTGCCTCCCGCGGCCGAATCTGTCATCGGTGATCCTCCCCGGCGCGTTCCACTTCTTCGATGCGCTGCTGCATCCGGTTCATCCCGCGCAGCCACTTGTCGGTGTGGCCGGCTCGCATCTGGTAGTAGTCGCGGACCTGCGGATGGGGCAGGATGAGGAACGTGCCCTCGGCCAGCCCGGCCAGCAGCGCGTCCGCGACCTGCTCGGGCTCGATCGCGGCGTCGGCCAGCACGACCTGACCGGCCTGGCCGGACTCGGCCAGCATGTGAGTCTTGACCCCTTGCGGGCAGATGCAGTGCACGGTGAGCCCGCGGTGAGCGTAGGTCGCGGCGAGCCATTCCGCGTAGCTCTCGGCTGCGTGTTTGGTCACCGAGTAGGGCGCGGATCCCAGCATGGTGAGCAGGCCGGCCGCCGATGCCGTCACGACGAAACAGCCGCGACCGCGTTCCAGCCACGCCGGGAGCAGCTCCCGCGACGCCCGCACGTGGGCCATCACGTTGACGTCCCAGGCCCGCTGCCAGGTCTCCTCCGGGGTGTCCGGGTCGGTCCCCGCCGCGATGCCGGCGTTGGAACAGTAGATGTCGATCGAACCCAGGTGCCCGCGAGCGGCGGCGATGAGGTCACGCACGCCCTGCTCGGTGGACGCGTCGCCCGGCACGGCGTGGCCGCCGGTCTGCTCAGCTACAGCTGCCGCGGCGTCCGCGTCCAGGTCATTGATCACCACCCGCGCGCCGGCCGCGGCCAGGCCACCCGCCAGCGCGCGGCCGATCCCGGCACCGCCGCCGGTGACGACAACTCCTGCTCCATCGATGATCGTCACGTGCAAACCCCACCATCAGCGTCGACACGGGTTCTCCGGGTTCGGAGCCCGGGCTCTTTGGCAGGTTACCGTGGCGGCTAGTCGCCGTCGCCCCTGGTGCTGCTGGTCTTGCGTCCGATCCTGATCAGGTCGGTGGCGGTCGAGATGAGCTGATCGATCCGGAGTGGTTTTGAGAGGTAGGCGTCGGCCTCGCTGAGCAGCGCTTCGTGCGTCGTTCCCACCGGCGCGTGCGCTGTCACCACCGCGACCGGTAGCGCGGGTGCGACCTGGCGCAGCGCATGCAGCAGCTCGAGGCCGGTCATGCCGGGCAGCTCCAAGTCGGTCAGCACCAGGTCCCAGTGTCCGGCCGCGGCCAGGCGGAGCGCGACCGCGGGGTCGGCGGTGTGCGTGACATCGAACTGCGCCCGTTTGGTGAGGACGTGGACGGCGAACAGGGCCGCTTCTGGGTCGTCCTCGACGAGGAGGATCCGGCCGCGCGTTATTTCCGGGCTGGTAGCACTCATGCGCCTAATCTGCCCGAGCAAACCTCCTGGCGTCGTTGCTCCGCCGGTGCAGGACAGTTGCGGGGGAGCGAGCTCACTTCGTGACGGCGGGTGCTACGTACCGGTAGCCGAAGCCCCGGACCGCCTGGATCGACGAGCCAAGCCCGCCGCCCGTCGAATCCCCGTCGAGCTTGCGGCGCAGCCGCATGATGCCGAACTTCACCCGGTCCGGACCGATGCCGAGCGGATCGTTCCAGGCGATCTTGAGCAGCTGCTCGGGGGTGAGGGTCTGGCCCTGATGCCGGATGAGCGCGGCCAGCAGGCGGTACTCGGTCGGGGTCAGCGCGATCGGATCGCCTTCCACGCTGACCTCCCGTGAGCCGAGATTCACCTGCAAGCTGCCGTCGTCGTACACCTCTACCTGCGGCTGGCCGCTCCTCGGCCGCCGCAGGAGGGCCTCAAGCCGGGCCGCCAGCTCGCGGTTGCTGAACGGCTTGGTGAGGTAGTCATCGGCCCCGTTGTGCAGCCCGCGCACCTTGTCGGCCTCGTTCCCGTGCGCGGTCAGGATGAGGACGGGAACATCGCTGAGGTCCCGGATGCGCTCGAGCACCGCCCACCCGTCGAGCGTGGGCAGCCCGATGTCCAGGACGACCAGGTCGGGACGGCTGTCGTGAAAGACGCGCAGGCCATCCTTGCCGTCGGCCGAGCTCATCACGTCGAAACCGTTCCGGCTCAGGACGGTGCGGATGCCGAGCGAGATGTCCTTGTCGTCTTCGACCACCAGCACCCGGGCCTTCATGCTCGGCCTCGATAGGCGCGGCCTTCGGANNCTTCGGAGACGTGACCTTCGGAAGCGGCCCCTTTGGAAGGGGGGTCCGTTGCGGCAGGCAGGTAGACGCTGAAGATGCTGCCGTGGCCCAGGGTGCTGGTCGCCTCGACGTGCCCGCCGTGCATCTCGACGAGCACCTTGACGATGGACAGGCCGAGGCCCGTGCCCGGGAGCCCCGCGGTGCGTGCGTTGGAGGCGCGGACGAAGCGGGTGAAGAGCTGCCCGACCTCTTCCGGCGGTATGCCGATGCCGTCGTCCGCCACGTCAATCCGCCAGTTGCCGCCGTCAAAGGTCGCAGTGATGTGCACGTGCCCGTTCCGGTGCGAGAACTTGATCGCGTTGGCGATCAGGTTGTCGAACACCTGCATCAGCCGTCTCAGGTCACCCTGGATGGCCGGTCCCGCTCCGGCCGTGACGCCGATGGTGATGCCCTGCTTGGCGGCGCCGGCCGCGGCGGACCCGACAGCCTCGGCGGTGAGCTCAGCGACCGAGACCGGGGTCAGGTCCAGCGGCAGCGCGCCGGCGTCGAGCCGGTCCAGCATGAGCAGATCGCCGACGAGCCGGTGCAGCCGGTCGGCATTCCGCTCGATGATGTCGAGGAAGCGATTGCCTTCCGGGGTCAGCCCCCCGGCTTCCCCGCGGATCAGCTCGCTGAAGGACAGGATCGACGTCAGCGGCGTGCGCAGCTCGTGCGAGACGATGGCGAGGAACTGGTTCCTGGACTCGTCGAGCCTGCGCAGCCGTTCGTTCTGCTCGGCCAGCCGCTGCTGGACCTGCTCGGCCAGGTGGCGGGCGCCGAGTTCGTCGTCGAGCATCTGCTGGCGCTGCTGCTCCAGGGCCGCGCGTTCCGACGTGTCCCAGGCCAGCCACAGGTCACCGCGGAAGCGGCCGTCGACCATCACGGGCCAGTAGTCGTTTTCGATGGTCCGGCCATCGGTCAACTTCAGCAGCTCCTTGGACAGGGGCTGCTTTTCGCGGTGCGCCTCGGCGGCGCGCCGGGCGAGGCCGCCGGGGTCGGCGAACAGGTGCTGGATCCGGAGCACCAGCGAGGCGGCGGAGGTCCCCACCAGCTGGCCGGGGTCCTCGATGCCGAACAGGGCGCCGAAGCTCCGGCTGACGTGCGTGACATGGCTCTTCTCATCGGTGATCATGATCGCGGGGATCGCCGCGGCGATCATGCAGTTGAGCCGCTCGGTCTGGTCGGCCAGCTCGGCGTGCGAGAGCTCGAAATCGGTGAGGTCCCGCAGGAACCCGGCAAAAATGACCTTCTCGCCGATGGTCAGCTGCACGGGCGTCAGCTCCACGCTGCGCTCGGTGCCGTCCGCGCGCAGGCTAGATGCGTGTATCTGGCCGGTGAACTCCTCAGGGTCACCGGTGGCCGCAAAGGTCTGGATGTGCTCAACGAACCGGGCCCGGTCCCGCTCAGGCATGAAAACCTCCGGCATATTCTGGCCAAGCACTTCGTCACGTCGGCAGCCGGAAAGCTCTTCGGCCGCGGGATTGAATTCGATGAGGAGGCCGCTGGCGTCCATGGCGATGATCGCGGTCGGCGATGCCTCGACGAGCGCCCGCGCCAGCGTCTCCCGTTCGGCCAGCGTGGCCAGGTCGCTCGCATGGCGAAGCTGCGTCGCCACGATAGTGGCGACGGCGTGCGCGGTGGCGCGGATCTCGTCGTCCCAGCGCGCCGCGTCGCCGATCAGGGCCAGCGCGCACAGGCACCGGCCGGTGACCGGCGCCGAGTAAGCGAGCAGAGCACTCACGGTCAGGCCGTCTGACTCCACCGTCGTCACCTGAACGGCAGCGGTGTCGGCCGCCGGGCCCGCGTCACGCTGAAGCAGGGTCAGCGCGCCTATCTTGGCCAGCAGCCCGGGAGCGACGGCGCCGCGAGGGTCCATCGCCAGGACCGCGGCCGGCTGCCCCGCTGACGGCTGGAACGCCACCGCGGCCCGGATCCCGGAGATGGTCACGAGCTGGGCTAGCACGGCGGGCAGCGCACCGAGGGTCGTGTCGTCGCGCAGGATCTTCGCTACGGCAAAATCGAGGATGGCCGTTGCCGCCGGCCCGTCCTGATGCGTGCGGTGCGTGACAAGATCCGAGTCCGCCCTAGCCCGTGGTGCCCCCATATGGCTGCTTCCGCGCCTTCTCAGGCAGTCGTTGATCTCGGTAATAAGTACGCTCTAACCCGTCTTCAGATGGTCAAAACGGGCACCGGAGTGCCCAAAGCCTCCATGGCTCTCACCCTTAGCATTCTATGCTACGTATAGTCATCGATCGAACTCAGATTGTCATCGAGGCCTTCGCGACCAGCGGATTCGCCCCCACGGTCGTCAGCGACCTCGCCCCCACGGCAGTAGGGGAGTAGCATTATCTGCGGTGGTCCGGCCGCCGCTAGGTCCGCAGGCAGAGCTCCAAGCTCACCGGTAGCGTTGACGTAATCGATGGCGAGTCTTTCCCGCCCCGAGCAAGCGGACCCGGGCGCGAGGGAAGGGCTGCCGTGTCCGGTAGGTCACGCTCACTGCCTGCTCGGCCCAGCCTGCGGTTCTTGCGGCTCGAAGCCAAACGCCGCCTGGCCGCGGGCGAGTTTCCGACCCTGCACGAGGCCCAGGCCGCTATCGCGTGGGAACACGGCCTGCCCAGCTGGGCCGCACTGAAGCAGGCCTGCGCCGCATCCCAGCTGTCAGAGCCCGCGCAGGAAAGCCACGCCCTGGCCCAGCTGCGCTGGCTGATCTCCCGCTTCTCCGACGCCGGCCGCCCGGGCTGGACGCCCCCCGCCGATGGCGAGCTGGCCGAGCACTTCGATGACCGGCTCCTGGCCGCGGTTCCGGCCGGGAGCCTGGCCGCCCAGCTCAGCAAGGTCGCTCCGGACCTGAGCGAAGAACTCATCGTGATCGGTCAGGCGCCGCTGGAGGCGCACGTCCAGCTGGCTGGGATGCGCTACCTGGCGACGGTCGAAGCCGACCCGCCGCACCGGCTGACCGGGCTGCGGGGGTTTCCCCTCGCCGAGCGCATCACCGATCCCCGGCTGACGGCCCCGCCGCCAGTCCACATCTACGGCACCACTCCCGACCAGACCGTCGGCCAGGCCGCCGAGGCCGCCGAGGCCCCCGAGGCCGAGACCGCCGAGCTGCTCTCGATCGCAGACGATGCCTTCTCCGAGCTCGGCCTGGCCGCCCTGGTCCTGGCCGGCGGCGAGCCAGGCCGCCCGGCGTGGGTGGTCACCAAGGGCTACGCCGACCTCGACGGGGCCGAGGTCCTGGACGCCAGCCGCCGGTTCGCCGCGCCCGGTGTCACCGCGCTCGTCACGGCCACCGCCGTGCTCCGGCTGGTCGCCGAGGGCCGCTTCGGCCTGGACGCTGCGGCCAACGACCACCTGCGGACGGTGCGCCTGGCCGACGACGCCATCACCGTCAGGCAGTTGCTCAGTCACGCCGCCGGGGTCGACAACCCCGCCGAACTCTACGCCGACAGCGTCCCCGACCTGGCGACCCTGTACGGCCCGGTCGTCCCCTGCAGCGGCCCGCGCGGAACCGCCCGGCCGAGCAATGGCGGCTACGCCGTGCTCGGTCAGCTGATCGCCGACGTCACCGGAATGGCTTACGTAAGCGCGGTCACCCGCCTCGTGCTCGACCCCCTCGGGATGCGCGACTCGCGGTTCCCGGACCGCGCGGCGGACATCGGCGCCGATGCGGTCACCGGCTACACGGTGACCCCGGCGGGCGTCTTCTCCCCGGCCGCGGCCCGGGTTTCGACCGTCCCGGCCGTGGCCGGCCTGTGGTCCACCGGGGCCGACCTCGTGCGCCTGGGCAGCGCCTGGTCATCGCTGCTGCCCGCGGCGCTGGCCCGGCAGGCGCTCACCGTCCAGGCCGAACCGGGACCCGGCGGCCACCGCGTGGGCCTCGGCTGGCTGCTCAGCGAAGACGGCACCGCCGTGCACAGCGGGGCCGGCCTCGATGCCACCGCCTTCCTGCGCGTCCGCGTCCGCGACCTCCGCACGTACGTCGTGCTGACGAACCGGCCGATCATGCTCAATTCCATCGACGCCCGCCTGCGGCAGACCTGGAACCCTTAAAAACCGGTAGAGGAGAGACCCATGTACCAGCCGTATCCGCAAGACACCCAGCTGCCGGAAACCCGGCGCCTGCCCGCTCCCGCTTCGGTGCTGAACGCCGTCAAGGTCATGTACATCGGCGCGGCCGCGAGCATCCTCGGCATCGTCATCGACATCCTCACGGTGGGCGCCACCAAGAGAGCCATCGAGAGGCGTTCCCATCACCTGTCGGCGAGCCAGATCAACTCGTCCCAGCACGTCACCGGCACGGTGCTGTTCGCCCTGGCCACGGTGGACACGCTGGGCGGGCTCAGCGCCCCGATCGCCGGGGCGGTCAAGATCTGGGCGATCCTGGTCTGGCTGGTCGGGCTGACCGCGATCGTGTTCTTGTGGCGGCGCAGCTCCACCGAGTTCTTCAGGGCCACGCCGCAGTGATCGAGCTGGACGGGCTCAGCAAGCGCTTCGGCTCGGTCACCGCGCTGGACGACCTGAGCTTCACCGTGCGCCCGGGCCATGTGACCGGCTTCCTGGGGCCGAACGGCGCGGGCAAGACCACCACGATGAAGATCATCCTCGGACTGGACACCCCGTCGGCGGGAACCGCCCTGGTCAACGGGCGCCGCTACGACCGGCTGGTCCGCCCGTTGCGCCAGGTCGGTTCGCTGCTTGACGCGACCGCCCTGCACGGCGGCCGCACCGGCCGGCTCCACCTGGCCTCGATCGCGCAGAGCAACGGCATCGGGCGCGGCCGGGTCGCCGAGGTGCTCGGGCTGACCGGCATGGAGGCGGTGGCGGACCGGCGGGTCAACGGGTACTCGCTCGGCATGAAGCAGCGGCTCGGCCTGGCCGCCGCGATGCTCGGCGACCCGCCCGTCCTGATGCTCGACGAACCGGTCAACGGCCTGGACACCGAGGGCATCGGCTGGATCCGGCAGTTCTTCAAGGCGCTGGCGGCCGAAGGCCGCACGGTCCTGGTGTCGAGCCACCTGATGAGCGAGATGGCGCTGAGCGCCGACCACCTGATCGTCATCGGCCGCGGCAAGCTGCTCGCGGACATGCCCACGGCCCAGCTCATCGCGGAGAACGCGCGCCACGACGTGCTGCTCCGATCGCCACAGGCGGCCGACCTCGCCGGGCTGCTCACCGCCCGCGGCGCGACCGTCACCACGCAGCCCGACGGCGCCCTCGTCGTCACCGGCCTGGACGCCGCCACGATCGGCGACCTGGCCGCGAGCCGCGGCATCGCCGTGCACGCGCTGGTGCCGCGGCAGGCCTCCCTCGAGGACGCCTACCTCGACCTCACCGGCGAAAGCGTCGACTACCACGGCACCCCGGCCCAGCCCAGCGGGCCGTCACCGAAGGGACACCAAACCCGATGAGCACAGCCCGATGAGCACAGCCCGATGAGCACGGCCCGATGAGCACGGCCACGGCACCTACCGCACCGGCCCCGCCGAACGCCCCTTCGATTCCCGTCCGGGCCCGTGACCTGCTCGGATGCGAATGGACCAAGTTCCGCTCGGTCCGCTCGACCTACTGGACGCTGGCCGTCGCGATCGTCACGCCCATCGGGTTCAGCATCCTGGTAGCTTCGGCCTTTGCGGCCGCGCCGCCGGGCGGGGCGCCGCCCGATCCGCTGCTGCCCGCGCTGCTCAGCCAGGAATACGCGGTGATCGCGGTCGCCGTCCTGGGCGTGCTGTCGTTCAGCTCGGAGTTCGGCACCGGGCTGATCCGCACCACCTTCGCCGCGGCGCCGCGCCGTCGGGCGGTGCTCGCCGCCAAGGCGGCCGTGACGGGCGGGGTGACGCTCATCGCGGGCGAGGTGGTCGCCTTCTCCTCGTTCTTCGCCGACCAGGCGATCCTGGCCGGCCATCACCTCGGCGTGTCCCTGTCCCGCCCCGGCGTGCCCGGGGCGGTGCTGGCCGCGGGGGCCCTGCTGTGCGTGTGCGCCCTGATCGGCGTGGCGCTCGGCGCGATCGTCAGGCACACCGCGGGCGGGATCGCCGCGGCCATCGGGGTGATCGTCCTGCCGGCCATCGTGGCCCTGCTCCGGCCCCCGTGGAGCGACCGGATCGGCCGGTTCACCCTGCTGGACGCGGCCAGGCAGGTGACGGCCCTGCATCCGCAGCCGGACCTGTTCGCCCCGGTCGGCTCCCTGCTGGTCCTGCTGGCCTGGCCCGCCGTCGCGCTGGCCGCCGCGGCCCTGCTGATCACCCGTCGCGACGTGTGACACCACCGCCGTTCAGCTTAAATTTTCTGAACGGGCCTGGCTTCCGCCCCATCGGCACGCGCCACGCCGCCCGTCGGCTCCGCCCGCGGCCGGGCCTTGCTGCTGGTCACGACGACGCTGTCCGGCGGCTCCGCCGCGGCCGGGTCGCACATCACATCCGGCATGGTCACTCGGGCTTGGCACAAGATCTCGCCGTGCGGGATGAGGAACCAGCCGTCTTCGCTGGCCGCCCAGCGCCGCCAGCCCTGGGCCAGCCGCTCCAGGTCATCCCGGGTAGCCAGGCCATGTTCAACCGCCCGATCCCCGAACGGTGACTCGGTCAGCCGCTCGGCCCACGACGCGCCCCACCAGGGCCGGTCCACGGGACCGGTGTAACACCACGCGCTCGCCGACGCCTCGACCGTCTCGAAGCCGGCCTGCCGGGCCCAGGNNGGGTCCTCGGGGAACCAGAACATCCCGCCGTAGTCGCCGTCCCGGGCGGCGATCAGGCCGCCGGGCCGGCAGACCCGCCGCATCTCGATCAGCGCGGCCACCGGGTCGGTCAGGTGCTGGAGCACCTGGTGCGCGTGCACCACGTCGAACGTGTCGTCCGCGAAGTTGAGCGCGTACACGTCGCCGACCCCGAAACCGATGTTCGCCAGCCCGCGGCGGTCCGCTTCGGCCTTCGCTAGGGCCAGCACGTCCCCGGCCGCGTCGATCCCGGTCACCTGGCCGTCCGGAACCCGGCCCGCCAGGTCCGCGGTGATCGTGCCCGGGCCGCAGCCGACGTCGAGGATGCGGGCGTCGGCCGCCAGTCGCGGCAGCAGATATCCGGCCGAGTTCTCCGCGGTCCGCCAGCGGTGCGACCGGAGCACGCTGTCGTGGTGGCCGTGCAGGTAGGTGTCGGAGCTAGAAGGCATCTCCCTATCCTGTCTCCCGTGTCAGCATAAGAGCAAATTCTGTCCACATAACGAGATATCGATCCGGCGGCTCGCCGCACAGGACCCGCAAGTCAACGTCCGGCGGGACGACACCCGCGTCGAGGCTTGACCCTGACACCATGTGAGGCTGTAAACCGGAACACGTCATGTTCAGTACCGGGGAGTTCGCACGGCACGCTGGTCCTGATCAGTGGGTGACCGAACTGCAGCTGCCCATCTATGCGACCGGAGGATGAGGAGAAATGTCAGCAGCACCGGAAATCGTGACTCGCGCCGAGCAGCCCTACGTCGCGATCGGGGCGCGGGTGACCATGGCCGAGCTCGGCGGGCTGGCCGACCGTTTTCCTGAGGTTTTCGGCTGGCTGGGTGTCCGCGGTCTAACGCCCGCGGGACCGCCGTTCTTCAAGTACAACGTCATTGACATGGCACGAGAGCTCGAGGTCGAAGCGGGTGTGCCGGTCGCGGTGGCCGTGGCCGGTGATGGCGAGGTGGTGTCCGGGGTGCTGCCCCCCGGGCGGTACGCGACCCTCACTCATCAGGGCTACCCCAGCGAGCTCGTCGGGGCCACCGAGGCCCTGCTCGACTGGGCGGCCGGGCAGGGCCTGAGCTGGGACGCCTCGCCGGACGGCAGCGGCGAGCGGTGGGGCGTCCGGCTCGAGAACTACCTGACCGACCCCAGCCAGGAGCCCGACATGAGCAAGTGGCTGACCCAGCTCGCGTTCCGGCTGGCCGACTAGGACCAGGTTCAGCGGTCCGGGCGCAGGAGTTCGCGCAGCGCGGCGAGCACGTCCTGCACGGCGCCGGGCCCGCTGACGTCCGGGTCGGCTAGGGCCAGCGGGATGCCCATCCCGTCGACCAGCGCGATGGCGAGCCTGGCCACCGTCTCCGGGGCGTGCCCGGTGCCGAAGCGGCCCTGCTCGACGCCCTGCCGGACCGCGTCCGCCACCAGCCGCCGCCAGGCCCGGTAGTCTTCCAGGGCGTCGGCGCGCATTTCCGGATCGCGGATGCCGAAGTGCCAGGACTCGATCCACAGCCGCCCGGCCTCCGGCGCGCCGGGTGAGTATCCGGTCAGCGCGGTGGTGACGATCCGCTCGAGCCGGTCCCACGGGTCGCTCATCGCGGTGACGTCGGCTTCCAGAGCGGCGATCTCGGTGCCTGACGCGTGCCGGAACGCCGCCACCAGCATGTCCTCGCGCGAGCCGAAGTAGTACTGCAGCGTGCTCACCGGGACGCCGCTCTCGGCGGCCACGTCGGCGAAGCGGGTGGCGTCCGCGCCCCGGTCCGCGATCACCCGGCAGGCCGCCTCGAGCACCGCGGTCTTCCGCCGCCCGGCCCGCCGCCCCGGCCCCCGCCCCCCAGACCCCCGAGAACCACGGGAAGCAGAGGAACCAGGGGAACCAGAGGTGTCACGGGCACCCGGGGATCCAGGGGCGGGCTGCAGGCTCGCAGCGGTCATCAGGACTTGCTCCCTTCGGTGATCTCGGGCTCGGTGATCCCGTCCGCGAAGTACTGAGGCATGAACCTGGACACCACCAGCATCACGATCACTCCGATGACGAGTGAACCAGCACCGATCAGGAAGATACCGCCTACCCCGTCGAAACTGGAGTAGCTGCTCGCGGCCGGCCAGTACGACTTGATCGACAGGACGAAGGCGGCGAGCAGGGTCAGCCCGCCGACCAGCGGCAGGATCCCCTTGGTGAGCAGCGCGCGCCCGCTGGTCAGCAGGTCGCGGCGGAAGAACCAGACACAGGCGAACCCGGTGAGCCCGTAGTAGAAGGCGATCAGCAGCCCCACCGACGCCGCGGCGTCGGCCAGCACGTTCTTCGAGACCAGGGTGAGCAGCACGAAGAAGATCGCCGACACGGTGCCCATCACGATGGTCGCGGTGGTCGGGGTGCGGTAACGCGGGTGCATCCGGGCGAACCAGCCGGGGATCGCGCCGTGCGCGGACATGGCCAGCACCGTGCGGGCGGTCGGCATGATCGTGGTCTGGGTCGAGGCGGCCGTGGAGGTCAGCACGCACAGCACGAGCAGCTTCCCGGGCGTGCTGCCCAGCACCGAGGTGGCCATGGCGCCGAGCACGTCGGTGCTGTGCGCGGCCAGGAAGGCCGGCCCGGCGTAGGCCAGCGCGGCGATGCTGATCACCGCGAAGATCGCGACGAGGATCACCGTGGCGGTGACCGCGGCCCGGCCCGGGGTGCGGGCGGAGTCCTTGGTCTCCTCGTTCACGCTGAGCGCGCAGTCCCAGCCCCAGTAGATAAACACGGCCAGCAGGAAGGAGTTCGACAAGCTGCCGAAGGACCCGGTCCACGGGTTAAGCCAGCCGATGCCCGGGTGCACGGCCCCGGGCAGCGCGTGCCCGGTCCCGGCCTTGACCAGCGCGACCACCGCGAAGACGGTCAGCGTGCCCACCTCGACGGCCAGCAGGACCTGCTGCAGCCGGGCGGAGACCTCGATGCCCCGGTAGCACACCCCGGTGAGCAGCGCGATGAACGCGACTCCCGCCGCCGTCACCCACACGGTCCCGGCCCCGCTCAAGCCGATGAGGTCAAGGAAGTACCGCCCGGCGATCTGGGACAGGCTCGCCATCACGATGACGTCGGCCGCGATAATCCCCCAGCCGCCCATCCAGCCGGTCCGCGCCCCGAAGGCGCGCGCCGCCCAGGTGAAGGTGATGCCGCAGTCGGGATCGGCCTTGTTCAGCTCGCGGAACGCATAGGCGATACACAGCATCGGCAGGAACGACA
>PMST01000581.1 GCA_003168295.1 Actinomycetota bacterium
TCCTTGGCCAGCATGTCGGCCTCGGAGACGACCCCGATCACCCTCCCGTCGTCGTCGATGACGGGAAACGCGCTGACCCGGTTTTCGCGCAGGGCGGCGGCCATTTCCTTGAACGAGGCGCCAAGCTTCACCGCCACGACCCGGGTGGTCATGATCTCCTTGACGCTGGTTTTCATCGTTCTCACTCCTGCTTTCTTTTTCTTATTTGTCCCTCAACTGAGGACGACCTTGAGGGCGCTGGTGTCGGCGGCGCGGGTGAACACGTCGTACGCCTCGTCGAACTGATCCAGGCTGAAGTGGTGGGTGACGAACCGCTTGGCGTCGAGCTGGCCGGTGGTGAGAAGGTGCATCAGGGTCGGGGTGGAGGAGGTGTCCACCTGGCCCGTGGTGATCGTGATGTCCTTCATCCACTCGTCTTCCAGGTGGAGCGCGGCGGCCTTGCCGTGCACGCCGATGTTCGCGATCCGGCCGCCGGGCCGGATCAGCTTGACGGCCAGCTCGAACGTGCCGGGCGCGCCGACGGCCTCGATGGACACATCCGCGCCCAGCCGCTCGGTCAGGTCCCTGATGACGGCCAGCGGGTCCTCACGAGAGTTGTTCACGGTGACATCGGCACCGAACTGCTTGGCCGCGTCCAGCCGGGCGTCGGACTTGTCGATGGCCACGATGTGGCTGGGGCTGAACAGCTGGGCGCAGGTGATCGCGGACAGGCCGACTGGCCCGGCCCCGACGATGGCGACGACGTCGCCGGGGCGCACGCCGCCGGCCAGGACGCCAACCTCGTAGCCGGTCGGCAAGATGTCGGCCAGCATGAGGGCTTCTTCGTCGGTCAGGCCGGCCGGAATCCGGAACGTGGACGTGTCGGCGTACGGTACCCGGACGTACTCGGCCTGGGTGCCGTCGATCGTGTGGCCGAGGACCCAGCCGCCGCCGCACAGGCACTGCCCGTAGCGGCCCTCGCGGCAGAACCGGCAGGTCCCGCACGCGCTGATGCAGGAGACCAGCACCCGGTCACCGGGACCAACTGTCTGAACGCCGTCCCCGGCCTCCTCGACGGTGCCGACGGCCTCGTGGCCCAGGATCCGGCCCGGGCGCACCGTGGGCACGTCGCCCGCCAGGATGTGCAGGTCGGTACCGCAGATCGTGGTCGCGTCCACCCGTACGATAACGTCACCATCGTCGGTGATCTCAGGCTCCGGGACCTCTTCCCAGGCCTTCTGCCCGGGACCGTGGTAAACGAGGGCTTGCATGGCCGCCTCCAGTTGTCCGTATCGTTCTGCCTCTAGCCTCGCGCTGCGGGCCGGCCCGAAGGCAGGGCCGAAGGTCCATGGCCGGCCGGGTTGAAGGTCACTACGATCCGGGACCGACGCGAGTTTCGCGGTGGGGGCGCCCGGCGCTACGGTCATGACTAGGCGACAGGCCCGCACTGGGGAAGGACCAGACATGTCTGACCGCACGATCACGGAACTTGACGAGGCCGAGTGCCTCCGGCTGATAGCGCGGGGCGGAATCGGCAGGATCGCTTACCACAGCCGGTTCGGCCAGGAGGTGCTGCCGGTGAACTACAAGTGGCACGACGGGGCGGTCGTGTTCCGCACCGTTGCGCACAGTGCGCTGGATGAGGACCTGCAGACCGGGATCGCCGGCGGGGACTACCAGGTCGCGTTCGAGATCGACGACATCGACGTGGCCGGGCGGCAGGGCTGGAGCGTGCTGATCCAGGGGCCGGCCCACCATGTGTCCGCGGCCGAACGCGAGTCCGCCCTGGAGGCGGGCGTCGAGCCATGGCCAAGCGGCGAGCGGGAACTGTTCGTCCGGATCGTCCCGTCCCGCGTCACCGGCCGCCAGATCACGCCCGTCTAGGTCATTTTCCGGACCGTGCGGACCACCTGGGCGTGCTCGCGCATGGTCTGCGTCCCGTCCGCGCCCGGCTGGCGGCCGAACCCGCAGTACATCGCCACACCGAAGTCGGACAGGTAGCGCGAGGCCGTGGCGTGCCTGCGCCGGAGCCCGGGAACCCCGTCGATCGGCAGCACGATGCCCAGGAAGACCCGGGCATCGCCCGGCTCCAGGTCGGTCAGCGGGCGGAAGAAGCTGCGGTCCTCGCTGCGCAGGTACCGCGGCCCGGCCAGGTGCAGCCAGTCCACCGTGCGCCCGGAGTTCGCGACCGCGAAGTTCGCCATCCGGACCAGCAGCCCCATGTCGCGCGCCTCGTACATCGGCCACTCCGGGAACGTCCCGTAGCACAGGTGGTAGCCGACCAGCACCTCCGCCGGGATCAGCCGGGTCAGCCGGGTGACCGGCCCGGCGAACCGCTCCCAGCCGCCCTCGCCCGTCCAGGCGAGCACCCCGTCGGCGTCCTGCGTCTCATACGCCAGGTCCCACTGGATGGCCAGGTCCCCCGGCGGGATCGCCGCGGTCAGGCGGCCAAGCTCACGGGCCACCAGATCCTCGAACGCCCGCGCCGCGACCGGGTAGTCGGCGGCGAAGTCGGCCTTGAACCCGTTCAGCGCGCTGGCCGGGAACGGCAGCCCGACCTGGAACCGGAGCTGGGCCGGGATCACCCCTTCGGCACGCAGCGCGCTGAACACCCGGTAGCCCGCGATCGCGTCATCGATCCGCGGCCAGGAATCCCAGTGCAGTTCGGTGCGGCCGGGACGGATGCCGAACACCGGGGTTTCGTAGGCATGCCGGGGGATCCCGGTCGGCGACTCGGTTTCCTGCACGACGACGACGCCCGGGTTCGGCCGGACCAGCCGCTCCCGCTCGTAGCCGACCCAGGCCGACCGGGGACCGGTCTCGCCGTCAGGCAGGGCGAACACCAGATCGCCGAAGAACCCGGCCGCAGCCCGCAGCGCCTGATCGGCCGAGTCGGCCGGCAAGCTCCCCACCAGCAACAGCTCACTGTTCACCCGCAGCGCCATCGCCGCCTCCTTCCTCGTGACCGCTGATCCTGCCCACCGCCAGGCTTCCAGCTCGACGGCCGCTTGGCCAAGCCCTCCAGCTAGGCTGGTCGGCGTGGCCGATCACGCACCCGCAAGTACCGATGAGATCGTGCCGGAGCTGGCCCAGGCGCTGCCCGGAAGCCTCCACCACGTCGAACTATGGGTACCCGACCTGGCCCGCGCCATCACGCAGTGGGGATGGCTGCTCGGCCAGCTAGGCTACGCGCCGTTCCAGGACTGGCCACACGGCCGCAGCTGGCGCCTCGGCCGCACCTACCTGGTCATCGAGCAGTCACCCGCCCTGACCGGCAGCGGCCACGACCGACTCCGACCCGGGATGAACCACCTCGCGTTCCACGCGGGCACCCGCCATAATGTCGATGCCCTGGCCGCTAGCGCACCAGCACACGGCTGGACGCTGCTGTTCCCCGACACACATCCCCACGCCGGCGGACCCGATCACTACGCCGCCTACCTCACCAACACCGACAGCTTCGAGGTCGAACTCGTAGCCAGCCAGACATGATCGACTACACTTCCGCGCACTGTCGCGCTGGGGTTAGTCTGGTCGGCGTGTCCGATCACTACCGCGCGCCTGGCTGGTTCACGCGGAACGTCCTCAACCGGCTGGTGGCCGTCTTGACCAGACAGGGCGTCAGCGTCCTGGGATCGCGGGTGCTGGCGGTGAAGGGCCGGACGAGCGGCGAGTGGCGGACCACGCCGGTGAACCTGCTCAGCCACGATGACCGCCGTTACCTCGTCGCGGCGCGCGGCGAGACCCAGTGGGTGCGCAACCTGCGGGCCGCTGGCACCGGCGAACTGCGGCTGGGCCGGCGGGCCGAGAGCTTCCGCGGCGTAGAGCTCACCGACGAGGAGAAGGTACCGGTCCTGAGGGCCTACCTCAAGCGGTGGAAGGCAGAGGTCGGCATCTTCTTCGAGGGTACCGGGCCGGACTCGAGCGACGACCAGCTCCGCGCCATCGCCCCCAAGCACCCGGCGTTCGAGGTGCTTGGCGTCAAGTAGGCCCCCGGGCTGAAGGTGGGTGCGTCCGAGCGCAGGCGCCCGGCCGAAGCTGGGCGCGGGAGCCGTTACACCTGCGGGCGTGTCTGTCAGCTGCGGGCGGGCAGCGCGCTGGCTAACCAGCGGCGTCCGAAACGGCCAGCGGGCCGGGCCGCGGACTACGCGGCGCCAAGGCGGTGGCTGGAACCTCGGCTTGCTTAAGCATGGGTCAGCGCCTCCCGTTCGTCCCTGACGAACGCGAACGCGGCCCGGGCCGCGGCCTCATTTCCTCGTGCGACCGGGCCGGTGAACCTGTCGTTGATGGCGGCCAGCACCGAGTCCAGGCTGACCACCCAGGTGAGCGCGGCGAACCCGCCAAGCAGCGCGGCGGCGGGTAGCGGGCGGCCGAGGTGGGCCAGGGCCAGGGCCGAGGCCGGCATCACCAGCAGCCGGTCTCGGCGGAAGGGCTTGACGAACTCGTCCAGGCCAAGCTCCGCAAAGCCGTACGCCGAATTGATCAGCATGTAACCGTCGTGGCCAAGCCCAACGAGTTCCGCCTGGTGCAGCAGCGTCGGGTCGTGGATGATCAGCGCGTCCGGTTCGCCGACCGGCTCGCGGGTGCGGATCGGCTTGTCGTCGATCCGGCAGAACGACATCACCGGCGCGCCCATTCGTTCCGAGCCCAAGCTCTGGAACGCCTGCGCATGGCGACCCTCGCTGAGCGCGGCCGTGGCGAGCAGCTCGGCGGCTGTGACCACGCCCTGGCCGCCGCGACCGTGGAATCGCACCTGGAACATCGTCCGCGCCTTTCGATTGCTTCCAACGTTTGCGGTTTCTCGCGTTTCAACATTGAGCCCTCCGGCCCGACGCCCTCGGGAGGGCGCGGGCCGGAGGTGATCCCGGCGCGTCGCGGGCTTAAGCCTCGACGCGCCGTGAGCTAGCCGGGGTCAGGCGGTCTTGGCCGGGG
>PMST01000593.1 GCA_003168295.1 Actinomycetota bacterium
GCTGATGCTCGAGCTCACCGAGAGTGTCCTGCTCCGCCGGGACGAACGGATCCATTCCTACCTCAGCGAGCTGAAGGCCATCGGCGTGAGACTCGCCATGGACGACTTCGGTACCGGCTACTCCTCCCTGAGCTACCTGCGCGAACTCCCGTTCGACGTGCTCAAGATCGACAAGTCCTTCATCGACGGAATCAGCACCTCCGAACAAGGCCTGGCCCTGGTCGAGGGCATCAACAGGATCGCCCAGACGCTGCACCTGTCCGTCATCGCCGNNAACCACTAAGCGCCTAACCACTAAGCGCCTAACCGCTAAGCGGCGGTGCCCGCTGATCGCCGCTATGGCCACCGAGCGCAGCAGCCTCACCGCCGTCCGCGACCACCTCACATGGCCGGGTCGGCAAACCACGCTCGCGAGGCGGGCACCGCCTGCTTGCCCCCTCCGGACGGCGTCCTCCTGACGGCTCCAGGCGCCGTTCCGCCCCTCGTCAAGATCCCCCGGGGGTGTGGAGTCCGTATGGAGATCGGATGCGCGCGAGGTGTGGTTCGGGCACGCCACCAGCTTCGGCGCCGGGTCGTCCGGGCCCTTTAGTTTTCCGACCGCCGCGGCTCGGCCCGTTTAGAGCCTTCGACCCGAGGCAGACGACACGGACGCAGATGTCCGCGCCCAAACCAGGAGGAAAGTCATGACAGCTCGCCGCGGTGCGGCCGACCGGACCGCGCACGGCATCGACCGGATGGTGCGCAACGTGGAGACCGGGCGCTTCGAGCGCAGCCTCTCGGCCCTGACGGCGGCGGGAGCGCTGGTGACGGCGGCGGAGATCTACTTCGAGCACGACAGCGCCAGCTTCGGCAACAAGATGATGTGGCTGCCGGTGGTCCTGGGCCCGGTCGGCGCGGTGGCCGGAGTGGGCGGCTTCTTCAGCCGCCGCCTGGCCAAGACCGCCCTGCCGGTCGCCTCGGCGGCGATCGTCGCCAACGGCCTGCAGGGCACCTACCTGCACGCTCGCGGCATCTCCCACAAGCCGGGAGGCTGGAAAAACGCCCGCTACAACATGGAGATGGGCCCGCCGCTGCTGGCCCCGCTGCTGGTCACCATGGTGGGCGGGATGGGCCTGCTCGCCGCCGTCTTGCGGCGGGAGAAGTGAGCGCCCCCTCCGGCCGGTTCCCCGGCTTCGACGCGGCAAGCCAGGCGCCGCACTGGGACCAGGTGACGGCGGAGCTGATAACCGCCAGGTCCGGGCCACCCCCCGAGGTGAAGTTCTTCAATGATGCCGAACGGCCCTGCGCCGCAGCCCTCCTTGACCTGCTCACCGGCCAAGACGAAGACGACGCGTTCGCCGTGCCCGTGCTCGAGATGATCGACGCCCGGCTGGCGGCCGGCGAGACCGACGGCTGGCGGTACGAGGACATGCCCGAAGACGGCCAGGCGTGGCGGGACACGCTGTCGTATCTCGATGCCGACGCCACCGGGCGCTGCGGCACCACCTTCGCCCAAGCCTCGGTGGCCGACCAGCGCGAACTGGTGCAGGCCGTGCAGGACCGCAAGTCCGGCGACTGGCACGGGCTGCCGGCCGACCACGTCTGGAGCCTGTGGACCAGGTACGCCTGCACGGCCTTCTACGCTCATCCGTTCGCCTGGACCGAGATCGGTTTCCCCGGCCCGGCCTACCCGCGCGGCTACAAGAACGCCGGAGTCGGCAAGCTCGAGCCGTTCGAGGTCGCCGACGCGCGGCCCGCCCAGGACCCGGTCCGGGAAGGAGCCTGATGCGGCTCGGCAACGCCGACGACCTGGTCCGCGAGCGGAACGAATCCGCCTGGCTGCTCCCGAACGACGGCCGCCGGACCAACCACCGGCTCCGGCTGGACATGCAGCGGTTCGCCGACACCGACGAGCTTGACCTGGTCATCGTGGGCTGCGGCGCGGGCGGCTCGGTGCTGCTGCAGCGGCTGGCCCGGGCGGGCTGGCGGGTGGCGGCGCTGGACGCCGGGCCGTTCTGGGATCCGGACACCGACTGGGTCAGCGACGAGGCGGGCTCGCACCAGCTGTACTGGACCGACCCGCGGGTGATCGCGGGCTCGGACCCGGTGCCGATGGGCTCGAACAACTCCGGCCGCGGCGTCGGCGGCTCGATGGTCCACTACGCGGGCTACACCCCGCGCTTTCACCCGAGCGACTTCGCCAGCTACAGCCAGGACGGGGTCGGCGCGGACTGGCCGCTGAGCTATCCGGACCTCCGCCCGTACTACTCCGACATCGAGGCCGAACTGCCGGTGGCCGGCGAACGCTGGCCGTGGGGCGACCCGCACGGCTACCCGCACCGCCCGCATCCGGTCGGCGGGAACGGCGAGGTGTTCCTGCGCGGCGCGGACAAGCTCGGGATCACCGCCAAGGTCGGTCCGGTCGCCATCGCCAACGGCCGGTTCGGCAACCGGCCGCACTGCATCTACCGCGGCTTCTGCCTGCAGGGCTGCAAGGTCAACGCCAAGGCGTCGCCGCTGATCACGCACGTCCCCGACGCGCTGGCGCACGGCGCCGAGGTGCGCGCCGACGCCATGGTGACCCAGGTGGCCATCGACGAGCGCACCGGCCAGGCGACGGGGGTGCACTACGTCAGCGGCGGCCGGGAGCACTTCCAGCGGGCCAAGATGGTGGCCATCGCCGGCTACTCGATCGAGACGCCCCGGCTGCTGCTCAACTCGGCGTCGAGCCGGTTCCCGGACGGGCTGTGCAACGACTTCGACCAGGTCGGCCGCTACCTGATGGTCCAGGGAGCGCCCCAGACGGCGGGCCGTTTCGACGCCGAAGTGCGGATGTACAAGGCGCCGCCGCCCGAGGTCAGCACCGAGGAGTTCTACGAGACCGACCCGGCCAAGGACTACAAGCGCGGGTTCTCGATCCAGACCGTGTCCCCGCTGCCGATCACCTGGGCCGAGCACGTCGCCGCGCAGGGGCACTGGGGCGCCGCGCTGCGCGAGTACATGAGCGACTACGTGCACTGGTCCTGCCTCGGCGCCCTCTGCGAGTTCCTGCCGCTCGAACAGAACCGGGTCACGCTGGCCGAAGAAAAGGACCACCACGGCCTGCCGGTGGCCCGGTTCGCCTACTCCCAGTGCGACAACGACCGGGCCCTGGCCAAGG
The DNA here is from genome assembly GCA_003168295.1 of Actinomycetota bacterium. The sequence goes on from PMST01000593.1 coordinate 3,140, forward strand.
CCGCGCAGCAGGTCATGGAGGACATCCTGCACGCCGCCGGGGCCGACGAGGTCATCACCATCCAGCGCTACGCCCACCTGGTCGGCGGCGCGCGGATGGCGGCGGACGAAAGGCACGGGGTGGTCGACCGGTTCTGCCGCAGTTTCGCCGTCCCCAACCTGTACCTCACCGACGGCAGCGTGCTCCCCACCCAGGGCAGCGCCAACCCGGCCCTGACGATCATGGCCGTGGCCGCCCGCGCGGCGGACCACCTGATCGCGAGCGCGCCCGGCCGTTCCGCATGACCTACCGAAGCGTCACGGAAGGATAGATATGGCACCGACAGTGGCTGACTACCTGCTCGAGCGGCTGCGCGCGTGGGACGTGGAACACGTCTTCGCCTACGCCGGCGACGGGATCAACGGCATCCTGGCCGCCTGGGGCCGGGCCGAGAACAAGCCCCAGTTCATCCAGGCCAGGCACGAGGAGATGGCGGCCTTCGAGGCCGTCGGGTACGCGAAGTTCACCGGCCGTTTCGCCGTCTGCATGGCGACCTCGGGGCCGGGGGCCATTCACCTGCTCAACGGCCTATACGACGCCAAACTGGACCACGTGCCCGTGGTCGCGATCGTCGGCCAGACCAACCGGAGCGCCATGGGCGGCTCCTACCAGCAAGAAGTCGACCTGCTCAGCCTGTTCAAGGACGTCGCCAGCGAATACGTCCAGATGGTCACCGTCCCCGAGCAGCTGCCCAACGTGCTCGACCGGGCCATCCGCACCGCCCTGGCCGAGCGCGCTCCCACCGCCATCATCATCCCCGCCGACGTGCAGGAACTTGAGTACTCCGCGCCCACCCACGCGTTCAAGATGGTCCCCTCCTCCCTCGGGGTCGACTGGCCGACCACGGTGCCGGACAGCCAGGCGATCCTCAAAGCCGCCGAGATCCTCAACGCCGGCGGCAAGGTCGCGATCTTGGCCGGGCAGGGCGCCCGCGGCGCCCGGCGCGAGCTCGAGGAGGTCGCCGAGCTGCTCGGCGCCGGGGTGGCCAAGCCGCTGCTGGGCAAGGACGTGCTCTCCGACGAGCTGCCGTACGTGACCGGCTCGATCGGGCTGCTCGGCACCCGGCCGAGCTACGAGCTGATGATGAACTGCGACACCCTGCTGACCGTGGGCTCGAGCTTCCCCTACACCCAGTTCCTGCCGGCCTTCGACCAGGCCCGCGCGGTGCAGATCGACATCGACGGCAAGTTCATCGGCATGCGCTACCCGTACGAGCTCAACCTGGTCGGCGACGCCGCCGCCACCCTGCGCGCCCTGATCCCGCACCTTAAGCGTAAGGAGGACCGGTCCTGGCGCGAGGGCATCGAGGCCAACGTGACCCGCTGGTGGGAGTCGATGGCCGCCGAGGCCGAGGTCGAGGCCGACCCGGTCAACCCGATGCTGGTTTTCCGCGAGCTGTCCGCCCGGCTGCCGGGCAACGCCATCGTCACCGCGGACTCAGGCTCGTCGGCGAACTGGTACGCCCGGCAGCTGCGTTTCCGCGGCGACATGCGCGGCTCGCTGTCCGGCAACCTGGCCACGATGGGCCCGGGCGTTCCGTACGGCATCGGCGCCAAGTTCGGCCACCCGGACCGCCCCGTCATCGTCTTCGCCGGGGACGGTGCCATGCAGATGAACGGCCTGGCCGAGCTGATCACGATCAAGCACTACTGGGAGCAGTGGTCGGACCCCAGGCTGATCGTCGCGGTCCTGCACAACAACGACCTCAACCAGGTCACCTGGGAGATGCGCGCGATGGAGGGCGCCCCGAAGTTCGCCGAGTCCCAGGTCCTGCCCGACATCTCCTACGAGGGCTTCGCCCGNNGTCGACAAGCCGGACCAGGTCGCCCCGGCCTGGGACCAGGCCCTAGCCGCCGACCGCCCCACCGTCCTCGACTTCCGCACCGACCCCAGCGTCCCCCCCATCCCCCCGCACGCCACCTTCGAGCAAGCCAAAGACGCCGCCACCGCCCTCCTCAAGGGCGACCCCGACGCCTGGAGCGTCCTCAAGGAGGGCCTCCTAACCAAGGCCCGCGAAATCCTCCCCGGCAAGCCCAGCTAACCCAACCCCGCGGGCTCCTCCCACCCACCCACCCCACCCGCCCCACCCGCCCCTACTTCTTGGCCACTGACCGGGTGCTCCGACACCCGGTAACGGAGGCGGAGCTGAGTCGGAATGTATGGTTGCGGCAACCTGCACACTCCTCTGTGCAGGTTGCCGCAAC
>PMST01000391.1 GCA_003168295.1 Actinomycetota bacterium
GTGAAGCTGCCGGACGGGTCGCAGGGGCAGCTGTAGACCAGTTGCCGGGGGTGCCCGGCGATCGTCCGGTAGACGGAGTAGGCGCGGTTGCCGTCGGTGACGCCCAGGTGCGGGGTGACGGTGAAGGAGCCGTCGTACCCGATCGTGGTGGCGGTGCTGGTCAGCGTGAGCGGGGCCGGCACCCTCTCAAACGGGTAGAGCGACAGCAGCGTGTAGACAAAATCGCCTTGGTAGCTGGTTGACTCCATCACCGTGAACAACTGCTCGCTACTGGCCGACCAGCCGAAACCGATCGGGGAGGACGATTCGGTGTCGAAGGAGGACGGGAGGGACAAGCCCCACCACTGGTCGTAGCTTGCCGTCGGAGCGGTTCCGCCTGCCGCGTAAGCCAGGATGGTTGGGCTGTCGAGAACGGCGATCGCACCGCTTGGGGCGACCGCGGTGGAACCTGGGTAATAGGTGCCGGACGAGCTCGGGGCCAAGGTCTCGGTGCTGTAGGGAGATCCGTCGCAGAGGAACGTCTTGCCGTGGGGGAGGACCGACAGGTCGCTGGCCCCGCAGCTGAACGACGTCGAGGAGTCGATCAGGGTGACCGCGGACGGATCGGAGACGTTGTACGTGTCCGTGGCTTCCGCGCTCGTCAGCGGTTCACCGGACACTACGAGAATTCCACTGCCGCTCGGATCCACCGCGATCGCGGGCGGAAGCTCAAGCCACTCCCCGGGCACGGAATCCCAGGGCGCCGTTGGGTCGGCCAGGTCGATCCCGCCGACCTCGCCCAGATCGCCGTCCTGATAGCTCACCCATAGCCGGCCGCTCTGCAGCGCCAGCTGCCAGGTCAAGCCCGGAGCGGGATAACTGGCGGTCTGCTTGAGCGTCGTCGTGCTGAAGGCAGTGATCGTGTCCCCGATGGCCGCGTAGAGCGTCTCGTCGTTGGCCGACAGGGCCAGGCCCCGGGCCCCGGCTCCGATCGTGGCGACCTGGGTCCCGCTGAGGTTGGTGACGACAATGGGAGCGTCGGCCCCGGCGTCCGGGCCCTGGCTGATGAACACGTGGCCGTGAGCGGTGTCGGCCAGCACCTGGTACACGCTCGTGATCGGCAGGGTGGTCACGGTAGCCGCGTGTGCGGGGCCGGGCTGGAACGCCGCCAGGCTGGCGGCTCCGGCGAGGACGACCGCGATTGCGGGGGCAATTCGACGGAACCGCACGGGCTCTCCCAAGGGTGATGAATTCCGCTCAATTGTTGCACGCGCGGATAGCCGCCCGGGTGGCGTTCTGGCGGCCATAGTCTAGGGATATGGCGGTCAAGAAGCCCGAGACGCACACTGCGCTGGTGCGGCGGGCACGGAAGATTAACCGGGTGCTGGCGGAGACGTATCCGGAGGCGCACTGCGAGCTGGACTTCGAGGATGCCTTCCAGCTGCTGGTGTCCACGGTGCTGTCCGCCCAGACGACGGACAAGCGGGTGAACCTGACCACGCCGGTGCTGTTCGCGAAGTACCCGACGGCCGAGGATCTTGCCGCGGCGAACCCGGAGGACGTGGCCGAGATCCTGAAGCCGACCGGCTTCTTCAACGCCAAGACGAAGTCCGTGATAGGGCTGTCGGCCGCGCTGACCGAGCGCTTCGGTGGCAAGGTCCCGAACACGCTGGAGGAGCTGGTCACGCTGCCGGGCGTAGGCCGCAAGACCGCCAACGTGGTGCTCGGCAACGCGTTCGGCGTCCCCGGCATCACCGTCGACACTCACTTCGGGCGGCTGTCGCGCCGGTTCGGCTGGACCACCAGCGATGACCCGGTCAAGGTGGAGGCGGAGGTCGGCGAGCTCATCCCCAAGTCCGACTGGGTGCTGCTCTCGCACCGGCTGATCTGGCACGGCCGGCGGATCTGCCACGCCCGCAAGCCCGCCTGCGGCGCCTGCCCGGTGGCCGACTGGTGCCCGTCCTTCGGCCTCGGCCCGACCGACGCGGCCACCGCCGCCAAGCTGGTCAAGGACGGCCCGTTCTCGTGACGGACAACTTCTCGTGACGACGGCCGAGCCGGGGCCGCCGGGGTGGCTACGCGACCTTGCCGTGGCCGCGGCGGTGATGGAGGTGCCGCTGCCCTCCCGCCCGCCGGCCTCCGGCGGGCGCCGCTCCGCCGTCCTGGTGCTGTTCGGCGACGAGGCGCACGGGCCCGACCTGCTCTACATCCAGCGCGGCGAGGGGCTGCGGCGCCATCCCGGCCAGCCCGCGTTCCCCGGCGGCAAGATCGAGCCGAGCGACGACGGCCCGATCGCGGCGGCGCTGCGCGAGGCGGAGGAGGAGACCGGCCTCGACCCGGCCGGGGTGGACGTGCTGACGCCGCTGCCGGAGATGTTCATCGCCCGCAGCGAGTTCCGGGTCGTCCCGGTGCTGGGCTGGTGGCGGACGCCGAGCGCGGTCCGGCCGACCGACCTCGGCGAGGTCGCCGCGGTCGAGCGGATCGCGGTGGCCGACCTGGCCGATCCGGCCAACCGGCTCATGATGCGGTTTCCGAGCGGGCACAGCGGCCCCGCGTTCCGCATCGGCCCGATGCTGATCTGGGGATTCACCGCGCTGCTGACCGACCGGCTGCTCGCACTGGGCGGCTTCGAGCGCCCGTGGGATGACAGCACTATCCGCGCGCTGCCCGACGGGGCGCCCTGACCGGATACGGTGGACTTCGTGCGCGGTGATCTGCTTGATCTCGCCCTGGTCGTGCTTGCCGCCGCGTTCGCGGTTTCCGGCTACCGGCAGGGCTTTATCGTCGGCTCGCTGAGCTTCATCGGCTTCGTTGGCGGTGCGGTGCTCGGCGCGGAGTTCGGCCCGTCAATCTCCCGGGCCCTGGTCGGCGGGCAGACCCAGCAGGATGTCATCGCCGTCGTCTTGCTGGTGAGCTTCGCCGTGCTGGGCCAGTTCATCGCGTCCTCCATCGGCGCGGCCATGCGGTC
>PMST01000093.1 GCA_003168295.1 Actinomycetota bacterium
GTCAGGCTGGCATCCGCATCGGCGCGCACCTCGGAACGCTCGTCCGGGTCCTTGGGTCCAGAACCGGCCGGCCGCGGAGCCGCGTGCACCGCCTGATCCTCGACGGCCCGTGGCTTGACGTCCGGTGTCCTGGGGCGCTTCCGCGCTGCGGAATTGGCAGCGCTCACGACCACGGTCACCCCTTCCTTCGCTGGATAGATGCCAGTCGGGACAGATTCAACCCGCATGCCTCCCACTCATCACCATAGGCTCCGGCCGGGAGTGACTTGTACGCCTCCGCCCGGTCCCCACCCCTGCACTCACCGTGGACCGCCTGCCGGCACATGCACGACAAGCACCGTCACGTCGTCGTCTTGCTCGTGACCAGCGAGCATACGTTCCACCAGGTACTCCAGAAGCCGTCCGGGGCGGGCCAGCACATCCGCATCGGCCCGCGCGGCCACCGCGGCCAGCTCATCCAGGCCCGCGTCGAGCCCGCGATTCCGGTTCTCCACCAGGCCATCTGAATAAAACACCGCCGTGCTCCCTGGACGCAGATTAAACGCGTGCTGCTTCCTTGGGCTGGCCCAGCCCAGCGGGGTTCCTGCCTCCACTTGATCAAACCTCGGGGCGCAACCCGCCTCAAGAACAAGAGCCGGCAGGTGGCCAGCATTCCCGAGCACGCCGTCGCCGGTCTCCGGGTCGATCACCAGGTAGGCGACGGTCGTCACCTGCTCGTCCTGCTCGGTGGCGCTGAACAGGCGATCAAGGCCGCCGAGCACCGCCGCCGGGCGGGGATCGGTCAGCGCGAGCGCGCGCAGCGCGTTGCGCACCCGGCCCATCCCGGCCGCGGCGGTCAGGCCCTTGCCCATCACGTCGCCGAGCGCCACGGCCAGCCGGTGATCAGCCAGCCGGAAGGCGTCGTACCAGTCGCCGCCGATCTCCATGTTCTTGGCCGGGCGGTACTTGGCCACCAGCACCAGGCCGGGCACGCTGGGCAGCTGGTCCGGGAGCAGGCTGCGCTGCAGCGTCTCCGCCGTCTTGTGCTCACGCTCGTACAGCCCGGCCCGCTCCACCGCCAGCTGGCACTGGCCGGCCAGCGCCTCGAGGAAGACCCGCTCCTCCTCGGTAATCTTCCTGGGCCGGCCGAAGGAGAAGCGCAGCGCGCCCAGCGGCGCGCCCGCCGCCAGCAGCGGCAGGCCGACCCAGGAGCGCTCGTCTGAGGCGGCCACCCGCTCGGGATCGATCTCGAGCTCGCCCTCGAACTGCCTGCGCAGGTCCTCCGGGTCCTCGACGAGCACCGGCCGCCGGGTCGCGATCGCCTTGGTCATCACGCTCGGGGACTCGAGCGTCAGCTCGCCGCCCGCGGAGTCGGGCGCGTTCCGCAGGTCGTCATTGACCACCCGGAGCCGGGCGCTGTCCGGGTCGAGCAGGGCGACGGCTGAACGCAGCGCCCCGATCGCGGTCCGGCCGACCTCGGTGATGACCTCGACCACCTGCTCGACCGTGAGCGCCTCGGCCAGCATCGAGGTGGCCTGCTGCAGCCGGGCGGTGCGTAGCGCCGCCGCCGACAGCTGCTCGGTCAGGCGGCCGCGCATCTCCTCGGCTTCGCGCTGGCTGGTGACGTCGGTGCTGGCCCCGACCCACTCGACGATCTGGCCGTCCCGCTCGATCGGTACCGCCCGCACGTCGTAGTGCCGGTAGGAGCCGGCCTTGGTGCGGATCCGGTAACGATCGTCAAACACGCGGCCGGTCCGGACGCACTGGCGCCAGTCGCGCTCGACCCGGTCCCGGTCCTCGGGGTGAATGGAATTCAGCCAGCCGTAGCCGAGGTAGTCCTCGACCAACTGGCCGGTGATCAAGCGCCATTCCGGGGAGTCCTCCTTCATGGCGCCGTCGGGAGCCGCGACCCAGACCACCTGAGCCCCGCCCTGGACCAGCGAACGGTAGCGCTCCTCGCTGCGCCTGAGCTCCGCCGCCACCGCCTCGGCGGCGGCTGCGGCGGCGGCTGCGACACCGGCCGCTTCGGCCGAGGGCCCGGCCACGTTGAGCATGGTCAGGCCGACGCCGAAGATCACCCCGCCCGCGTCGCGCATGGGGAACCAGGAAGCGCAGCTGGACATGACCGGTTCGCTTGAGCTGGCCGGTTCGCTGGTCGAGGTGGCCGGTTCGCCGGTCGAGGTGGCCGGTTCGCCGGCATCGGCGTCTGCTGGCGCGGTATTGGCGTCGGCGGTATTGGCGTCGGCGGGAGCCAGGCTGGCGCCGGTGACCGGCGGGTAGCCGGGCTCGGTGACCGGGCCGCCTCCGGCCAGGACCTGGCGAAGCGCGGTTTCGGCCCTGGCCGCGATGTCCTGCGGCCATACGTCGGCCAGCCGATGGCCCGCGTAGCTCGACGGGTCCGCCTCGGCGTGGCCGTCGAGGCGGGTCAGGGCAGCATTCACCCAGCGGAAGCGCAGGTCGGTCCCGAACAGGGCCAGGCCGATGGGCGCTTCCAGCATCAGCATGTCCACCAGTGCGGAGTCGGAAGCATCCCGTTGCCTGGGCACGGACGTCTCCATGCTCACAACGAACTCCCCTGTCCCGCGCCGGGGGCTGCCATGGGCGGCTCCTTCCCCGGAATCATCGTTCCCGCTCCCCGGGCTATCGTTCCCGCAGCCAACTAATTAAGCGTGCCACAGTCCGGCAATTGGTGCGGCCAGGTGAGCGGATTCGCGGATAGCGAACGACCATCTACTATGCACGTCGAGCGCCCCCTGTCCCGCTGTGCCCGGCCAGCTTGCCGCTAACTTGCCGGGCGGCATACGCCATCTAGGAGGCAGAATCACAGTGGGCATGACAACGTAGCATAGCGTCCGCATGTCAAGATCTGGGAGGCTATCAGGGTGAGCCCGCAGAGCCGTCGCAGCCAGTCTCCTTCGGGACCGGGCAGCGGCCCGCGGCGAGGGGCCGCTGGCCCGCCGCCGAATGCGCTCTTCGCCGAGCTGCTACGCGCAGCTCGCGAGCTACTCGCCGTGCGCAGCCCACTCGACGCCGAGCTCATGGTCAGCGAGCTGCTCGGCACCTGGTGGGGACAGCGCGGCGGCGGCCGGCGCGCCGCCACGGTCGAGCAGCTGGTCGGCGAGGGACTGGTCGACTACGCGGGCAGCCAGCGCAGCCCGGCGGCGCTGGCCCTGCTGTCCGGTATCGCCTGCCTCGGCACGCCCCGGCAGGCCGCGAAGGCCGAACGCGCGGCCCTGGACCTGATCGAGGGCGGCGTGCCGTGCCCGGGCTGGGCCGAGCACCTGGGCGCGGTGACCTCGGCCGAGTGCTACGTCAACCCCGATGACCTGGGCGATCAGGACGAGGTCATCTGCGTGTTCAGCTACGCGGGCGAGGAACCGCACGCGCTGGTCACCGTGGTGGACTACAACTCCGACGGGATGATCCGGGACGGCTGGGTGACCTCGCGGGTCGACAAGCTGCTCGATCACTGCCGCGAGGCGAGCAGCCAGCGCGGGGCCGAAGGCAAGTTGGCGTTCCGTCAGGTGGACGCCGGGCAGGCCAGGCACATGCTGGAGACGGCGCTGACCGTGACTGACGCGACCGCCGACCCCGCGGTCAGCGAGTCCTTCCCCTCCTACCACGCGTTCATCAGGGCCAGGATCAGGGCCCTGCCGCCGTACCGCGGCCACTCGCTGTCAAGCACGGGCGCGCGGCGGCAGGCCTGGAGCAAGGACCGGCGNNATCATCGACTACGGCTGCGACCGGGACTTCGGGCGGCCGCTGCGGATGAGCCCGACCAAGGTGGAAACGTTCCTGATCAAGTGGCTGCCGCGCAAGGTGATGCTGACGTTCGCGGAGCAGGACGCGATGCCGCACGTGCTGGGAGCCTGGGTGCGGTGGGCGGGCCGCCGCCGCGGGCTAGCCGAAGCCGCCGTGACCGAGACGCTCGAGACCGTATTCAACTCGATCGGCACGTTCGCCCAGGCCTACCGCGATCCGGCCGAGTTCGGCCTGGACTACGCGCTGATCCGGCGGCTGCTGCCGGACGCCGACCTGGAGGCGCTGCCGCGGCGCGCGTTCGCGTTCCCGGTCCTTGAGGGCTGGCACTCCGGCACCGACCTGTCCATCCTGGACCCAGCCGACCCGCGCGACCGGCACGCGCTGCTCGCCGCGGACCACGCCACCCCCGCACCGGGCGGCGTCGGCCGTCACATCGAGCGGCACGTCGTGCTGGCGGACCGGCTCTGGCGCGGCGACCCGCCCGAGCTGTGGGAGGCCGCGCAGCGCCTGCTCGACGCCGGCCAGGACCGGCACCTGGTGCTGCACGCGCTGATGGCCGTGCTCGATCACACCAGCGGAGACGAGGCCGCGCTGATCGCCGTGCTGCGAGAGCTCGACGCCGAAGAAACCTAGCCGTGGGGTGATACCAGGCCTCGTTCGGTAAAAATGTGGCGGGCTACGGCGGACCGTAACCTCCCCCGCCGGGTGTTTCTATCACGAATACGTCCCCGGGCTCGACGGTTACCGAGTCGCAGCCGCCCATCGGCGTGACCGTCCCGTCGGGATGGGAGATCCAGTGCCGGCCGAGCGCGCCCGGCTGCCCGCCCGCCAGCCCGAACGCGGGGACGCGCCGGTGCCCGGTCAGCGTGGTGACCGTCATCGGCTCGGCGAAACGCAGCCGGCGCACGCCGCCCTCGCCCCCGTGCCAGCGGCCCGCGCCGCCGCTGCCGTCCCGGATCCGGTAGGACTCGAGCAGCACCGGGTAGCGCCATTCGAGGACCTCGGGATCGGTCAGCCGGGAGTTGGTCATCTTGGTCTGCACCACGTCGGTGCCGTCGAAGCCGTCACCGGCGCCCGAGCCGCTGGCCACCGTTTCGTAGTACTGGTAGCGGTCATTGCCGAACGTGACGTTGTTCATCGTCCCTGACCCCTCGGCCATCACGCCGAGGGCCGCGTAGAGCGCGCCGGTGACCGCCTGAGAGGTCTCCACGTTGCCGGCCGCGACCGCCGCCGGGTATTCCGGGGCCAGCATCGACCGGGCCGGGATGATCACGTTCAGCGGCTGCAGGCAGCCCGAGTTGAGCGGGATGTCGTCGTCCACCAGGGTGCGGAAGACGTAGAGCACGGCCGCCATGGCCACGCTGGACGGCGCGTTGAAGTTGCCTGGCAGCTGAGGCGAGGTGCCGGTGAAGTCAATCTCGGCGGTCCTGGCTTCGTGGTCGACCCGGACCGCGACGTTGATGGTGGCGCCATTGTCCAGCTCGTAGGCGTAGTGGCCATCCTGCAGGGCGGTGATGACCCGGCGCACCGACTCGGCCGCGTTCTCCTGGACGTGGCCCATGTACGCGTGCACGACGTCCAGGCCGAAGTGCTCGACCATGCGGTGCAGTTCGGTGACGCCCTTGGCGTTGGCGGCGATCTGGGCGCGCAGGTCGGCGAGGTTCGTGTCCGGGTCGCGGGACGGGTACTCGGCGGTTTTGAGCAGGCGGATCGTCTCGGCCTCCTTGAGCCGCCCGTCCTCGACCAGCAGCCAGTTGTCGATCAGCACCCCCTCTTCCTCGATCCGGGTGCTCGACGCCGGCATCGAGCCCGGGGACACGCCGCCGATCTCCGCGTGGTGCCCCCGCGAGGCGACATAGAACCAGATCTCGTCGTCCCCGGCGGGCCCGTCCCCGGCCGGCACGGGCGGGGGGAAGACGGGGGTGACCACTGTGATGTCTGGGAGGTGTGTGCCGCCGTGGTACGGGTCGTTGAGGACGTAGACGTCGCCGCGGCGGATGCCGCGGGCACCGCCCTCGTTGCGCTGGATCACCATCTTGATCGATTCGCCCATGGAGCCCAGGTGCACCGGCATGTGCGGCGCGTTCGCGATCAGGCCGCCGTCGGCGTCGAAGACGGCGCAGGAGAAATCGAGCCGCTCCTTGATGTTGACCGAGTGCGCGGTCGCCTGCAGGCGCACCCCCATCTGCTCGGCCACCGACATGAACAGGTTGTTGAAGATCTCCAGCAGCACCGGGTTGGAGGTGGTGCCGACGTCCGCCTGTGCGGGCGGGGCGACCACACGGGATAGCAGCAGGTCACCCCCGTCGCTGACGACGGCCTGCCAGCCAGGCTCGACCACGGTGGTGGCCAGTTCCTCGGTGATGATGGCCGGACCGTCGATGGCGTGCCCGGGGCGCAGCCCGGCCCGGGCGAACAGGTCCACCTGCGCCCAGGCGCCGGCGGCGAACATCGGGACCTGCGCGGCCCGGACCGGCTGGGTCTTGTCTTCGATTTCCGAACGGGCGGTGGTGTCAGCACTCGCCGCCGGCTCGTCGGCGGCGCCGGTGACCTCGACCGACACGGCTTCGGCGATGACCGGCTTATCCGGCATGAGGAACGAGAAGCGCCGGGAGTACTCCGCCTCGAACGCAGCGGTCATCTCCTCCAGCGGGCCAACCGGGACGATGACGGCGGTGTCGGTGCCCTCGTAGCGCAGATGGGCCCGGTGCGTGGCGGTGATCCGCTGGACCGGCACGCCCTCGGCCAGGATCTCCTCGCGCGCGTCCGCCTCGAGCGGCGCGGCCAGGCCGGGCAGGCGGGCGGCCAGCGCGGCGGTGAGCGGCACCTCTACGGCCTGCTCGCGCATCGCGATGATGTCGGCGAGCCCGATGCCGTACGCGGACAGCACGCCGGCCAGCGGGTGGATGAGCACCGTGGTCATGCCGAGCGCGTCCGCGACCGCGCAGGCATGCTGGCCGCCGGCGCCGCCGAACACGTTCAGGACGTATCCGGTCACGTCGTAGCCGCGCTGCACCGAGATCTTCTTGATCGCGTTGGCCATGTTCGCCACGGCGATCTCGATGAAGCCGGCCGCGGCCTGCTCGGGGCCGCGGGTATCTCCGGTGGCGGCAGCGATCTGGTCGCTGAGCTCGGCGAACGCGGCCCGGGGGGTCTCCGCGTCGAGGGCGGCGTCGCCGCGCTCACCGAAGACGTGCGGGAAATGGCCGGGCTGGATGCGCCCGAGCAGCACGTTGGCGTCGGTGACGGTGAGCGGGCCGCCGCGCCGGTAGCAGGCGGGCCCGGGATCGGCGCCGGCCGAGTCGGGCCCGACCCGGTACCGGCTGCCGTCGAAGTGCAGCACGGAGCCGCCGCCGGCGGCGACGGTGTGAATGGACAGCATCGGCGCCCGCATCCGGACCCCGGCGACCAGGGTCTCGTACTCGCGCTCGAA
>PMST01000436.1 GCA_003168295.1 Actinomycetota bacterium
TTGCAGTCGCACCGGCGGTTCGGCGCGCCCGCGCTGGCGCCGGTGCTGTCCAGCCTGGTCGTCATCGGCGCGTACTTCTGGTTCGGCGTGGTGGGTAACGGCTACCAGAACATGCTCCGGCCGGTGCCCACGCTGGCCTGGGTGGTGCTGGCGGCCGGAACGACCGCCGGGGTCGCGGCCCTGGTGGCGGCCCCGCTGATCCCCGCGGCGCGGCTCCGGCTCAGGCTGCGGCCGGTGCTGCGGTTCCCGGCCGGGGTGGGCACGCGGGTCCGGTCGCTGGCCGCCGCGGGCGTGGCGACGCTCATCGCCCAGGACGCCTCGGTCGCGGTGGTGATCGTGCTCGCGAACTCCCGTGGCGGCAGCGGCGCGCTGGTCCTCTACAGCTTCGCCTGGGCGGTGTTCTTCGTGCCCTACGCCGTGCTGGCCGTGCCCATCGCGACCAGCGCGTTTCCCGAGCTGTCGGCCCGTGATGACCGCTTCGACGCCACCAGCGCCACCTCCACCCGGGCCGTGATCGTGGCATCCTGGCTGGGCGTGGCGGGGATGGCGGGCACCTGCGTCCCGCTGGCCCGCGTCTTCCAGTCCCACGTCGGCCAGTCGGCGGACGCCCGCCAGCTGGCGATCGCGCTGGCCGCGTTCGCGCCGGGCCTGGTCGGGTACGGCCTGACCGCCAACCTGTCCCGGGTGCTCTACGCCTACGGGCGCAGCCGGGCCGCCGCCGTGGCGGTCAGCGGCGGCTGGCTGCTGGTGATCGCCGCGGACCTGCTGATCGTGCCGTTCGTGGCCCCGAACTCGGTCGTACCCTGGCTCGGCGCCGGCACGACCATCGGGCTCACCGTGTCCGGTGTCGCGCTGCTTATGCTGGTCCGCCAGGCGCGAGGGAAGGACGCGCTGCGCGGGTGCGCGCGCGCCGCGCTGGCTGGCCTGGCTGGCGCGGTGGCCGGGACGGCGGCTGGCCTCGGGGTGGCGCTCGGCTTCCCGGCCGCGGGTTTCCTGCCGAACGTGGCCAGCACGCTGCTCGCCAGCGCGGCCGTGCTGGTGGTCTTCTTCGCGGTGGTGGCGTGGGCGGACGGTGGGGACCTGCGCGCGGTGGTCCGCCGCGTGGTCCGGACGTGAAGGTCGCCTTCGTGCTGGGCACCAGCACGGGCGGCACCGGACGGCACGTGCTCATGCTCGCGGCCGGCTGCGCAGCGCGGGGCGTGCCGAGCGAGGTGTTCGGGGCTGCGCAGACCGATCGCGACTTCGACTTCAGCGCTGTCGCCGGCGTCGGGTTCACCGCGGTCGACATCGCGGACCGCCCGCGCCTGCTCCGTGACCTGGGGGCGATCCGGCGGCTGCGGCGCCTGGTCCGGGCCTGGCGGCCCGACGTGGTGCACGCGCACGGCCTGCGGGCCGGGGCGCTGGCCGCGATCGCGGCGGCCTTCGTCCGGCCCAGTGTGTACGACGCCGGGCCCGCGCTGATCGTCACCGTGCACAACGCGCCCGCCGCGGGCGGCCTCACCGGGGCGATCTACCGGGTGCTCGAGCTGATCGTCGCGCGCCGCGCGGACTCCGTCCTGTGCGTCTCGGCGGACCTGGAGCAGCGGATGCGCACGGCCGGCGCCCGCCGGGTCGGCCACGCCCCAGTCCCCGCCTACCCGGTCCCCCCCGAACCCCCGCGGATGCCGGCCGTGACGGACGCCGGCCCGGACCGTGCCGTGGTTCTGACTGTCGGCCGCCTCGCCGCCCAGAAGGACTTCGGGACCCTGCTCGAGGCCGCCTCCAGATGGCGGGACATCACGCCCGAGCCCGCGCTTGTCATCGTCGGCGAAGGTCCCCTGGAAGCCCGGCTGAAGAGCCAGGCGGCCGCGCTGCACCTCGACGCGCGTTTCGCCGGTCAGCGCGACGACGTGCCCGCGCTGCTGGCCGCCGCCGCCGTTTTCGTGCTGCCCAGCGTGTGGGAAGGCCAGCCGCTCATCCTGCAGGAAGCGCTCCGCGCGGGGGTGCCCGTCGTGGCCACCCGCGTCGGCGGGACACCGGAACTCACGGGCGAGGACGCCGCCCTCCTCGTCCCTCCGGGCGACCCGGACCGGCTCGCCGGCGCGGTCCGCGCGGTGCTCACCGATCCCGCGCTGGCCGCCCGGATGCGTAAGGCCGCCCTTGACCGTGCTCGCGCCCTGCCGTCGCCAGACGACGCCGTCGCCTCGGCCCTGGCCGAATACGCGCGGGCCGGGAAGAGCCGCGCCGCGCGGAAGCGGTAGCTGGGTCCGGACGCCACCCGCCCTCCGCGGACCCGCCCACTGCGGACCCGCCTGCCCGCTACGACCGCTCTGGCGTTCCCGGCGTGAGCAGTCCACGGTTGAACGCCTCGGCCACGGCGGCCGCGCGATCGCTGACGCCGAGCTTGGCGTAGATGTTCAGCAGGTGAGTCTTGACCGTCGCCTCGCTGATGAACAACCTGGCGGCCGCCTCCCGGTTGGTGGTCCCGGCCGCGACCAGCTCGAGGACCTCGAGTTCCCGGTGGCTGAGCGGCCCCGCGCCGGCTGGGGCCCGGAACCGGCTCATCAGCCGGGCGGCCACCGAGGGCGAGCACCGCCTCGCCCCGGGCCGCGGCCCGGACCGCCCGCAGCAGTTCGGCGCGCGGCGCATCCTTGAGCAGATAGCCGGTCGCGCCCGCCTCGATCGCGGGCAGCACATGACTGTCGGTGTCGTAGGTGGTCAGCACCAGCACACGCGCGGCGCCGCCTCGCTTTCCTAGTTCGGTGATCGCGGTCAGGCCGTCCGTGCCCGGCATCCGCAGGTCCATCAGGATCACGTCAGCCGCCAGCGCGAGGGCGAGCCGGACGGCCTCGCCGAGCACCTCGAACTCCGGGTCACGCCGGACGGCTGAGCTACTCCACCGATCGGCTGACCCAGAGCCGGTCGGTGCGGCTACAAGACCTGAGGAAACGCCGGAGGATGGCTGACAGGCCGCGCTGCTCGGCGGCTCTGACCTCACTTGCGGTAACTAGTGTTAATACGGTAAGTAGTTTTACAACTACTTATAGTTATGTCAGCGTCGCTGACGCGCCGCTATGGCGGACCCGCCGACGCGAGCTGGATCGGACCTTCACCTCATCTCGGATCGGGTGCGCAATCACGATCATTGGCACAGTGCGCGTAAGACTGGCGTCCGCCCAGGCCCGCCACACGACCTTCGCGCAGCGCGATGTGGTCCACCGGGTGCGTTACGTGGGGTACATCGTGCTGGCGGTGCAGTTCGTCGCGTTCCTGTGCTGGAGCACGCTCCTGTACCAGCGCTACGCGCTCGCGGCCGACTTCGCGCAGTACCACCAGGCGTGGTACCTGATCGCGCACGGCAATCTCGACCCGCGCGACACCCTGGGCAGGTTCCCGTTCTGGCAGAACCACAGCGAGTTCATGCTGTGGCCGGCGGCCCTGCTGTACTGGGTATGGCCGCACTGCGTGGACCTGGCCTGGCTGCAGGACATCGGGGTATGCGTAGCCGAGGCGGTCGCCTTCACCTGGCTCTGCGAGATCGCCGGGAAGCGGCGCACCGGCGGGGACGCGGCGTGGCTGGCAGGCGCGGGACTCCTGCTCCTGGTCATCGACCCGTGGATCTGGTGGCATCTCGTTCGACTTCCACTTCGAGACGATAGGCATAGCGTTCGCCGCTCTGCTGGCCTGGGATATGGCCAACGGCCGGCGCCGGGCGTGGTGGTGGGTCCTACCCCTGCTGGCCTGTGGTGACGTCACCGGGACCTACCTGGCCGGGATCGGGGTCGGCGTCATGCTGGCCCGGCGCGGCCTGCGGCGGCAGGGGGCCGCGCTCGCCTGCATCGGGCTCGTGGCGGTGCTGGTCATTACCCTCATCCACGGCAACCGCGGCTCCGCGCACGGACTGCAGGCCTATGCTTACCTGGCTGTCCCCGGCTTCAAAGCCACCGGTTATATCAGCATGACCAGGCTCGTCACGGGGATTGCCACCCACCCGATCCGCGTGCTGAGCGTGTTGTGGAGCAAACGCTTGGATCTGTGGGCCAACCTCGCGCCGTCCGGCCTGGTGGGTCTGGGCTTCCCGGTCCTGCTGCCGCTCATCGTGATGGTGGCGCTCGTGAACAGCCTCTTTCATGGGGTCCTGTTTGCCGAGCCGCTGTTTCAGAGCCTGCCTATCTACGTGTTCATGCCCGTGGCCTCGGTGGGCGTGCTCTGCTGGCTGACCGCGCGCCGTCGCTGGCTAGGCCTGGCCGTCACCGGCCTAGTGGTGGCGCAGGCGATCGGCTGGGCCGCGGTCTGGGGCGTGCGCGCACCGGGCCAGTGGTTGCGGGTGCCCGCCGCCGCGGCGGCCACGCTGGCCCGGGTTGAGCCGCTTATCCCGGCGTCGGCCGAGGTGATCGTGTCCCAGGGGGTGATCGGCCGCTTCGCGGACCACGCCGACGTTCGTGTCCTGCTCGGGCCCGGCTCGCAGCCGATCGGCAGGCGAGATGTCTGGTTCGTGGTGCTGCCCGCGTCCGGGGTGGAAACGCAGAACACCGGCAGTGCGATGGCTTTGATCGCCCAGCTGGCCGGCCCCCTGCACGCCAGGATGGTCGCCCACGCGAACGGGGTGTGGGCGTTCGACTGGCATCGGCCCGCCGGCGTGCACGAGATCGAGGTACCCGGGCAGGCCCCGATTCCCGCCTGGACCACGCCCGGGAGCGCAGGGCGCGCCGTGATGACCGGCCCCGTGAGCGGCTGGAACGTGACCTCCACCGGGCACCGCGGATATGTGGTGTCCGGCCTCGCCTGGCAAGTGCCGTCCGGGCGGTACCAGGCGTCGGTCACCCTATCCGCCAGCGGGCCGGTCAACGTGGAGGTCTGGGATGACACCGGCGACGCGCTGCTCGCGCGGCGGACGCTGCCGGCCACCGATGGGGTCGAGTCCATCTCCGTGCCGGTCGACGCCACTACCCCCTACCAGGCCCATGTGTTCCAAGGCTGGGGCCCGTTCCAGGCTGGCTTCATCGCGCCGCCGGGCGGCCAGCGTATCGAGATCAGGATTTGGTCACCCGGCGGCGAGACCGTGCGTGCCTACCAGGGTGCCCTCACGCCGGCGGCAAGCTGATGTACCCGAGCACGCCGGGGAACTGACTGGCCATGTTGCTAAGGTGAGGCCGTCAGACTGGAGGATGGCGCGGGCGACCCGAGCGCGGGGGGCGACACGGTCGGGGAGGCGCTCGCAGTTGGCGTCTTGGTCGCGTGCGGCGTGCTGGTCGCGTGCGGCGTGCTGGTGGTCGTCGGGACCGGCCTCGTAGATGTCGTGGCGGGCGCGGAGGTGGTGGGCGTGACCGTGGACGAAGAGCCGGTCCCTGATGACGTAGAGCTTGGTGCCGGGGTTGGCCTGACCTCCACCCAGGCCGCCAAGGCGACCAGGAAGATGGCGACGAGGACCCAGGTGGAGGTGCGTATCCGTCGCACCAGTCGCACCAGTCGTGTCAGCCGTATTCGCATCAGCCGCTCCCGGCTGGTCCGGTCGGTTCCCCGGTTCCCAGCGCGGTCGGCAGGTTGATGCCCTCCTGCCGCAGTCCCGCCGCGATCCGGATCCGCAGCTCTGCCCCGACCACGAACTGCTTGCCGGGCAGGGTTCTGGCCACCATGCGAAGCTGGAACCGGTCCACGTCCAGGCTCTGCACCCCCAGGACGGCTGGGGCGTCAAGCAGCAGGCTGCGCAGGTTCGGATCCTTGTAGGCCTGCTCGCCGATCTGCCGCAGCAGGTCACTGACCCGGTTGACGTCTGCGGTGACGGGCACCGGCACGTCCACCACGGCCCGGGCCCAGTCGCGCGACAGGTTGGTCACCTGGGTGATCTGCCCGTTGGGGGTGATGACCACCTCGCCGTCGCTGGTGCGCACGGTGGTTATCCGCAGCGTGACGTCCTCCACCGTGCCCATGGCGGGGGTGGATTCGTTCGGCACCGACAGGCGGATGAGGTCTCCGAAGCCGTACTGGCGCTCGGTGATGATGAAGAAGCCCGCCAGTAGGTCCTGGACGATGCGCTGGGCCCCGAACCCCAGGGCTACCCCAACCACGGCGGCCGGAGCGACCAGGCTCGTCACCGGGACATCCAGGCGCTCCAGAACCTGCACGCCGGTCGCGCAGTAGATGACGACCAGCGTGACCCAGGTGATCACCAACGTCAGCGCGTGCCGGTGTTTGGACGCCTCGGAGCGGACCAGCGCATCCGTCTCCCGGGCGTTGGCGTCGATCCGGGTCGTGATCCTTCCGCCCAGCCACGTGGCGATACGGGTCAGCAGCGCCGCGCCGGTCAGGAACAGGACAATCTCAAGCCCGCTGCCGCGGGCCCACAGGCCGACGTTGGGCGGAGATGTCGACAGACTCAAAAACATAGGTCTTCTATCATGGCCGAACCGTCGCCTGCCAGCACCATCGGGGGGCTATGGCGCGATCCAGTCGCGGGCCAGGATGGCGGCAAGTTCCTCGAGCAGCGGTCCGGCCTGCTCCCGGCAGCGGGCCAGGTCAGGCTCGATGTCGGCCAGCGCGTAAGCCGCGGCGATGTCCGCCGAACGAAGCTGGTCAGCGGTCAGCGAGCAGATCCCGGCCACCGCCACCACCGGCACGCCCGGTGCCGCCGCGGCGGTCGCGCGAGCCACCCCGGCCGGGGCCTTGCCGTGCAGAGTCTGCGTGTCGAGCGCGCCTTCTCCGGTGATGACCAGCCGGGCGCCGGGCAGGTGACCGGTGAACGAGAGCAGGTCGAGCAGCAGGTCGATGCCGGGCCGCATCCTCGCGCCGAGGAACGCTAGCGCGGCGAAGCCGAGTCCGCCCGCCGCGCCCGCCCCAGGCTCATCCCGCAGGCCGCGGCCCAGCGTCCGCTCGGTCACGTCCGCCCAGCGGGCCAGGCCGTCCTCCAGGACCGTCACGTCCTCCGCCGAGGCGCCCTTCTGCGGTGCGTAGACCGCCGCGGCGCCTCGCGCGCCGAGCAGCGGGTTGTCCACGTCCGTGGCCGCGACCACCTCGGTGCCCGACAGGTCCTTCAGCCCGGAGACGTCGATCCGGTGCAGCCGGGCCAGCGCCGCCCCGCCCGGCGCGAGTTCGGCTCCTGACTCGTCAAGCAGCCGGGCGCCGAGCGCCGTGACCAGGCCCGCGCCCCCGTCGGTACAGGCCACACCGCCCAGGCCGAGCACGATCCGAGCAGCCCCCATCCTGACCGCCGCACCGATGAGCTCCCCGACACCGTGGCTGGAGGCGGTCAGCGGGGCGGCCACGCCGCCCGGCAGCCTGCTCAGCCCGCTGGCCTGGGCGGACTCGATGATGGCAGTCCCCTCGCGCAAGGCGAGGGCAGCCGTGGTCGGTCCGCCCGTCGGCCCGCGGACTTCCAGCTCGGCGCGGCGGTAACCGGCGGCCTCCGCCGCGTCGACGGTGCCGTCTCCGCCGTCCGCCACCGGCACCTGGGCATTCCTCAGCCCAGGGCAGACTCGGTCGAGCCCGGCCGCCACGTGCGCGGCCACCTGGGCGGCGGTCAGCGTTCCCTTGAACTTGTCCGGAGCGATTACCACGTGGCTCATACCGCCCATGAGACCACGGGGGCGACTTCGCGTCGGCCGTTACCGGTCAGGCCGTTTCGTCCCACCGGCGCCGCATGGCCGCCAGGCCGGTCTCGGTCAGCGACCCGTACAGCCGGAGCCTGGCCACGCCGCCGTCGGGGAAGATCTTCAGCCGCACGTGCGTGGCCGGCGCGCCGTAGACGCGGTACCGGTGCGGGGTGTCCGGCAGCAACCTGACGGGCGGCAGCAGATCATGCCACGCGCTCTCGTCGGTCAGCGCAGCGCCGGTGCTGACGTCCAGCGTCTGCAGCGAGGCGGTGTCGGGCTGGTTGCCCCGGAACCAGGACGTGTCGATCTCCGCGAGGTTGATCTCGCCGTGCCCGGCCAGCCGGATGACCAGCCATTCATACCCCGGCTTCCGGCGCCGGCGAGTTTCCCACCCCTCGCCCATGACCCGCGAGAGTCCCGGAGATATCACGTTGCGCGGTGAGGAGTAGAACTGGTCACTGCGGGACGCCACGTCGGCGCCGTTCTCCAGCGCCGCGAGGTCGAAGGTCAGGCCCTGCAGCACGGCCGGATCCGGTACCACCTCACCGTGCACATGCAGCCGGGCGACGCCGCCGTCGGGGAAGATGTTCAGCCGGACATGGGTGAACCTGCGCCGGGACCTCACGCTGAACGCGTGCCGGTGATCGCCGGTCAGCAGGCCCCGCGGCACGATCTCCTGCCAGATTCCTTCTGGGCCACCGGAAACGGGATCGGTCGCAAGCTCGGCGAAGGTCGGGTACCCGCTCACCGAGCACGCGTCCGCCGAACAGGCCTGCGGGAAGTTCCCGGTGAAGTGCGCGGTGTCGACCACGATGGAGCCCACCACCCCCGGTGCCCCGAGCCGGACGATCACCCAGTCGCGGGCCGTGCGGTCCGGCAGCGTACCGCCGGGTCCGCGCTTGCGCCGGGTTTCCCAGCCGTCGTAGACCTGTCCCTTGGCTCCGTAGGTCTCCGGCACGAAGACGGGTGCGTTCGGCTTGATCAGGTTCTCTTTGGCGGCGAAGAACTCATCGCTCGCGGCCAGCACCGACCCGCGCAGCCGGAGCAAGTCGGGCAGAAGTTGCTCATCCATGGACAAGATCCTTCCCCGTTAATCCCGGTTCAGCAGCCGACCCACTGGTTCACCATCCGGCACGCCGGTTTCGGCATCGAGCAGCGAGGTTCCGCGCAACCACGTCTGCCGCACGCGTCCGGTCAGCGTACGCCCTGCGTACGGCGTGACCGGATGGCGGTGCTGCAGCCGGGCCGCGTCCACGACGTAGCTCTCCTCCGGGTCGAACGCCACCAGGTCGGCGTCGCACCCGGCGGCCAGGCGGCCCTTGGCCCGCAGGCCGGCCAGCGCGGCCGGGCCCGCGGCCATCCACCGCGCCACGTCGTCCAGGGTCCGCCCGCGCCGCCGCGCCACCGTCCAGACCGCGGACAGGCCGAGCTGGAGCGAGGCGATGCCGCCCCAGGCCTCGCCGAAGTCCCCCGAGCTCAGAGACTTGAGCTCGGGCGGGCAGGGGGAGTGGTCCGAGACCACGCAGTCGATCACGCCGGCCTCCAGGCCCCGCCACAGCGCCTCGCGGTTGACCGAGTCCCGGATCGGCGGGCAGCACTTGAACTCGGTCGCCCCGTCCGGCACCTGCTCGGAGGCGAAGTACAGGTAGTGCGGGCAAGTCTCGGCCGTGAGCCGGATGCCCGCCGCCCTGGCCCCGGCGATCATCGCGACGCATTCCGCCGCGGACAGGTGCACGATATGGGCCCGCGCCCCGGTGCGCGCCGCGGCCGAGATTACCTTTTCGATGGCGCGGCGCTCAGCCACCGGCGGGCGGGACGCCACGAACGCGCCGAAGTCACGGCCGGCCGCCGGCTTGATCTCCGCCATGTCTTCGGCGTGCACGAGCAGCAGCGCGTCAAGCTCGGCCAGCTCGCTGAGCACGGACCGCAGGCCTGTCACGTCGAGCGGCGGGAATTCGGGCGCGCCGGAGTCGAGCAGGAAGCACTTGAACCCGAGCACCCCGGCGTCGTGCAGCGGCCGCAGCGACGCCTGGCTGCCCGGCACCGCACCACCCCAGAACGCCACGTCCACCCAGCATTTCCCGGCCGCGGCCGCGCGCTTTTCGGTCAGCGCCGCCACCGAGGTGGTGGGCGGCAGCGAGTTGAGCGGCATGTCGCAGATCGTGGTGACCCCGCCTGCCGCCGCGGCCCGGGTGGCGGTCGCGAACCCCTCCCACTCGGTCCGGCCGGGCTCGTTGACATGCACGTGGGTGTCGACCAGGCCGGGCAGCAGCGCGAAGTCGCCGAGGTCGACGTCGCGATCCGCGTCATAGCTCGTGCCGTACTCGCCGACGGCCGCGATGACCGGTCCGCTGACCGCGACCGACGCGGGCCGCGTGCCGTCCGGCAGCACCGTCCGGCGGGACCGGACGATCAGGTCATACCTCATCGGACCTCGACAGGTTCTCGATGACCTTCAGCAGCGCAGAATCCGATACGGGCCATGAGCGGCTACCTCCAGCCGAAGCTCGTCGAACTGTCCGCCGGATCCGACGGCTTGTACTCGCAGCCGATCCAGCCGGTGTATCCCTGGTCCGCGATCTGCCCGAACAGGACCGGAAAGTCCAGCTCGCCCGTGCCCGGAGCGCCGCGGTCAGGCACGTCGGCGACCTGGATGTGCGCGATGTCGGCGGCGTCGCGGGCCAGCATCTCCGGCAGGTCCTCGCCCATCTTGCCGAGGTGATACAGGTCGGCGAGGAACGCGATATTGGAGACGCCGTCCCGGGCTCGTACCTCGTTGATCACCGCCAGCGCGCTTCGGCTGGAGACCAGCGGAGCGCGCGGACTGTCATAGGAGTTCAGCGCCTCCACGACCACGGTCGCCCCGCCGGGCGCGGCGGCCCGGGCGGCCACTACGAGATTCTCCAGGGCCAGCTCATCCTGCAGCGCCTTGGGCACGCCGTCCACCCGGTTCCCGTACAGCGCGTTGAGCACAGTGCAGCCGGTCCGGACGGCGATGCCGACGCAGACGTCGATATTGTCCCGGAACGCCGCGGACCCTTCCGGCTGGGACAGCAGCCCTCGGTCCCCGGCCGCCAGGTCGCCCCCGGCGAAGTTCAGGGCGGCGAGCCGCACGCCCGCGTCGCCGAGCGACCCGATGAACGCGTCCACCTCGTGGTCTGCGGGCACCGGATCGGCGAACGGCCACCAGAATTCCACCGCGTCGAACCCGGCGGCTCGCGCGGCCGCGGGCCGCTTCAGCAGCGGCAGCTCGGTGAACAGGATCGAGCAGTTGAGGTCGAATCGCAGTCCGTGAGTGCGCACAGCCGCCAGTCTCTCACCAGGGCGGCCCCCAGCCTTTGCGGCACACCGAGCGAACCTCCAGGCAGCTTGCAGCACCATTTCACATTTTGTTCACCTTCGCGACAGGTAAGGGTCAGCTGTGCGCTCGGGGTAGCCGCTAGAAGTGGACACTCTTCTACACCAGTGGACAGGCTTCTGCGAGAAGGGTCGAAAGTTATGCAGGTGATCGGTAGACGCGCCCGTGCCAGGCGGGACACCACGACGATAACGGTCGCCGGCGCGGTGATAACGGCCCTGCTGGCCATGCTGGTCGTCGCCTTGCCCGCCAGCGCGAGGACCATCAGGCCGACCTCGCCCAGCTACGACGTACGCCAGATCTTGTCTGGCAAGAGCCTGGGCCACTGGTACACCAAGGCCGGATCCAGCAAGAGGCACTGGGAACGGCTGAGCTCGCCCGATGACATCACCATCTTCGGAGGCGACCTGTTCACCACATTCCAGAACGGGGTCGGCCCGCAGGGGCAGGCCAGCACGGACGGCAACCGTGACAGCACCATCGTAGAGTTCACCCAGGGCGGCCAGGTCATCCGCAAGTGGGACCTCCGCGGCAAGTGCGACGGCCTGACGGCCAATCCGGCCACAGGGCAGGTCATCGCCACCATCAACGAGGACGCGAACTCCAGCCTCGACAGCATCGACTCCTGGA
Source organism: Actinomycetota bacterium (assembly GCA_003168295.1). The sequence continues at coordinate 11,557 of PMST01000436.1, forward strand.
CAGGCCAGGTGACGCACTACCAGTACAGCAAGCAGCCGCTGCCGCACCACGGCGGCACCGATGCCATCTCGTTCTACGACGGCCAGATGCTGATCAGCGCCTCGGCTCCCGGCGCCACCGGGACGGCGGCGCCGAACCCGGCCTACCCGGCCGTGTACTCGGTGAGCCTGGACCCATCCAACCAGGTGGCCTATGTCCACGCGTTGTTCTACGACGAGTCCTGGGCAACCGCCGCTAACGGCCCGCATGCGGGTGCATCGGTCAGGCTAGGCCTCACCGATCCCGACTCCAATGAGGTCGTGCCGGCGACTGCGCCCATGTACGCGGGCGACTTCATGGTGACCAGCCAGGGCGACAAAGAGCAGATCTACGTGCACGGCCCAGGCACCTGGTATCAGCACCTGACGGCTCTGGCCCTGTCGCAGTCGGTCGACGACACCGCCTGGGCGACATCCTGGCACGGGACGTTCTTCGGCGCCAGCACGAGCACCGACACCATCGAGGTCGTCTCCGGTACGTTCTGGCCAGGCACCGCGTTCGTCGCCGTCACCCCATGCGACGCGAACGGCGCTCCGGCCACCTGCCCGGGACCTGGGTACCCGCCGAACTACCTGGGCCAGCTGAACATGTACACCGGGAAGATCACGCCCGTCTCGCTCCACGGTCCTAGCTTCGAGCCGCAGGGAATGATCTTCGTGGCCAGTTGACCGATCCACGGCCGGCGGCCTCCGCGCCATCCGGCCACGGCCTGCACTACTGGCAGCCTGGGGTTATTGCGGATCCGGGATGATGAGCTGGCCAGGGTGCATGGGAGCTTCGGCTTCGTCGAGCATGAGCCGGGCGATCGTGGCCCGGGGTGTGCGGTGCGGGAAGAACCGGCNNGCACGGTGCCCCCGGCGCCGAGCACGGTGGTGTCGGCGGTGACCTTGTCGTCGTATTCGGCGCCGAACCCGGCGCGTAGGAGCCGTGCGGTGAGGCGACCCACCGCGCTGGCCGAGCGGCCGGTGCCGATCGCGCCGAGCCACAGGATACGGGCCGGGTGAGCGGCGACCACGGCCCGGGCGCCGGCGGTGAGGGTGCCTGCCTCGTTCTTGCTCGCGACGCCGAGGCCGGAGACGACGACGGACTCGGGGGCGATGGCGCCGGCGATGGAAGCCGCGTCGTGCACGTCCCCGCGGTAGATGGTCAGGCGCGGATTGGCGGGCAGTGCCGCGTGGCCGGGGTCCCGGACAACGGCGTCGACCTGGTGGCCTCGTTCGAGGGCCTGGGTGACGAGGTGGCGACCGGTGCCGCCGGTGGCGCCAAGGACGGTGACCCGCATTCAGTTCACCTCGCGCAGGGCCCGGATCATCGGGGCGTGAACGGCGGGGGCGGCCACCAGCACGGTGCCGGAGGCGGGGGTCCACGGCGAGCCGTCAACGGCGGTGACGATGCCGCCGGCCTCGGTGGCCAGCAGGATGCCCAGGGCGATGCCGGGCAGGACGGGCTGGTACTGCCAGAAGGCATCGATGTGCCCGCCGGCCACCAGCAGCAGGGGGAAGGTCGAGGGCACGGTGACTCGGACGAGGAACGCCTGGTGGAGCAAGGCGGTGATCGACCGGCCGATGCGGGCGTAGGTTTCGGCCTGGCCGGCTTCGGCCTGCCCGGTGCCGACAATGGCCACGTCGAGGCCAGACTTCCCCGACACCGTGAGCCGGCGTCCGTTTTCGTAGCCGCCGTGCCCGCGTAGGGCGGTGTAGGTGAGGCCTGCGACGGGCTGACGGAACACCCCAAGCTCGGGCACGCCGTCGATGACGAGGGAGATGCTGACACCCCACTCGGGCATGCCGTGGACGTGGTTGACGCTGCCCTCGGCGTTGTCGACGACCCACCACTCCCCGTCGGGGAGGGCGCCGGTCTCGTTCTCCTCTTCCAGCCAGCGCGCCTCGGGGCGAAGAGCGAGGAGGGCGTCACGCAGGCCGGCTGAGGAGGCCTCCTCATTGCGGATGGCGGCCTTCGTCAGCTCCTCGCGGTGGGCCGGCCGTGAGTCGGGTGAGTAGAGCGCGAGCAGGCCGCACGCGAGCTGGACCTCGCGCGCCTGGAGCGGACCTTCACCATCCGCGCCAACGACATCCTGCTGGCCGCCTTCGCCCCCGGGCTCCTGGACCTGGTCACGCGGGACGCCCCCGGTGTCGCGCTGCGCTTGCTCGGCGAGAACCCCGACGACGACAACAAACCTGTCCCGGGGAGAGGTCGACCTCGACGTGGGCAGCCTTCCGGACCGTTCGGCGTCGATCGCCTCACACGTCGTCGGGACCGACGAAATGGCGCTGGTGACGCGCTCCGGTCACCCGCTGACGGCCGCGGCACCAACCATCGAGCAGTTCGCGGACGCGATCCACATCGTCGTCTCCCGTCGCGGCCGCCTGCGCGGCCCGGCCGATGAGGTGCTAGAGGCGCGGGGGCTGCGCCGCAGGGTCGCCGCCGCCCTGCCGAGCTTCGCCGCGGCGCTCGCGATCGTGGTGGAAGGCTCGGACGCCGTGTGCGTTCTCCCGCGCCGACTCGGCGTCCCGGAAGGGCGCACGCTGACGCCGCTTCCCCTGCCGTTCTCCCTGCGGAGCGTTCCGGCCGTCGTGAGCTGGCACCACCGCCACGACAGCGACCCCGCGCACCGATGGATGCGCAGCGTCGTCGCCAGGATCATCTCGCTGCGCCTAGAGCTGCCCGCCGCGCCGCTCCCTCAGCCATCCCGCTGACTGACCGGGATGCCGACGCGCAAGACGCGCCCAACGTGGGGCTCAAGGTGCGGCATCGGCGGGTTCCCCCGCCTTCACAATCGGGTAGTGCCTTCCTTCACCAGCGCGGCGTACCGGTCCAGGTACAACGGCCAGCCCTGCGGCCCGTCGACGCCATCGGTGATTGCTTCCCATCCGGGCCCGTGCCGGTCGAGGTGCCGGTGCTCCAGCTCCACCCGGGTCCGGGCCGGGGACTCGGCATAGAACCGGACCTCGACCTCGCTGGTCTGCGCCTGGTCGGTCTCGATCGTCCACCGCGGGCTGATGTCCCAGCTGAACACCACCCGGTCCGGGGGGTCGAAGGCCAGGATCCGCGCCCACCGGCACTCACTGCCATCCACCGCCCGGTCCACGATGCTGCCGCCGACCCGGGCCTCGAACACCGTCTCGGCGATCGGCGCCCCGAGCAGGTTGTGCTCCGGCGGCTTGAAATCCCCGAACCGGCAGGTGAACACCGCGAAAGCACGCTCGATCGGCGCGTCAACCACGACCTTCTTGCGGACCGTCGCTGCCCCGGTCTGGGCCATCACCCCTCCTCGCCCGGCGCTTCCGCGGCCTCGGCGTACCCGGCCAGCGCCCGCTGCCAATAGGTGTCAAGCTGATCCCGCAACGCTGCCAGCGCGACCGGGTTGAGCCGGTAAATCCGGCGCGTCCCCGCCGCCATGTCCTCCACCAGCCCGGCGTCCTTGAGGATCTTCAGGTGCTGCGACACCGCCGACCGGCTCACCGGCAGCCCGGCCGCCAGCTGCCCGACCGCCTGAGGCCCGTCGGCCAGGCACCCCACGATGGCCAGGCGCGTGCCGTCGGCGAGCGCCCCCCACCGGTCGGCATCTCGGTTAGCATTCACTAACCGTTAGTATGCTCTAACCGAGGTCCTGGGTCAAGGAGCTTGTCGGTTGTCGGTGGCGGCACCGGCTATCTGAGCCACGTCATCTTCTACGTCGGCGTGCCCGACGTCGAGGGTCCGGCGGGAAATGATTACGGCGGCGGGCCGGCCCGCACCTAAGATGAGCGGGCGATGAGCGCGATACTCACGGCCAAGGGCCTTGCCGCCGGCCATGCCGACCGCCTTCTTTTCTCCGGTCTTGACTTGGTTATCGCCCCGGGCGAGATCACCGGCCTGGTCGGTGCCAACGGCGCGGGCAAGTCCACCCTGCTGCGCATCCTGGCCGGGCTGGTCCAACCGGATCAGGGCGAAGTCGGGCTCAGCCCGCCCGCCGCCACCGTCGGCTACCTCTCCCAGGAGCCGGAGCGGCGCCCGGGTGAGAGCACAGGTGGCTTCATCGCCCGGCGCACCGGC
>PMST01000707.1 GCA_003168295.1 Actinomycetota bacterium
CGCGCAGGGCCGCGGCGGTGGCCGCGCCGACCTTGGCGGGCGTGGTGGCCAGCGGCGCGGGCGGCAGGCCCGCGGTCATCCGGCCGGTGACGAACCCGGGCCGGACCAGGACCACCCGGACCCCGCTGCCGTGCAGCGAGTCGGCCAGCCCGCGGGCGAACGCGTCCAGGCCGGCTTTGGCCGCCCCGTACACGAAGTTGGCCTTGCGCAGGCGGACCGCGGCCACCGAGGACAGCACCACGATCGTGCCGAACCTCTGCTTGCGCATCTGCGCCGCGATGGCCAGCAGGGCGGTGACGTGCCCGGTGAAGTTGGTGCCGATCATGGTGGCGGCCTGGGTGACGTCGGCCTCCGCGTCGGCCTGCGGGATGAGCACGCCGGCCGCCGAGATCGCCAGGTCCACCGGACCCGGGGCAGACAGGGCGTCGACGAGGGCCTGGTGGCCGTCTACCTCGAGCGCGTCGTACCTAACCGTGCGGACCTGGTAAGGCAGCATCCGGCCGGCCTCGGCCAGCCGGGCCTGGTCGCGGCCGGCCAGGATGACCTCGGCGCCGGGCGGGGCGTCCAGCGCGGCCAGGATGGCCAGGGCGAGCTCGCTGGTGCCGCCGAGCACCAGGACGCGGGACAGAGCAGTCATGGGTCCACCAGCCCGAGTCGGCGGCCGAGATCGGAGCGGAACCTCGACGTGGGGTCGAGCGCCGCCCGGGCCGCGCGCCAGCTGTCCAGGCCGCTGCCGTACATGGCGGCGAACGCGTCCCGGCTCAGCCGGCTGTCCTTGCACAGGTAGACGCGGCCGCCGGCCCCGGCCACCTGGCGGTCCAGGTCATCGAGCAGGCGGTGCAGGTTCGGCCGGGCCGCCGGCATGTCGACCGCCAGCGACCAGCCGGGGAGCGGGAACGACAGGTAGTTGCCGCTGGCCGGGCCGAACCGCTTGAGGGTGCCGAGGAAAGCGGCGGCCCGGTTCCGCTGCAGCTCGGTGATCACGTCGGCCAGCAGCTTCTCCGCCCCGAGCGGGACTACGAACTGGTACTGGCGGAAGCCGGCCGGTCCCAGCGTCCGGTTCCAGTCCCGGGCCGCGTCCAGCCGGTGGAAGTACTCCGGTATGCCGGCCACGCTGGTGCGGCCGGCGGGCGAGGCCCGGAACCACAGCCGGTTGAACGCGCGGGCCGACCACGGGGTCACCGGGCAGAACGGCAGCGCCGGCGCGGGCCAGGGGCGCCCCGGGTGGTAATGCAGGCCGCCGGCCTCATGAACCCGGTCGGGATAGGTCAGGTGGTCGCCAGTGTCGAGCACGCCGCGGCCCAGCGAGCGGCCGGTGGCGGACAGGTCGACCCAGGACACGGCGTACCGGGCGCCGGGTTGGTCGTGCGCGGCCAGCAGCGCGTCCAGGTCGCCCAGCCTGCGGGTCGTGACCCGGAGCCGGGCGCTGCGGATCGGCAGCAGGCGGAGCCTGACGCTGACGATGACGCCGGTCAGGCCCATGCCGCCCACGGTAGCGCGGAACGCGGGCGTGCCCGGGCGGACGGAACGCAGGGCGCCGTCGCCGTCCAGCAGCTCGATGGTGTCGATCCAAGCCGAGATGGAGCCGTCGCCGTGCTGGTTCTTGCCGTGCACGTCGGCCGCGACCGCGCCGCCCACGGTCAGGTGCCGGGTTCCGGGCAGCACCGGCGGGAGCAGGCCGAGCGGCACGAGGCAGGCCAGCAGCTCGGTGAAGGTGACCGAGGCGCTGACCCTTACCGCGGCGTGCTCCGGGTCGGGCTCGATCCAGCTGGCCGTCACGGGGTTCAGCACCACGCCGCCGGCGTTCTGGGCCGCGTCGCCGTAGCTGCGTCCGGACCCGCGGGCCAGCACGCCGCCGGCCGGGGCGCCGGCGATGAGGTCGCTGAGCTGGCGCAGGTCCAGCGGGCCGGTCACCAGGGCGTGCGACGGCGCCGTCCGGCCCCACCCGGACAGCACCCGCTCGGTGGTTGTGGTCATCATCGCTCCCCCTAGAGCCCGGCCGCGAACAGCGCCAGCCAGGCCAGCTCGCAGGCCACCATGGGCCCGTCCCGGGTCAGCAGGTCCTCCACCGGGGTGGCTGTGCCGCGGCCGGTGAGCACGCCGAACCGGATCAGCGCGGCGGCCAGCGGCAGGCCGCTGGCCAGGTGCCAGCGGGCGGCCCCGAGCGGTTGGCCGGCCGCCCAGGCGAGGTAGCACCCGACCATCGCGGCGCCGGCCGCGCGCTGGGCCAGCCGGAGCGCCCCGGCCCGGTACCGGCGCATGGCCGGCCGGTGCGCGATCGCCTCGGGCCCCAGGCTGGTCAGCTCGGTGTACCGCTTGGCCACGGCCACGCCGAAGGCGCCCAGGCTGCAGACCAGCAGGAACCATCCGGATGGCCGCACGTGGGTGGCGGCCGCGCCGCCCAGCACGCGGAGCAGGAAACCGGAAGCCACGAAGCACAGCTCGAGCACGGGGATGTGCTTGAGCAGCCCGGAGTACAGGAAGGAGATGCCCAGGTAGCCGCCGACCGACGCGGTCAGCAGCGGCTCGGAGATGACTACCCCGGCGGTGATCCCGGCCGCGGCGCTCACCGCGCTCAGCGCGATCGCGTGCGACTTGGGCAGGTCGCCGGCGGCGACCGGGCGGTGCCGTTTACGCGGGTGCCGCCGGTCGCGTTCGGCGTCCGCGACGTCGTTGGCCAGGTACACGGCCACCGAGGCGCAGCCGAAGGCGGCCGCGGCCACCAGCGCGTAGCCCAGCCCGTCATCCCGGCCCAGTGTGGCTCCAGCCAGCGGCGCCGCGAACACGAGCAGGTTCTTNNCCGAGTAGTACCGGTAGGCGCTCTGCTGCTGGGTCGGCAGCAGGTTCACCGGCCGGGGGTCGGACGGATGACCATGCGCCTGGTAGTACTCGAACGACATCCAGAACGGGTTGATGTCCAGCTGGAGCGCCTCGACCGCGCCGGCCCGCTGCAGCAGGTCCGCCAGCGTGCGCACGTCCAGCGCCGGGCCGTA